>CAJWHT010000015.1 GCA_913041495.1 uncultured Desulfobacteraceae bacterium | reverse complement strand
CACCAGCAGCACCTTTGCCCCTTTGACAGTATTCATGGGGTTGGGGCCTTCCCGTCCTCTGGCTGCCCGTCTTTTGATCTTCATCTGCTCATAACCAAGCACCTGGACAATCGTATTGAACAACCCCGATGGGGTGAATGGCCTGACGATGATGCCGGCCCTGGGGTGGCCCTGAATCATGCGTTCCACCTCCTGGTACCGGGTAATAAGGGGCATGACCACCACAGGGCTGTTTTTAATCCGGGCAATATCTTCAACCGCATGGGTATCAGCATCATCCATAAAAATAATATCCCAGGGCAGTGATCTATCCTCATTCACCCCTTCCAGGGATGACAACAGCGAGTCTGTGGAGACCACATTGAAGGAAAGGGATTCCAGCATTTGTCCCACCCTTGTGAGAAGCCCTGGGATCCTGCTGACCAAAAGAGCGTTCAAGTATTTTAAATCAGCGGGAAGCACGGGCATCCGCTTTTCATTCTCCGGGTCTTCACACCCGGTTGTTACGGTGAATGTGAATCGTGCCCCTTTTTCAGGAGCGGTTTCTACACCGATAACGCCTCCCATCAAGGTTACCAACTGACGGGTAATGGCCAATCCCAGTCCGGTTCCTCCGTACTTACGGGTTGTAGAGGAATCTGCCTGGCTGAATTTTTCAAACAGGCCGGCCACCTGTGATTCTGTCATCCCAATGCCCGTATCTGTCACCAGGAATTCTATAACCACGTTTTTTTTGTTTTTCTCCTTCAATTTTGCTGTGACGTTGATTTCTCCTTGATGGGTAAATTTGGCGGCATTGCTCACCAGGTTATTCAAGGCCTGACCGATGCGCACCGGATCACCCAGCAGCACTGCAGGCACCTGGGGATCAACGGTATAAAATATTTCCACCCCATTTTGGGCCGCCTTTTCCATGGACAGGCCGATGACATCCTCTACCACCTCATCCAGGCAGAACCGGGTGGATTCAATCGCCAGTTTTCCGGCCTCAATCTTGGAAAAATCAAGGATGTCGTTGATAATGGATAAAAGGGAATGGGCCGCGACATCTATTCTATCCAGATACTCACGCTGTTTCGGATTCAGGTCGGTCCGAAGAACCAGATGGCTCATGCCGATAATTGCATTCATGGGCGTCCTGATCTCGTGACTCATATTCGCTAAAAAGTCGCTTTTTGCCTGATTGGCCCGTTCCGCCTCCATTTTTGCATCCCAGAGATCCTTTTCGAGTTGTTTGTGTTGGGTGATATCCACCAGTAGCGCTATGAATCCAGCCACCTGCCCGTCAACAATGTGGGGGACATAATTGGCTGCAAGGTGGGCTTGCCCTTTTTTTCCCTCCCTTTTGATCTCAAAAGCCACCGGCGTTCCGGCAAGGGCGGTTTGAATCTGCGTTTTAATCCGGGCATAGATCTTTTTTTTCATGACTTCCCGGATCCTTCTGCCCGTTAGGTCATCTACACCGGTTCCGGACAGTTTCCTGTAATTATCATTATAAAACACATATTTTTCTTCTCGGTCCACATAGGCGATCAAGGCAGGTACGTTTTCAATAATCGTGCGCAGATGATGTTCCCGCTCCCGGGCTGAGTTTTCTGCGTTTAGCCGCTCAGCCGCTTCTTTTTTGAGCGTCTCGTTTTTATCCCGCAATTCCTGAGTGCTCCGTGCAATTTTATGTTCAAGCTCCAACTGGTATAAAAGAAGCTTTTTGTTTGAAGCCAGAAGTTCCGTGGCCTTCCGGTCGAAAATTTCCGCAAGGTCCTCGAGTTCGTCATTGGTGCCGATAGGGCTGCACCGCACCACCCCGGACAGGTCACTATACTTCACCCGTTCACACAGGGTCAGAATCGGCCTGGCAATATTGCTACCCACCCGGCGGGCCAGCAGCACTGCACCGATAACAACCCCCAAACCTAAAGCCAGCAAAAGTGATGTGGGGCCAGCCAGCATTCTGAAATAGTAGGTCCACAGCACCCCTGTCTCAAGACGAATATCAAGCGTATTCAATAGTGCCAGCGAATCCTTTGCTGCAACACTGAGTACCAGAAATGATCTGTCATGCTGGTGGTTAAGGGCAATCACCTCCCGGTCTCCGCTGGACAGCCGGAAGTATGTCCAGGGTGTCAGAGGGGAAATCATTTTCAGGCTCTGGCCGAGACTGAGTGCAACCACCAGCACCCCCTGAGGCGTGTCATAGAAAAATATCGGATGGATGAAAATCACTTGGCGGCTTTTTTCATGGTAATAAAAAACAGGATTTCCGGTGGACAGACTCCGTATCATCTGCCGTTTATCGATACGATGTTCCAACTTAGGGTCCGAACTATAAATCAAGCTACCGTTGAAGTCGGTAATCCCGCTGGCCCGCACCATTTTTTTTCGGTTAAAATCAGTTATGATTCCAGGAAGATAGCTTTGTCGGCCCTGAACGTCAACAATGCTGTTTACAACCAGGGCGTTGGTACTCAGCAGGCGGATATCCTCCACCGAATTTGCAAACACCCGTTCCAGTTCTGCAAGACGGTCTTCTGCCGTATGAATCAGGTTGGTTCTCACCATGCTAAGATAGTGATATGAGAATAGAACAACCGCAGCAATGGTAAGGATAAGCAGCGCAATCCCCATGAAACTGGACAACTGCAATGCGAGCCTCTCTTTAAGCCCCCGTTGTCTTTTTTTTTCCACTGGAATTAAACATCCTCCTTAGGGTGTTTTTACCATTTCCCCCTGCTGATTTTGTTCTTCCGGATCTAATCTTATAATACGGCCGGCAGCATCATACCGGCAAAGAAAATAGTCCTCAGGCGTCAGTCCTTCATGCCGCCCCCTGTTAAAGGGGCGGACATACGCTTTCACCAGGCCCGGATACCGGTCAATCTTCTCCATGGCATTTCTGATATCGGGCCGGTTTAAACTTCCGGCGGCCTTTATGGCGAGGGCCAGCAATTGGGCAAGGTCATGGGCATGGGCAAACCCGGAAGGTGCCATTATGGTATCCGCCAGATTCATAGCACGCAGGGTCCGGTAGTTGTTCAAAATCTCTTTTTGTCGGGTATTGAGTCGGGCTGTATCGGAAAATGATTGGATAAAGGTCAATGGGATTTTTGAAAGCAGCGGCCCTGCCGTCTGCCAGAAACGGCCACCTATTATGCCGTGATGTGACACAATTGGCAGGGATAGATCTATGCCTGTCATCCCTTTAAAGGCAAGTATGGACGTTTCGGGATCGGCCGCAAGCAGGATTACGCCGGCCCCGGACTGTCGGATCTGAGTCAATTGAGGAATTGCTGAAATCGTTCCCATATTAATCCATTGGACGGTTTCGGGCCTGAGTCCTCGGTCAAAAAGTGCACGGGTCATGGCACTTTCGTTGCTCTTTCCCCACTCGTTATTGATGAGCAAAAGGGCAACCTTGTTGGATTTTTCAAGGGCATGGGAGACAAGAAAAGGCCCCACATCCCGATCCCGGAGCGACACCCTGAAAGCATAGTTCGGATTATATCCGTTTTCCACAATGGCCGTGGCCGAAGACCACGGGATGAGCAACGGAATGTGTTCCCTGTGTACCAAGTCGAGGCAGGCCAGAACGGTGGCGCTGATTTTGCCGGACATGACAGCCACAAGGGAAGGAATCCGGCTCAATTTTTCTATATTTGCGCGGGTCCGGGACGGAATTCCGCTGTCATCCATAACCCGAACCCGCAGTTTTTTTTCGAGCACGCCACCGTTTTTGTTAATCTGGTTGACGGCAAAGGTCAGCCCGTTTCTGATGGCCCGTCCCGATGCGGGTGAAGACATGGTGAAATCTGCTGTCAACCCGATCACCGGATCGTTGTTCCCGTGATCAACCCATCGGTACTTTCCGATGATTTTTTGGGCCCCGTCCATGATGTTATCGCCGATCACGTCTGTGTATTTATCGGTGATAAAGGCCAAATCCATAAAAAATTGTTTTTCGCGGGCGCTGGTAAGCACGGTAATCTTGCATCCGGACTGCCTGATGATATCCAGGTATTCCTTTTCCTTTTTTTCCGTTTCCATCCGCTGCAAAGGGGTGATCTGTTTCGCCGTCGCCACAAGTGTTTTTCGGAACGGTTCCGGAAGGGCCTGAAAGCGTTTTTGATTGAAGGAAAGCACATATCCGAGAAAGGCATGGTTGCTGATGGTCAAATGGGACTGGACCTCATAGAATTTCATGCCGGCAATTGCCACAAGTGGATTTTCCTGGCCGTCCACGATACCGTCCCCCAGCGCCTGGTATGTTTTGTGAAAATCAATGGGAATGGGATTCGCTCCCATGGATTTAAACTGGTCAGCAATGATACGGCTTTTCATAATACGGATATTGAGACCCTGAAAATCATCCGGCCGCAGAATCGGTCGGTTCGCCGTAAACTGTTTGAATCCGTTGCTCCAGAAAGCTATCCCTTTTAAGCCGAATTCATCAAGTTTTTTCAGCAGACGCTGTCCGGGTTCTCCGTCCAGCACCTCGTATGCCGCCTCCGGAGAGGGGAATAAGAAGGGCAGGTCGGCAAACTGCATGGCAGGGACATAGGCACTTAGCTTGGCTGTGGGCGTTAAAATAATATCCAGGTTTCCGGCAATCGCCATTTCCACCATTTCCTGGTCTGTCCCCAGTTCCTGGTTGGGAAAAACCTCAATGGATATCCGACCGTGGGTTTTCCGATATATTTCGTTTGCAAACAAACTGGCTGCCCAGTGCATCGCGGTCCCGGGATTCAGGTTGTGCCCCATAGTAAGATGTATCGGTCGATCCCTCCGGGCACCGTGACGGCGGTCTGACGCACAGGAATCTCCTTGAAAATACACGATAGCCAAAGCGACAATAAGGCCAAATACGAAAATGAAGTGGCTGCGAATTTTAATGTCCATTGGATCTCCTTTCCGCTGTACTTAGATTAAAGACAGCAAAAAAAATAGACAGGGAACCCGGGGTGATTCTGGAAAAAGGAGAAGGCGAAACAATCCCCCGAATTTTTCAACCCTGCTACTTGGATCAGACTCGCTTGGCATACGTTAGATAATTATTAAGAGTAATATACCTAAATAGTACAAAAAAAATCAAATAATCAAAAAAAATACTTCAATCGGCAGGGCCAAATACACCGGCTGCACTGCAGCAACGGAGGCACAGCGCAGGTCAGTGAAGCCCCAGGCCAGGTTTCCACCTCATCCACAGTGCCGCATCCCCTTAATTTCCGTCGGCCCTTGTTTTTGTCCGTCGTTGGATTTATGTTTAACCATGTCATCCTTCTGTCCATAAAGAGGTGCCACATGAAAAAACAGCGATCCGCCCCCAGGGGGGTCATAGTTTTTTGTATCTGTATTTTCTTGCTGACAGCCGTGCCTGCCCAGGCAGGAGAATTTTCCGTAACCCTGCTGGACGCCAACGGTGGTGCTGCAGGAGACGGCGTGGTGAGTCTGACTCCCAAAGATGCGTCCAACTCCTTTGCACAGGAGCCGTTGGCTGAAGCGGTCATGGATCAAATGGACAAGGAATTTGTCCCCTATGTACTGCCGGTGAGGACCGGCACCCGGGTGCTGTTTCCCAACAGCGACAATATCCGTCACCATGTTTATTCCTTTTCCAAACCCAAAATGATGGAACTCAAACTCTACTCTAAAGAGGAAACCAATGCCGTGGTCTTTGACAAACCGGGGGTGGTGGTATTGGGATGCAATATCCATGACTGGATGGTGGGGTATATCTATGTGGCGGATACCCCTTACTTTGCCAAAAGTGATGCCGAGGGTAATGCCGTTGTCCCTGTCCTGCCTCCCGGCAGCTATGAGATGCAGGTCTGGCACCCCCGGCTCAAAGGCAAGCCTGTGAGCCAGGACGTGGAAATTCCGGCCACCGGCACTGTTACCCGGGAAATCCGGCTGCCCCTGAAGAAAAAACGGAACATAAAACGGCATCGGCGGAACAACTACAAAACGTATTAAGCCTTGAGGCCATGCACATGCAGACCCAGTTGGAATCCATACCCGTTTTCAAAAGTTTCAGGTTCAGGCTCATCCTGTTTTTTGCCTTGCTCATCACCGGGTTGCAGGTCTTTACGTTCATGGCGGTTTACCGCACCACCCTTTCCAACACCCTGGCCCAGATCGAGAACCAGTTGGTGCGGACCGCCCACACCTTCCGGCAGCAACTGGCGGACCGGGCCGATGACCTGGCCAGGGAAGCCGGGATACTGGCATCGGATTACGGGTTCAGAACCGCCATTGCCACAAGTGACCGCCCCACCATCCTGTCGGCCCTGGACTCCCTCATCACCCGCATCGACGGGGACCGGGCCATGGTGATCTCGCTGGAAAACGACATCGTTTCGGACACCTTTGACAGGACGACCCGGGATCGCATTTTTCCCTTTGAAGCGCTGATCGAAACGGCAGACCTGGAAGGGCAGGCCGTTTCCATTGTGATTTTGGACGATTTGATCTACGAATTCACGGTGGTGCCGGTACTGGCCCCCATTCCCATTGCATGGATCGGCATTGGCCAGACCATGGATGATGGCCTGGCCGCCGCCCTGAAATCCCAGTCTCCCTTCGACCTGGACATCTCATTTGGGCTTATGTCCGGCCAGGGTCGTATGGCGCTTAAGGGCAGTACGTTTTCAGGGGCGTTACGGGAAACCGTCGGGGAAACAGATCTGTCCTCCATTCCCATGGACACCCCCTTAAGGATTGAGAGCAACGGCACCACCTATGTTACCCTGGTCAAGTCCCTGAACAACGGGGCCGGAGACAAGCGGGCCATGGCCCTGCTTCAATACTCCCTGGATCTGGCCATGGCCCCCTACCGCGCCATGATGCTCTGGGTGCTGGGCACCTCCCTTTTCAGCCTGATACTTGCCTTGGGGGCTGCCATCTGGATTGCCGGCAGCGTGACCCGGCCGGTACGGGATCTTTCCGTGGCCGCCGGCCGTATCCAGTCCGGAGATTATGACAGTCCCGTGCCGGTTGCCCGCATGGATGAACTGGGACGATTGGCCGACGGGTTCAACCATATGATGGACGGCATTAAAGAGCGGGAGAAAAAGATATTTTTCCAGGCCCGGCACGACAGCCTCACCGGCCTGCCCAACCGGTTGTCATTTGAAAAGCGTCTGGATGAGATGATTGGCCGTGCCGGGGGTGGTGATAAGTCCTTTTGCGTGGTGCTCTGCGGCGTGGACCGTCTGGCGGAGATCAACAATACCCTGGGACACCAGGTGGGAGATCTGGCCATCCGGCACATCTCCCGGCGGCTGCTCAGGGCCGTTCAGAAATCGGACATGCTGGCCCGCCTGGCCAGTGACGAGTTTATCCTGCTGCTGCCCTCGCTTGGCCCGGATGATGTGGGGCCGGCCCTGGAAGACATTTTGGAGCGGTTCAAAACCCCGGTTACCCTGGAAGATGTGACCATGGATATCAGTGCCCACCTGGGGGTGGCCTGCTATCCTTGCCACGGGGAAACCGCCACACGCCTGATGCAGCGGGCCGATGCCGCCATGTACCAGGCGCGAAGGGCCGGGCACGCTGCCCGGTACTGGATTTACGATCCTGCCCAGGACCCCCATACCAAGGCCCGCCTCTCTTTGATGAGTGAAATGCGGACCGGTATCCAGAACAATGAATTCGTGCTGTACTACCAGCCAAAAGTATCTTTGAAAAAAGGCTGCATCACCCATGTGGAGGCTCTGATCCGCTGGATACACCCGGAAAACGGCTTCATGCCCCCGGATGGGTTCATCCCCCTGGCCGAACAGACCGGCAACATCCACCATATAACCGACTTCAGCCTGAGCACGGCCGTTTCAGCCTGTGCAGACTTTCGGCGGCAGGGATATGAGATTAAGGTGGCCGTGAACATTTCTGCCAAAGACCTGCTCAGCCCCAAACTCAGGGAGAAGGTGGCGGCCCTGCTGGCCAAATACCGCCTGCCGCCGGACTGGCTCATCCTGGAGATCACCGAAGGGGCCATGATGCAGGACCCGGACAGGGCCCTGTCCATGCTGACACAGCTCCACCAGATGGGAATCAAACTCTCCATCGATGATTTCGGTACCGGTTACTCCTCCATGGCCTATTTGAAAAAACTGCCCGTCCAGGAGATCAAGATCGATAAATCCTTTGTCCTGGAACTGGCCAAAGATGCGGAAGACGCCGTCATCGTCCGCTCCACCGTGGAACTCGGCCATAACCTGGGGCTCACGGTGATTGCCGAAGGCGTGGAAGACCTGGAATCCATGGAGATGCTCAAGGCCTATGGTTGCGACCTGGGCCAGGGCTATTTCTTCTCTCGTCCCCAGCCCAAGGAAGACCTTGAAATCTGGCTGGCAGAATCCCCCTGGGGCCAGAAAAAAGGATCGAATCCGGCATGAAGCGCAAGTGGTTCGCTTTTTTCATCTGTCTTTTGCCTGTCATGATTTGGCCCACCCCGTCCCCGGCCTTTGACCCCGGAAAGGATATCACCCTCCACGGCCTCATGGACGCCCGCTTCACCCGGTATGACTCCACCCGGACCTGGCTTACTGCCGGCATGGGCAAGACCCGATACGGCCATGATCCCGCATCCCCGGACAGCGATACCAGCCCGGACCTGGCGGAAATAGCCCTGGAAGCCCGGGCGCGGTTCGGCTGGGCCTGGACCGGAAATCTGGTCCTGAAATACGATCCTGAAAAGGACAAGACCCCGGTGGACGTCACCGAAGCCTTCCTGGCCTACAAATCCCTGCCCAATCCCAAGGGGCTGCGGATCAAATCCCGGCTGGGCGCTTTTTTTCCACAGGTTTCCCTTGAAAACCACGGTAGGGCCTGGACCAGCACCTATGCCATAACCCCCTCGGCCATCAACTCCTGGATCGGCCAGGAGGTGCGAACCATAGGGGCGGAACTTACCCTGCAAACCCCCGGAGAAAACCTGGGACCTGCGCACTGGAACCTGGATGACTGGGATGTGGCGCTTCTGGGGGCGGCCTTCATGGCCAATGATCCGGCAGGCACCTACCTGGCCTGGCAGGGGTGGAGCTTGCACGACCGCAAAGCCGGCCTGTTTGACCGCATGCCCCTGCCGCCCCTTGACTCCATAGGCCCGGGCGGTACATTTGACAGGCAGGTGCCCTGGATCGAACCTTTCCATGAAATCGACGACCGGGTGGGGTTTTACACCGGCCTCAACATCCATCACAGGGACCATGGCAGCCTTCATCTGCTCTACTATGAAAACAACGGTGACGGCGGCGCATTCGACGGTGAGCAATACGCCTGGGACACCCGGTTCCTGAGCATCGGTACCCGCCTGTTTCTGCCGCTGGAGCTGGAATTTCTGGCCCAGTATATGACCGGTGATACCGCCATGGGACCGGCCGATGAAGTCAACGTTGATTTCTGGTCCTTTTACACCCTGCTCACCCGTGCCTTCGGGGACCGCCATCGCTTCACCCTGCGTTTTGACCGGTTCACCACCCATGACCGGGACGCCCTTTCAGGTGACAACAACGATGAAAGCGGCTGGTCCTGGCTTGCCGCCTGGACATTCGATCCGGCCGCAGGCCACAGGATCACCACCGAATACCTCTCTGTTACATCCGACCGCCCCGAACGCGCCCGCTATGGCTGGGACAGCGACGTACACGAAACCTGTGTTCAGGTGTCCTATCAGTTTTTCTTTGATTTACCATAAACCGGCAGACCGATGCCGGGGCAGGAAATAAAAGAACGCTCCCCTTTTTCGTGAATGATCCAAAGATCAGAGGGCTTTTTATTTGTTCTTCGCACCGATTTTTTAAACCGGTGCTGAAAGGACAAAAGCAAATGGACCGGAATAAATACACCGTGTTCGATTTGCCGCTTTACTATTGGTAAGGGTATGATATGATGAGGTATTTCAAAATTGGAATCAGGATCAAAATCCAAAAAGGCTGACATCATGACCGGTTCCAGCGGCACCAGTATCTCCGTTGTTCAGTCTCCGGCTCCGGGAACGGCAACGGTATTTTATTTGGGCGATTGCGTAAGATTTTTCCTTCGCTTATCCGCAGCCGGCGGCGGCAGGGCGTATGTGCGAACGAACCTGGGGAAAGCGGATGTGGCCCGAAACGAAATCATCAACCGGGTGGAAAAAAACGAAATCAAGCTGGGAGAAGCCTGGTGCGATCTGCCCATGTCCCCTGTGGAAGACAATACCTTTGCCATCTGCCTGCCCCTGATCGAAACCGGCCATTTCCAGGCCAAGTGTTTTTTTATGCCGGACAACAGCGATTCCCCGGTCTGGCCCCAGGGGGGAAACGCCGTCATCAATGTTGAGCCTGCCGGTACCTGCTGCGCCAATATCATTTACAATGCCTTTGTCCGACAGTTTGGGCGGACCCGAAGCGCCCACAAAACAGATCCTTCCATCCGGGAGGTGGTCCGGTCCCTGGATGACCAGGGGTATACGATTATCCCCCCATCCGGTAAGTTCAGGGATCTGAAAGACCAGGTTCATTTCATTTTTGCCAGGATGGGCTGCCGGGTGCTCCACCTGCTCCCCATTCACCCCACCCCCACGACTTACGCCCGGATGGGAAGGTTCGGCAGCCCTTATGCCGCCCTTGATTTCACCGGTGTTGATCCGGCTCTGGCCGTATTTGATCCGTCAGCAACGCCATTGGAGCAGTTCATGGAATTGGCAGATACCGTCCATGGTTACAGCGGCTATCTGATTCTGGACATTGCCATCAATCACACCGGGTGGGCCGCAAGTATCCATGAATCGAATCCTGAATGGCTGGATCGGGAAGACAGCGGCAGGATAAAAGCACCCGGGGCCTGGGGGGTGGTCTGGGCAGATCTCACCAAACTGGATTACCGTCATACGGATCTATGGCAGTACATGGCCGATATTTTTCTGCTCTGGTGCCACCGCGGTGCGGATGGATTCAGGTGTGATGCCGGATACATGATCCCCCTTAAGGCCTGGGAGTATATCATTGCCAAGGTCCGGCACGAATACCCGGATACCCTTTTCCTTCTTGAAGGTCTGGGGGGACCCGTGCCCACCACGGAGGACCTTTTGAGCCGGGCCAACTTTAACTGGGCCTACTCTGAAATGTTCCAGCAGTACACGCTGGAGGATATCAGCCGCTACCTGCCCTTTGCCGCCGAAATCTCTGAAAAGTTCGGCCATCTGATCAACTATGCGGAAACCCATGATAACGACCGGCTGGCCAAAACCTCCCATGCCTATGCCCGGATGAGAACGGCGCTATGTGCCCTGTTCAGCGTCTGCGGGGGCTTCGGATTTGCCAATGGCGTCGAATGGTTTGCCACCGAGAAAATAAACGTTCATGAAGCCGCCTGTCTGAACTGGGACAGCCCGGTCAACCAGGTCGATTTTATCACGCGGTTGATTGTTATTTTAAGGGAACATCCCGCATTTTTTGCAGGGGCGCATCTCAAACTGATCCAGATAAAAACAAGTGCCGCTCTGGTATTGCGCCGGTATTCTCCGGGAAAACAATCCCGGGTGCTGGTGCTGGTTAATTTGAACTGTAGTGAAAAGGCCGTTGCAAGGTGGCCCAATGACAAAGACGAAGATACCGGAACCCCGTGGCTTGACCTGATCACAGGTGAACTCGTCTGGGTCACCACCCGGGACGATATCCATACTCTGGAACTTGGCCCCGGACAGGTCCTGGCCTTAACTTTACACGCTGCTGAATTGAACATGCTTTCAAAATCGGCTGACAAACTTGCCAGCGCTCCCGGACAAGTGGTCTTGCAGAAAAAAAAGGCCCTGGTGCTTTCCATGATAACGGCCGTAAAAGGGTATGCCGACCTCGGCAGTCTGGACGTTGAGGCAGCCGTAAGTGCTCTGGATAAAAATCCCCTCTCCTTTTTCAACGCATTGAATCCTGCATCCCGGGAACGCCGTATTGTTGTCTTTGATATCCACAGGGACCTGAATCGATGGGTCATGGTTCCCCCGGGATTTATTCTGGCCGTCAAAGGTGCGGACCATTTCCGGGCGGAACTATCGGATACGGGTCCCGGCAAAAGCACCCTGGAATTCAAAGAAAGCTTAAGCCTGGAAGCCGGGTCTGCATACTGGGCGTTTTTCATGCCCCGCTCGGTGAAAGGGATTCATCAGGATTGTCTGATAAAGCTTCGGATATTCAATCCTGAAAAAAACCGGGTAGAAACCGGCCACATTCGCTATCTGGCTCCCTTTGAAACCCTGGCGTTGCGCCAAACATTCTCGCGGCACGAGGTGTTCCGTGATCCGACCCTCAAGCAAACCGCTTCCACAAAAAGGGGGGGGATGATGAGGGCCGCTGCCGATTTCGGACGGCTGGAAAGCCGCTATGACGCATTGCTGGGTGCCAATCTGAACCCCGACCTGCCCGAGGACCGCTGGATGCTTTTATCCAGGTACCGTATCTGGGCGGTGTTTCAGGGATACTCACGGGAACTTTGTCTGGACTGCCTGCAGAACTTCCGTCTGAGCTACGACCGCAGCTGCAGGTGGCAGTTCCAGATTCCCACCTCGGAAGGCCGGTTTTATTTGCTGAATCTGACCATGCAGATTGATCCAGAACAAAACAGGGTTGTTTTAAGCATTTACCGTCCTTCCCAGTCCCAGGATCACAGCCGCAGGCTTGAGGATCACCGGGAGGTAAACATCATTGTCAGGGCCGACATTGAGGACCGGAGCTTTCATCAGACAGTCAAAGCCTTTACCGGTCCTGAAAGTATATGGCCCACCCGGGTCATCCCTTTTGAGAAAGGATTCTTTTTTACATCCGAACGGTCCTGTGTGCTTCGGGTGGCGGCCAATGTATCCGGATTCGTACACATGCCTGAGTGGCAGTACATGGTTGAACGCCCCCTTGAAACCACCCGGGGCCTGGACGATAAGTCCGACTTGTTCAGTCCGGGCTATTTTGACCTGTCATTAAACGGCGGACAGACCCTGCATCTGGAAGCCTGTGTAACCCATGACCAGACCCTGCCGGAACCGGGATGGGAAAAAAAGATCAGGATCGTACCGCTTTCTGAGACAACGATTCCTTTTTCCGAGGCTCTTGTCCGGGCGCTGGACCTGTTTGTGGTAAACCGCGACAATCAAAAAACCGTTATTGCAGGATTCCCATGGTTCCTGGACTGGGGAAGAGACACTTTGATTTTCTGCCGCTGTTTGATTTCACTTGGCCGGACAAAAGAGGCCATTGAGATGGTCAAACTTTTCGGCCGGTTTGCCTCAGGTGGGACTGTGCCGAATATGATCTGCGGCAAGGACGCCGGTAACATCGAAACCTCGGATGCCCCCCTGTGGTTTTTTGCCTGCTGCCGACAATTGGCAGAACAACATCCCGGAACGGCCGTACTGGAAAAAGATGCAGACGGCCGGACCATCCGTCAGGTCCTCATAGGGATGGCCGAAGCAATGATCCGGGGAACCCCCACAGGGGTGAAAGCCGATCCCGACACCTGTCTGTTGTACAGTCCGGCCCATTTTACATGGATGGACACCAATTTTCCGGCCGGCACTCCCCGCCAAGGGTATCCTGTGGAAATACAGGCCCTGTGGTGGCACGCCCTGACCTTTTTATCACGGATTGATGTCCAGGGGAAAAAAGATACCTGGACCAGACGGGCAGACCGGGTGCGGCATGGGATTATGGACCTGTTCTGGCTTGAGGGCAAGGGGTATTTCAGCGATTGCCTTCACTGCCGGCACCCGGCCAGTGCCGCTGCTGCCACGGCTGATGATGCCCTGCGGCCCAATCAACTGCTGCTGATCACACTGGGGGTTGTCAATGACCCGGAAATAATGAAGACGACCATTGAAACCTGTATGGAGCTTCTGATTCCGGGGGGGATCCGCAGCCTCGCTAACAGGCCGGTCACCCAGCCTTTGCACATTGTCCATCACGGTAAGAATTTGAACGATCCCTACGCCCCTTATGCCGGGAAATACCAGGGGGATGAAGATACCCAAAGAAAACCCGCCTACCACAACGGCACTGCCTGGACCTGGCAGATGCCTCTTTTTTGTGAAGCCTGGGCCAGGGTCTTTGGGAAACTCGGTGTTGATGCAGCCCTGGCCTGGCTGGGCAGCGCCGCCGGTTTATTGCGCACCGGTTCTGCAGGGTATGTCCCTGAAATTCTTGACGGCGACTATCCGCATACCCCACGCGGGTGTGATGCCCAGGCCTGGGGTGTCAGCGAACTGGCCCGCGTGGCCCATGAGCTTACCCGAATGAAAAAGGAAGGCATTTAGATGATGGAAAGCATGTTTGAATACAAGGTCTATCCGGCGGTTCCGGAATCCTTGTCTTTTTTAAACGATTTGGCCAGAAATTTATGGTGGTGCTGGAATCATGATGCCATTGACCTATTTCACCGGATGAACCCCTCTTTGTGGAACAAGGTTGGAAAGAACCCCATTGTCTTCCTGGCCGGGATTTCACAGCGCCGGTTTGAAGCCCTCTCATCGGACGACAGTTTTTTAAACCATCTGGACCGGGTTAAAAATAAGTTTGACACCATTTTTACCGATCCGATTCAGGTTTCAGCCTTCAAGGAAAGTCCTCCCGGCACCATTGCCTATTTCTCAATGGAGTTCGGTTTACATGAGTCCCTGCCCTTTTTTGCAGGAGGATTAGGGGTTTTGGCCGGGGACCACCTGAAGGCCGCCTCCACTCTGGGCCTTCCTTTGATCGCCATCGGTCTGCATTTCAGAGAAGGGTATTTCAGGCAGCACCTGGACCAGAACGGGTGGCAGCTTGAGAAATATCCTTTGGTGGATCTGTTTGATCTGCCGGCAACCAAGGTAACCTTGGAAAACGGCGAAGATCTTATGGTAGAGATTTTCGGCCCTGACGGTGTGGTCAGGGTATGTGCCTGGCAGATTTATGTGGGAAGAATCCGTCTGTTGCTTCTGGATACGGATCTACCCGGTAACAGTCCCGACGTACGGGATATCACAGCCAGGCTGTACGCCAGCAACAGCAAAACAAGGGTGGCCCAGGAGGTGCTTTTAGGCATCGGCGGCATGAAAGTTCTTAAGGCTCTGGGGATCTTTCCTATGGTCTGCCACCTGAACGAAGGCCATTGTTCCTTTGCCGTGCTGGAACGGCTGGTCATGATCATGGATCGGTTCAACACGGATTTTTCCACAGCCGTCCAGATTCATTTGCGCACCAGTGTCTTCACCACCCATACCCCTGTGGCAGCGGGCCATGACCAATTTGATCCGGAATTGATTCTGGATTATCTGAAACCCTACGCCGGTCGGTTTGGTATTTTAGAAGAGGAGTTGCTCTCTTGGGGGATGACGCCGGAAAAGGACAAAGAAGAGCGTTTTTCAATGTTTATCCTGGGCGCGGCTTTTTCAGGATACATCAACGGGGTCAGCCAGCTTCACGGCCGGGTGGCCCGGAAAATGTGGCAGTCCCTGTGGCCCAAACGGTATGTAAATGAGGTTCCCATCACTCACGTGACCAACGGGATTCACATTACCTCGTATCTGTCGCGGCACATCAATATCCTTCTGGAGCGGTACCTGTCTCCGGACTGGGCCGGACGACAATCCGATGAGCCCATGATTTCCAGGATTGACGACATTGATGATAACGACCTGTGGCAGGCCCATGAGTACAGTCGTTCCACCCTGATACGGAAAAGCCGCAAAGCCCTTCTGGCACAGTATGAGCGGCGAAACGCACCGAGACATATCCTGGATGACATCGCCGAGGTCCTTGACCCGCAGGTCCTGACCATCTGTTTTGCCCGGCGGTTCGCCACCTATAAAAGGGCAGGACTGCTGCTTCGGGATGTATCACGGCTGACCCGGCTGATCACCGATGATGAGCGGCCGGTCCAGTTTATTGTTGCCGGAAAGGCACATCCAGCGGACAACCAGGGAAAGGCCCTTATAAAACAGATGGTTGAATTTGCCCGCCGCTACGAAGTTCGCCATCGGTTCGTCTTTATCGAGGATTACGATATCAATATTGCCCGGTATATGGTGCAGGGCGCAGATGTCTGGCTGAATACCCCCAGGCGGCCTTTTGAAGCCTGCGGTACTTCCGGCATGAAGGCGGCTGCCAACGGTGGACTCAACCTGTCCATTCTGGACGGCTGGTGGTGCGAGGGATACCGGGAAGACAGGGGCTGGGCCATCGGAAACTCAGATCATTTCGACGATCCGGAATACCAGGACGATGTTGAATCCCGGGCGCTGTTCAACCTGCTTGAAAATGAAGTCATCCCTACTTTTTACGACCGAAAACGAGGAAATCCGCCTTTCCAATGGATTAAAATGATGAAAGAATCCATGAAAATGACCATCAGCCATTATTCCAGTGACCACATGGTCAGGGAATATACAGACCGGTTTTACATTCCCGCCATCCGAAGCCTGGAATACCTGACCTGCGACAATGCCGAAAAGGCAAAACAGCTTGCCTTGAAAAAATCCAGGCTGGATCGTCTCTGGCAGGGCATCCGGTTAGGTGATCCCGATCTTGTGGAGGCTTGTGATCTTCGGGTGGGAGATACCTTTGTGATGCAGGTCATTGTTGAACTGGGAGAACTGACCCCTGACGATGTGCAGGTCCAGCTCTACCACGGGCGTATGAAACCGGACGGCAGTCTTGAGGGAGGGCACCCTGAAATCATGACCCTTATCCGGTCGGTTGAAAACGATAAATACCTTTACCAGTGCCGGGTTACCTGTGCCGATTCCGGCAGGTTCGGTTATACGGCCCGGGTCATTCCGCAGGGTGATCAGATCCTTTGCCTGACACCGGGGCTGGTCACCTGGGTGAATGCAGGAAACCCACCGGTCCGGACAACCAGGACAGAAATGGACAATAAAGGATTTTGAGAAACATGACTTTTACAACCCTGCACAAGGTCGGCTGTTTGTCCGGATTTTAACATTCGAATTGGGTAACGTGTTTACCTTTAGCTGCCTTATGCAAAAGCAATACGGAAAAATAAGCCATGTCTGTTAAGCCAAGAATACTGATTGTCACACCTGAAGCCACATACCTGCCCGAAGATATGGGGCCGGGTACCAATTACTCGGCCAAGGCCGGGGGGCTGGCTGATGTCTCTGCCGCTTTGATCAGTGCCCTGTTTGATTTAAGATGTGATGTCCATGTGGCGCTTCCCGATTACAAATCCATTTACAACGGGTATTCCACCTTGAAGCATAACCGGGAACTTGCCAAAATCAGAAATCGTCTGGATGAGGAACGCATTCATCTGGCTGCGGACCGCGCTTTTCTTTACATGGAAAGTGTCTACTCAGGGTACTCGGATAAAGACCTGAAAGTTTCTCTGGCTTTCCAGCGGGAAGTCATCAACAATATCATTCCCCGGGTGGAACCGGATATTATCCATTGCAACGACTGGATGACCGGCCTGATTCCGGCCATGGCCAGGCAGTATGAAATACCCTGCTTGTTTACCATCCACAATATTCATACCATGACCTCCACACTTGCGGAAATTGAGGACAGGGGAATTGATGCCGCAAGTTTCTGGCAATGGCTGTTCTTTAAGCAGCCCCCCCACAGCTATGAGGAGAGCTGGAGCACAAACCGGGTGGATTTTCTGGCATCCGGGATCTTCTCCGCCCATTATGTAAACACGGTGAGCCCCACTTTTTTAAAGGAGATCGTGGAAAACCGCCACCCATTTGTTCCTTCCGACCTGCAGACGGAATTGGCCCACAAGTATGAGGCTGGATGCGCCACCGGGATATTAAACGCACCGGAACCTGAGTTCAATCCGGCCGTTGACCATATGATCCGGCATAATTTCGGCCCTAAAAACCACCGGGCCATGAAGCGGGAGAATAAAGCCTTTCTGCAGAAAACCGTTGACCTTGAATTGAACCCGGAGGCCCCGCTGTTTTTTTGGCCCTCCCGCCTGGACCCGGTCCAGAAGGGGTGTCAGCTTTTGGCCGGGAGCATGTACGACATGATCTCCCGCCACTGGGACTCAGGGATTCAGATCATATCGGTGGCGGACGGACAGTATCAGAAACACTTTCACGACATCGTCCGGTTTCATGGTCTGGGTAAACGCATCAGTGTCTGGGGCTTTAACGAAAACTTATCCCACCAGGCATTTGCCGCCAGCGATTTTGTACTCATGCCCTCTTCTTTTGAACCCTGCGGCTTGCCCCAGATGATCGGACCCATATACGGCAGCCTGCCCATTGTTTTTGACACGGGAGGACTCCATGATACGGTCCGCTCTTTGAAAGCGGAAAACGATTCGGGCAACGGGTTCCTTTTTAATGTCCATGATCTGTCAGGACTCAATTGGGCCGTTGACCGGGCCATGGACTTTTTTGCCCTGGACCCTGATGAAAAAGAACGCCAGATTAAACGGATCATGATTGAGTCCGTGCTTGAATTCAACCACAGCCGGTGTGCGGAAGGGTATATCAACCTGTATGAAAAGATGCTCAAAAGGCCATTCCTTGTCTGATAAAAACAGGGCGGACCGGATTCCGTATGGCAATGCCGGTTTGTTTGACGATCCCTGGCTTGAGCCCTTTGTCGAAATCATCCAGTCCCGATTGTCAAAGGCCCGCAAAACGTCTCAACAATTTACGCAAGGTCGGTCATGGCAGAGTGCCGCAGACTATCATAACAGGTTCGGACTGCACCGGTCGGGCAAAACCTGGGTATTCCGGGAGTGGGCGCCCAATGCCACCGGTATATTTATCCTCTGCCCCGCCAACCAATGGAAACCGTCGGATGATTGGGCCCTGACAAGAACAGGCGAAGCAGGAATTTTTGAAGGCCGGTTCCCGGAGCATTGTTTTGCCCATAAGGGACTGTACCGGCTTTGGATGGTCTGGGATGGCGGTGAATCAGACCGGATTCCCACGGCAGCCACACGGGTGGTTCAGGACCCCGGCACCCTGATTTTCAACGCCCAAGTCTGGGCACCAAATAAAGCTTATCACTGGCAGACGGACCATTTTATTCCGCCTAAGGCTCCGCTTCTGGTTTACGAGGCCCATCCGGGCATGGCACTTGAAGAGGGTCGGATCGGTACCTGGGTGGAGTTTGCTGAGCATCTTCTGCCCAAAATAGTGCATGCCGGATACAACACCCTGCTGTTGATGGCTGTTCAGGAACATCCCTATTATGGGTCATTCGGCTACCATGTCTCCAGTTTCTTCGCACCTTCTTCCCGGTTCGGAACTCCGGATGATTTAAAGTATCTCATTGACATGGCCCACGGCATGGACATCCGCGTTCTTGTGGATATCGTCCATTCCCACAGCGTCAAAAATGAAGTGGAAGGGCTGTCCCGGTTCGACGGCACCGATTTTCAGTTCTTCCACGGTAAGGACCGGGGACACCACAAACTCTGGGACTCAAGATGTTTTGACTATGGGAAACCTCAGGTTCTGAATTTTTTGTTGTCCAACCTGAGATTTTTTATGGAAGAATTCAGGGTGGACGGCTTCAGGTTCGACGGTGTTACTTCCATGCTTTTTCATGACCATGGACTGGGCCGTGACTTTACCCGGTATGCAGATTACTTTGGAGACGATGTGGACCAGGATGCCTTAAATTACCTTTTTATGGCCAATGACCTGGTGCATTCTATTTCTTCCCGTGCCATCACCATTGCAGAGGATGTCAGCGGCTATCCCGGTCTTGCCGCCCCGAAAGCCGTTGGCGGTACCGGATTTGACCTGCGGTTTGCCATGGGAATAGCCGACATGTGGATCCGGTTACTCAAAGAGGTCAGGGATGAAGACTGGCACTTGGGAACCATCTGGTTTGAACTGATCCGGCACAGAACCGAAGAAAAGACCATCAGTTACGTGGAATGCCATGACCAGGCCCTGGTGGGTGACCAGACCCTGATGATGCGCCTGATGGGGGAACGGATCTACACGGGCATGCAGATCAGCGATACCAGTGCTGAAACGCTGCGGGCCGTGGCACTGCATAAAATGATCCGGCTGGTAACCCTGGGAACCGCCCACAAAGGATATCTCACATTTATGGGAAACGAATTCGGCCATCCGGAATGGGTGGATTTCCCCTCACCCGGGAACGGTTATTCATACACCTACGCCCGGCGCCAGTGGTCCCTTAAGTATGATCCCACCCTATACTATTGCGGATTATTTGAGTTTGACCGCCAAATGATTGCCCTGGCAGTGCAACAAGACCTGTTCTCCGGGGACGCCTCCTCCAGACTCTTATACATCCACGAGGATGATAAAATACTGGCCTTTCAACGCCAAAATCTGATCTTTATATTCAACTTTCATCCGGCCAAATCGTTTAACGATTACCGGATTGACGCCCCTGCCGGAAAGTATGAAATGATTCTGGATACGGACGAGAAACGGTTCTGCGGGATGCAAAGACTGACCCCGGGTCAGATCCATTTTACGGTCTTCACAAAAGATGACAGAAATTGCCTGAGTCTGTATCTGCCCAGCCGGTGTGCTATGGTGCTTATATATCGTTAATCCGTCTGGGACTGAATGCGCCAGATGTCATCGGCATACTGCCTGATGGCCCGGTCGCTGGAGAAGGTTCCTGTACGGGATATGTTTTTGAGTGACATGGACTGCCACTTTTTCTGATCCTGAAAATCCTGGCCGATCTGTCTTTGGGCCCGGGCATAATCGGCAAAATCCGCCAGATGAAGATATTGTTCATTTCTTGCAAGTATCTGGCTGACGATGGGCTTGAAAATCCCCGGTTCATTCGGACAGAACCGGTTGGAGTAAAGGGCCTTGATGACCCGTTTCAATACCGGATCTTTTTCGCTGTACCGGTTGGGCTCGTAGTGGGGGCGCAGGGTTTCAACCTGATCGACAGTGAGTCCGAAGATATATATATTGTCCGCTTTAACCTGGTCCGCAATTTCGATATTGGCACCGTCCAAAGTCCCCACGGTCAGTGCACCGTTCATGGCAAATTTCATGTTCCCGGTGCCGGAGGCTTCCATGCCGGCCGTGGAAATCTGCTCGCTGACATCTGCGGCCGGGATAATCTTCTCTGCCAGCGTCACCCGGTAATCCGGCAGGAAAATCACACGGATAAGGGCGTTGACCTGGGGATCGGCATTTACCACGGCGGCCACGGAATGGATCAGTTTGATGACTAATTTGGCCTGATGGTAACCCGGGGCAGCTTTTCCCGAAAAGATAAAGGTTCTCGGGTGCCCGATATCCTTTTTGTCTTCTTTGACCAGAATATACAGGTAAATGATATGCAGCACATTAAGCAGTTGACGTTTGTATTCATGTATCCGTTTGGTATGGATATCAAAAATAGAGTAGGGGTCAACGGTCTGGAACACGATTTTTTTAATGTAGGCGGCCAGATCCTTCTTATTTTCTAGCTTGATTTGTGACAGCCGATCCAAAAAGCCGGGATCATTTTCAAAGGCTTCCAGTTCCCATATCCGTTCCAGATCCGACAGCCACCGTCGTCCAATGGTCTCGTTGATAAAAGCGGCCAACCTCGGGTTGCAGGCTGCAATCCACCGTCGTGGGGAAACCCCGTTGGTTTTGTTGTTGAACTTTTCAGGCCAAATCCTATAAAAATCAGGCACCAGTCTTGTTTTCACCAATTCAGAATGGATGGCTGCCACCCCGTTTACCGAATGGCTGCCGATAATGGCCAGATTTGCCATACGCACCTGTTTCGGTTGGCCTTCCTGAATGATGGACATGTTTGAAATTCCCTGGGCAGTGACGTCAGGATGATTGACGGTTAACGATTCCAGAAAACGGCGGTTGATCTCGTAAATAATCTGCATATGCCGGGGGACCACCTTCTGGACGATCTCCACCGGCCAGGTTTCAAGCGCCTCTGGCAACAGGGTGTGGTTGGTGTAGCCCAGGGTTTTGTGGGTGATTTCCCAGGCCGGTTCCCAGTCCATTCCGTTTTCATCGATCAGGATACGCATCAGTTCAGCCACGGCCAGGGCAGGGTGGGTGTCGTTCAGTTGGATGGCATTTTTTTCATGGAAATTTTCAAAAGAATCATGGCGTTCTTCATATGCCCTCACCAGATCCCTGAGGGCACAGGCCACCAGGAAATATTCCTGGACCAGCCGCAACTCCTTACCCACATCTTTTGAGTCGGACGGATAAAGAATTTTGGAAACAGTTTCAGACTTGATTTTTCTGCCCACGGCCTTGAAATAATCTCCATCGTTAAAGATGGCAATGTCGAAATCTTCCGAAGCTTCCGCACTGAATAGCCGAAGTCTGTTAACGGTTCTTCCGCCGTATCCGGCAATCAGGATGTCATGGGGACGTCCGAGAATCAGTCCCCAGTCGGCCCAGGTCGGGTTGTATTCACCTTTCGGATCTGTATAATCGTCCACCTTGCCGTATATGGGTACCATATACCGTTTTTCGGACCGGCGGATCAGCCAGGGAGACATGCGGTTGGGCCAGTAATCGGGTTTTTCCTTTTGGTACCCGTTTGCGATGACCTGCTTGAATAAACCATAGTCATAATTGATACCATCCCCGAATCCCGGCATGTCCAGGCTTGCCAGAGAATCTAAAAAACAGGCGGCCAGACGGCCCAGTCCCCCGTTGCCAAGTGCCGGGTCCCGTTCCTTATCCACCAATTCTTCAAGACTGATGCCTTTTTTATGCAAAAATCTTTGGCATTGATTATAGATGCCGAGGTTAATCAGATTGTTGGTCAGCAGCGTACCGATGAGAAACTCCAGGGACAGATAATACAGACGTTTGACATCTTTTCGCTGGTACCGCTCCCGGGTGTCGAACCGGATATCCATTAAAAAACGTCCGACAGCATAGGACACGGCATTGAGAAGATCCCTGTGGGATGCCTGATCCAGGGTTTTGCCAAGCGCATATTTAATGTACTGGTGAAAGGAATCCTCAAAACTTGAAAAGTCAAAATAAGACATTGTCGTTCCGTTCTTTGTAATGACTGCTGATTCAGGTGCTGCCACCGCAGCAATCCTTCATATTTACAGGGTGATTACCGAGTTCTCCACACCGGGAAACGGGGACGGGCAATAGGCATCTGCGGTTTCGTCATTCAGCCACCGGTTATCGTCGATCAGATATCTGAACTGGTATGCCCGGTCCGGCTTAAGATCCATGACTGCTGAGAAATCCCCGCTTTTCAATTTTTTCATGGGTTTTTGCTTTTCGTCCCAGTCATTGAATTCACCAACCAGATGAACTTTATCCACCGATCCGATCTGCTTTTTATACAGTTTGAACCTTACACGGCACAGGGCTTTGGATTTAAGATACTGTTTGGTAAACATACTCGCCTCCATATGTTTTTTTTGAATGATTTCGAGATGTTGGGATGGTGTTTGGCATTGTATCCCCTTGGCCCCACGGTGTCAAGCATCAGATTCCCGCCATCATGAAAATGTATCTGAACACGTTTTTTTGTATATCGTTTTTAATCGCATTCTCACATCACATGGCATGACCGCGAGGGCGTTCACTATCCGGTGGATTAGCGACGCTATGAACGTCTGATTATATCGTTCAATTCCAGGGTTAAACGATATAATCCGTGGTTCTGGAAGCCACCGGGTCCGTATAGGTGATCTTGACGGTGTATGCCTTCACATCGATATAGGCTGTGGCCGTGTAGCTTTTCTTTGACCATTCCAGGATCAGTTCCGTATCCGGGGATTTGATGAGGGTAAATTCCCCGTTGAAGGCCGGGTAGGAATTTCGAAATTCCATGAGTTTTAGCAGGCGCTGGACCACGGGTTTCTGGAAATCCTCACGGATTTCGGACAGGGTGTAGTTGTGGCGGTTGATGTTGCGGCCCAGACGGGTGGATTCCACAAGTTCGATATCGTTTTCCCCGGCCAGCAGGCCCACGTAGTAAACCTGGGGAATGCCCGGGGTGAAGAACTGGATGGTTCTGGCGGTGATATAGGCGTCGTCATTGCAGCCCAGGGCCGAGTAATAGGTGCAGTTGACCTGGTAGATGTCCAGGTTCTGGTATTCGGGTCCCGAATACATTTCCTTGACGTTGGAGCCCCTTTTATAAAGGGTTTTCAGGGTATCGTCGATTTCATCCTGGTTTAAAAGGTCTTCCACATCCACCACCCCGATGCCGTCGTGGGTGTCCAGGGTGGTGATCTGCTTGCGGGGGCATTTTCTCAGCCAGGATTTCAGCCGCCGGGTGGTGCTCATGTACAGGCCGTGGAGCACCAGCATGGGCAGGGCAAAGTCGTAGCACCAGTACCCCCGTTCCGCCAGCTTGAGCTGATAGGAGTAGTGTTCGTGGACCTCGGGAAGGATTTCCGTGTCAAAGGCCGAGGCGTAATCGTCGAACCACTCCAGGTACTCCCAGATTTTGGGCTCCACGAAAAAACAATTGGTGCCCAGTTCCATGGTGATATAGGCAATGGCGTCCAGGCGGATCATCTTGGGTTTGTTCCTGGCCAGCCGTATGAGGAATTTACGCATGATCTCCCGGGTTTTGGGGGAGTCGTAATCCAGGTCGATCTGTTCGTAGTCAAAGGTGCACCAGATTTTCTGCAGGGTGCCGTTGGGGCGTTCGATTTTCTGGTAGGGGGGCCGGGGCTTTCGGGTGTACACTTTTTTAAGATCTTCTTCGGCCACATAGCCGTCCGGTGACAGTTTATCAAAACTGAGAAACATATCCGCGTATTCGCTGCGGAAACCGTTTTCAAGAAAGTCCTGGAAAAATTCCGACTGGCGAGAAATATGGTTGACCATGAAATCAATGACCAGGTCAAAATCCTGGCCGATTTTTTCCACATCTTCCCAGGTGCCGAAGGCCGGGTCCACTTCATCGTAGGTTTTGGGGGCAAATCCCCGGTCGGAAGAGGAGGGGTAGAAGGGAAGAATATGCACCCCGCCGATGGCTTTGGCAAAGAATTTTCTGAGAACGTAATGGAGTTCGGGCAGGTTGGCACCCAGGGAGTCCGGGTAGGTGATCAGTTGTATCTTGTTTTTCAAGGTCATGGCTACCTCTGTGCAGTTTCAATAAAATCGTAGTGGGAAAGGCCTTCCAGGATGCCGGCGGCATAGGGGGCGTTGGCAAAGTAAATGGTCCGCCCGGGCCGCAGGTGGGACAGTTCGCAACTGTAATTGCCCACGATGACGGCTTTTGGATCCCCTTTGATCATCTCTTCATCGTTGCCCGAATCCCCGCAGACCATGAAGTGATGCAAGGGGATCTCCCATTTGTAGCTCAGATACCGGATCGCCTTGCCCTTGGAGGCACGGAAGGGCAGGATATCCAGGTAGCGTTCATGGGAGTATATCAGGGTGTAAAGAAAGCGGTTTTTGGTCAGGACATGGTGGATTTTCGGCAGACGGTCCTTACCCGGCTCCATGTAGTAGGACAGCTTGTAAGGGGCCTGATTGGCGTCTTTCTGGGGGGTGATAAAGGGAATGTCTTCCAGGCGCTGTCTCATTGGTTCCGGTTTCCAGCCTTTGGATATATGGGTTTCCCAACCCTTGTCGTGGTGAAGATCTTTGCCGTAGTTGATCTGGATGCCCACATCTGAAATGATGATGTCCGGATCGGGAATTTTATGTTTTTTCAGCACTGCTACAGCAGAGTCCAGGTTTCTGCCGGTGGCCACGCCGAAACCGATGCGGTCCCTGTGGGTGTCCAGGAGTCTTACAAGTTTCCGGACATCTGCCGGCTCTCCCCCCAAAAGCGTATTATCGATATCCGTAATGATCATGTGATCAAGGCTTGACAGGCGGTGGCCGATGCTGTGCTTGGGGGTGCGGACCGCCAGGGATGATTTTTCGTTATCTTCGTATAGCCGGTTGATGGTGTCCATGTAGGTGGCGGCGTGACTCTCCCAGGTATAGTGCTTTCGGGTATTGATGATGCCGTTTTTAGAGTATTGGTTCCACAGGTCCCGGTCCACGATGATTTTTTTTAAGGCCTGGGCAATGGCCGTGTCATCCTTGGGGTCGATGAGGATGCCGCCGCTGCAGTTGGCCATGATATCCTGGGGGCCGCCGTCCCGGGTGGCCACAATAGGCAGGCCGCAGGCCTGGGCTTCCAGAAGGGTTAAACCGAAAGGTTCGGTAAGGGCCGGATTGATGAATACTCCGTTCAGTGAGGCGGCAATGCGGTAAAGTTCGGGCACCTCGTGTTCAAAGTCGTGCTTCTTGGGAATGGCCATCTTCCCGTAAAGGTTGTACTTGTCCATGAGCAGAAGCATCCGTGTCAGTACTTCCCGCTCGTTATCCTCCATGTCCGATATATCTTTTCGGATGCCTGCGAACACCGCCAGGTTGGCCATGGCCTGAAGCTCGGTATCCTTGCCGAATGAGCGGACCAGGCCTTCGATGTTCTTTCGCTTGTCCGGCCGGCACAGGGCCAGGATCATGGGCTTGTCCGGATGCTGAAAGAACCGGTTGAGTTCCTGTTTTAGGGATGACTTGGCGAATAGCGCCTCTTCTTTATCCTCCACGGACTCAAAGGTGTCATGGGTGTGGGGGTAAAACTTATCGATGCCGATCCCCGGCGGGATCACCCGATAGGTGGACAGCGTCCGGTTCCGGTACTGGCCGTATTGCCCCTCGATTTCCTGGGTGGTGGAGGTAATGACCAGATCGGTGTATTTGAGTATGGTTTCTTCGGTGTCGATGCGGTGGTTGATTTTCAGCATCCGTTCCATTTCACGTTCGGACATCCCTTCCCCCAGTAGCCTGGCCTTTTTGGACCGCCCAAGGGAATGGCCGGTGTAGACAAATGGGACCCCGAAAAACTGGGAGAGTTCCATGGCGACGTAGCCGGCATCCGGATAGTGGCCGTGGACGATGTGGGGCACGTCCTTTTCCTGCTGGATGAACTTTATGGTCTTGTCCACGAATTCGTCCAGGTGGGGCCAGAGCAGTTCTTTACGGATATACTTGCGGCCGCCGCATTGGATTCGGACGATCCTGAACCGGTCCGATACCTGCTCCACTTCCTTTTCGTAGTCTGAAGAAAAGGCTTTGTCACTGATCAGCCGGGTAAACAGGTCCACCTTTCCCACCATGGGGTGCTTGGCAAGGGTGCGGCAGAGTTCCACCACATATTTGATCTGGCCGCCGGTGTCGGCATCGTATCCCAGCTCAAGGTTTTGTCCGCGCAACAGTCCGTGGATACTGAACATTTGAATATAAAGCGTCTGTGTCATAGGAAAAGTCCTCGTTTGAAGTCCGTGTAAAATGATGGGGAGTGGGGAAGTGCCCCGCGAATTTCGCAGATGCGGCCGGCAAATTCCTGCGCCAGGGCCATGGTTTGGCTGTCCGGCAGCCCTTTGAGGCGTCCGGCCGCGGCCATGGCGGCATAGGCGTCTCCGGCGCCGACGGTGTCCGCAACCGCGGCCCTCTTTTTGCCGGGGACCGGGTGGGACAGGGTGTCTTGCCGGGTGGCCCAGATACTGCCCTTTTCGCCCCGGGTCAGAATGACCGTCTCCGGATTGGATGATCGGGCAAGGTGCCGGATACGTGTTTCCAGGTCTGCATCACGGCCGGGGGCGATGATATCCAGCTCCTCATCGCTGAGCTTCAGGATGTCCGCGGCTGCCACGGTGTCGGCTGCAATCTTTGGGGTGTAGCAGCCCGGCCGCAGGTTGATATCGCAGAATGTCACGCAGGAAGGGCCTGCCGCTGAAAGGCAGTTTTTCACCAGAGCATGGCCGTTTTCTGTTCTCTGGATCAGGGTGCCGAAGTAAAGCAGATCGGGCGGGGCGGTGCACAGGCCTTTTAAATGATCGGTGAATTCAATGTGATCATAGGCGGTATCCCGGACGATATCAAAGACGTGGCTGCCGTCCGACTTCAAGGATACCGTTACCCGGCCGGTGGCATGGGCGGGGTCTGTCTGTAGGTCCTGGGCAGCAAATCCGTGCCGGTGAAGAAAGTCTTTTAACTCGTTGCCCAGGGTATCTTTGCCCACCCGTGAGATGAACCGGACGTCAAACCCCAGGTGCCTCAGATGAAAGGCGAAGTTGAAGGGAGCACCGCCGATGCGGCGCTCATCAGGAAATAGGTCGAACAGAATTTCACCGATCACAAGAATCATGGGGGATAGTCCTAAATGACGCATGGGCCAGCGGTCCAAAGGCGCTGCCGGCGTTGTGTTGAGGTGTCAAGAAACCAACGGGCGAACAGTGCCGATTATAGCCAAAGCAGGTGGCAAGGTCAACAGTTGCTTTTTTGCTAATGCTGTGATCTTATAAGCGAAAGCAAAGGCTTAACCGGATGTTCAGCAGATATGTCACCCCGGTTATTCTAAAGCGTAGATGACCCGGGCTGTGAGTGACGCATGGACATCACCCTGTCCTGAAAATGAGGGGGCCTTTGGCCGTAAGGGACGGGTTACATATTGACACTTTTCCATATATCACATAGAAAGGAACCTCTGTGCAATGATGGCGGGAATGACCCCGGACAGGGGGCAGCCTGCGAACGAATATGTTAGGGAGATGAAATGGATATTGCCAAGGAGATGATGGCAGGACATTGTGTGGTACGGATTACCGGACGCCTGGATGCGGTGACTGCCCCTGAACTGGAAGAGGCGCTGACCGCCTTGATTGATGACGGACAGACCCGTGTGGCCATGGACCTGAGCAGTCTTGAGTATGTGTCAAGTGCCGGGCTCAGGGTCTTTCTTGTGGCAGCCAAAAAACTGAAGGCTGCCAACGGGGAGTTCAGCCTGGCCGGTCATAAGGATAATATCAAAGAGGTGATTGAAATTTCAGGGTTTCCTTCGATTATGCCCTGCTACGACAGTATTGACGCGCTGCCGAAAGACTAACGTAAGATGTGATGAATACCTAAAACGATAAGAGGGTATTTTGTCAGACGCTCCCCAAGAAACGGGTTACAGGGTTACTTCACATATCTGAATGGGTTTACTCACGTTTTTCAGGGTATGGGGGGTAAACTCCCCGAGTTGAAACCGCCCGTCAAGGAGATCCGCAGTATTCCGGGTGACCAGCACGCCGCCGTTGGTGGCGATGCCGCAGACCCTGGCGGCGATATTGGTCACCGGACCTGAGGCGGTAAATGTCCAGCGGTCCCCGGCAATCCCGCTGAACCGTGTGGACCCCACATCCGCAAGTCCCGAATTGATCCCCATATTCACCATCACGGGCGGGCCGCCGCTTTTTTGGGCCGCATTGATCAGATTGGTCCGCTTCCGAATGCCCACGGCTGCGGTCACGGCATTCGCGGCATGTATTCTGGGGTCCTCGTCCTGGAAGAGGATCATCAGCCCGTCCCCTGCGGTTTCATTGATGTCTCCCTTATTTTCCACGATGATGTTGAGAAACTCGCTGAAATAGGTCTCAATGAGGTGGTTCATGTCCCCTCTGGAGGTGGTTTCACTCATTTTGGTGTACCCGGCGATATCTAAAAACAATACGGAAATATGCTTTTCATGTTTGTTCAGATCCGGATTTTCCGGGTTGTTGTCGATAATATCCTGAACGGATTTGGGAACAAATTTACTCAGGTGGCCCCGGACACTTTCCAAGAGCTGGACCCGCTGAAGGGTCTCTTCCAGTGTTTTGTTCTTGGCCGTAAGCTGGGAGAGCAACCCTTCCAGGTTGAACTCCCTGGCCTCCACCTGGACAATCATCATACCGAATGCTTCAGCCAGTTCCGATACCATGGGCGGGTATTTGCTCTGGTTGGTCAGCTCCATGAGGCTGTCTGTCTGGTCGTACTTGCCCATGGATACTTTTTTGGCCGCATCCAGCAGAATCTTAAATAATCTGTCGTTGTTCTCCGAAGTCATGCAATCCCTTCCAGTTAAGGTATTGAAATAAGATGCGGTTCAGTTTTACTCTGAATCCTGGGCCTAAATCAAGTGCCGGGGTGCAGATTTTACATTTATCAGGGCGGGAGAAGCTCTTGTCCCACGGGGATGACTTATGATAGGAGTAGGTCTTGTTCCATATTTTAGAATCAGAAAGCATAAGGAAATTCCCATGAAAATAAAATCTGTTTTGATCTTTTTTTCTGCTTTGATGCTGCTGGCGTCCCCGGCGGCGGCAGGGGATGTGTGCACCCATGTGACCCTGGACTGGATCGCAAATCATGTCCCTTTATCCCCCGGGGCAAAAATCGTGTTAAAGCGGCCCAGTGGTGAGTTCTGTGAGGTGGTCATTGCCGTTGACGGCAATCTGGCGCCGGTGTATGCCGGAAAATCCGCCCTTGTGGCGGGGCGTCTCTTCAGGGACAGGGTGCCGGTGACCCGGGAAACCATGAACAGCCTGTCTGAGGTGGCCGAGGCGGAGCGGAAGGCGGCTGATGAGAAAACGGCCATGGCTGAGGAACGGCGAAGACGCTTTTTCAAGGAGCGGCATAAGGATCTTTCGCCCTTGGTGTCCATGAGTTTCGGTCCCGGGCAGGCCACGGATTTTCTATACGTCATCACCGACCCCAACTGCTCCCATTGCAAAGCCATGCTGCCTGAACTTGAGGCATTGGCATTTGAGGCAAAGCTGAAGCTCAAGCTGATCGTCTTTCCGTTGCTCAGTGCCAAAAGCCGGGACATGACGGCCCATATCCTGTGCAAGGAATTCAACTACGCGGCGTACCGGGAGATGAACCTGCCCCAAACCCTTGTCACCTGCGAGGCGGCCGATGAAAAAATCGATAAGACCATGAAACTGATGCGGGCGGCCGATGTCTCTTTTGTGCCGATGGTGGTGGCATCAGACGGTGCCTGGGTGGTGGAGGGCAACGATATGTGCGGGGTCAAAACCCATCTTGGCATCGCAGACGGAGCCGTGGACGGTGATGGTAATGCCTGTGGAGACAAATGATCTATTGGGCGGCAACCAGCCCCAGGTGACGAGCGTGGTCACGCACCCTGCGGGCCAGGCGGATGGTGGCCTGATCCACCATTTTTCCGTCAATGGCCACAGCCCCTCTGGTGTGGCCGGCCTCTTTTGCTGTTTTCAGTATTTTTAAGGCCCTTTCAATTTCTTCAGGCGTGGGGGAAAACACCTGGTTGATGGTATCGATCTGGGCCGGGTGGATGGCCCATTTTCCATCGCAGCCAAGGGCTTTGGCCATGGTTGCAGATGCCTTCAGTCCCTCGCTGTCTTTGAAGTTTCCAAACGGGGCATCCACGGCAAAACACCCGTTGGCCTTCGCCGCCATGATCATGCGGCTTAAGGGAAAATGCCAGCGGTGTCCCGGGTATACGTGGGCATCATTTTCGCCGTGGCCGGAAACAGATGCCAGTCCGGCACCAACCGAGGCCGTATAATCCGCCACCCCGAAAGAAAGAGACGCTAGGCGCTGCGAAGCCGCAGCGATGGCCGATACCTGGTTAAGTCCCGCCGCCGTTTCTATGGCCGCCTCAATGTTGAGGACGAATTTGTGCCCGCAGGCCAGTTCAATACCGGAAAGCAGCCTGTCCAGAAAGTGGATGTCACCCGGGGTATTTGTTTTTGGCAGCACCAGCAGATCCAGTTTATCTCCCACGGCTTCGGCCACTTCCACTGCATCCTTATACCCAAAGGGGGTATCCAGTGCGTTGATGCGTACGGCAAGGGCTTTGTCTTTCCAGGCGAGATCTGATATCGTGCGGACAACGGTTTGCCGGGCCTGTTTTTTCTCCTCCGGCGGAACGGAATCTTCAAGGTCGAGCATGACCATATCCGCAGCCGAACACCTGGCCTTTTCATGCATCTCCGCCCGGTTGCCCGGGACGGATAGAACGGATCTGATCGGTTTCAGGGGGGCAGGTTTCACGGGTGTCTCCTGTGATAGGGGTTATGGGGTTCCTTTCACAGTAAAAGGCCGGTCCCTGTTTGTCAAATTGTCCTTTTGTCTCGGGTGAATTACGCGTCCTCAAATTTGGGCGGTATGCCGCCCACCAGGGGTTCGTAATACCGGTACCGGCTGCTTTCCCCCAGAAGGTCGTCCACCTTTTTCTGGATCATTCGGCGTTCATCACTGTTCATCCAGCGCTGCCAGTCTTCCATGGTGTCCCAGGTGGAGATCACCATGTATTCCCCGTCGCAGTCAATGCAACTGAAGGTCTGTCCGGTGATGAATCCGGGCTGAACCGATGCCTTTGAACGGAGCTGGACGATATAAGGTGCCAGTTTGGCTCCGATTTCCTTGTCTTTGACACGTCTTTGAATGATAACGGAAACGGCCATGAAGCCTCCTTTCATTAAAGGGTTAAAATGGTCGGCTTGCTTCGGGCTGAAAGAATTGTTCAGAAGGGCTGGGGCGCGTACCAATGTCGCATCAACCTTTTTTCAAGTCTACAAAGCCTCGGTTTTATTGTCAATTTAATTGTCATGCCGCCGCTGATCTGGTATAAGTTAAGACAGTTGAACCCACCCTAAGCCAGACCTGCAACCCGCCTTTTATTCTGACACCGGAGCGTTTTCTTCGACACCTAAATCCAGTCTTCATATCAGGTATCCTTTTGAAGCGACCAACTTTACCCGAAACCGGGGTTTATGTGTAATTTGAAAGGAGGTCTTCAATGTCAGTTAACATTTTAATTCCCTACAATTTTTCACCCAACGATGAAAAGGCCGTGGACTTTGTGGGCCGGCGGTATTCCGAACGTCACGGGGTGAAAGTCACGCTTTTTCATGCCTTTACCCCGGTCCCGGAGGTGGATATCCGGGACACCCAGATCATGAAGCAGGTGGTTCACAATGCCTCCCTTCTCAAGCTCAAGCAGGATGACCGGCAGCGGGCCTTAGAAGAGGTGCGCCACCAGTTGATGAATCATGGGATTGCAGGCCACCATATCCACTGTGTGTTCGCACCGGTGAAAACGGACGTTGCCACGGATATCATCAACCTGTGGAAAGAGGGCCGGTTCGATGTGGTGGTTTTGAACCGGAATCCCGGAAACATCGTGAATTTTTTTTCCAGAAGTATTTCAAAGCGGATTGTACGCCATGTGAACGGGGGCATCGGTGTACACATCGTCAATTAGGAGGATGTCATGGAAAACAGATTTGAGTTATCCCATTTAAAACTCATCGTGGATACGGTGTTTGACGCGAACAACCCGACCATCATGGGCACCCAGTTCACCCAGCTTCTGGTGTCCGCGCTCGGGGTGAAAGCCGCCAGTGTTTTTGTGGTGAATCCGGGCAAGGATGCCTTGGAAATCCTTGCCACGGAGGGCCTGAGCATCAATTATCTGAATAAGGGGCCGATCCTCACAGACCAGAGTATCCGGCTCCCGGACAACCTGAAACCTGTGATCATCACGGACACCCGCAACAGCGACCGGCTTCAATATCCCAAAAAGGCTGAGGAGGAGGGCATTCGTTCCATTGTGTCGCTGCCGGTGAACCTGAGGGGAAAGATTATCGGGGCACTGCGGGTGTACCACAGTGAACCGTGGCAGGTCAGTGAGAGGGATCTGGCAACCCTGAATCTGCTGACCCGGTACCTTGGCATGGCCCTACGCTATTTCAGGCTGGCCACTGCCGTGAACGGCGTCAAAGACACCATTGATGATATACATCCCATCTGGTTGTAACGTACCTTGAGATACCGGAGATGGAAAGGGTCTGCCGGGAAAACGTTTATATCAGACCTAGATCAATGGCCTTGAGCACCTGTTTGGCCTCTTCAAAACCATGGTCTTTGTCCAGGGCGGCCTGGAAGTACTTTTTGGCGTTGTCCATATCTTTGATGTCCAGGTAAAGCCGGCCGATGTTGTAGTAAATATAGGGCTCATCCGGGTGGACCTTGAGGGCTTTTTTATACTGTTGCAGGGCCTGTTCCATATTGCCTTTTTTCCGGTGAAGCACGCCTAAGGTGTTGAAGACGTTCAAAGAATTGGTGCCGGATTCCAAAAGCTCGTTGAGCAGGTCTTCTGCAGACCCAAGCTTATCGGTATCCATATATATTTCCGCTGCGGTCTGCATGTATTCCTCTGCCTTTTCCGTCTGTCCCATGGCCCTGTACGCCCGTGCCATGGCCTCGTAGGCCTTTACGTAAAGCCTGTCAAGCTGGGTGGCTTTGGAAAAGGCTTCAATGGCTTCGGGATGGCGGTTCTGGGCGGTTTTGATATAGCCGATGTTAAAATAGTATTCCGGGTTTTCCTTCCGGGATACCAGTTTTTGAAATACTTCAAGCGCCTTGGCGTACTCTTTTCTTTCGATCAGTTCCAGGCCTTTGTCTATGGTTTCCGACGTCTTTTCAATCACCGGATCTTTGACCCCGTCCAGGGCCATTTCGATTTTGGTCTTTATTCCCTCCCGGTCAAAGGGAATGACAAATAGTCCGGTTACACCTGCCTGGCCGGCCTTGATGACTTTGATCTTTGTGAAGGCGTCATGGGTCAGAAAAACGGGGATATCCCCCAGCGTATCTTCCCGTCGAAGGATCTTAAGCAGGGCCAGTCCGGACATCTCTTCCATCTCATAGGCCGCTATAACACAGTCGACCGGGGAAGATTTCAGCATACTCCATGCATCACTGCCGCCGGTGGCCCGGGCCGGAGAGGGGAACCCCATTTTTTTGATGGCAATACTTAAGTTTTTCAGTTCGGTTTGATCCTCGGTGACTATGAGAATTGACGCGTCAGTCATGAATTATCCTATAATTTGTCCAGCAGCGGACGTTTCTTTTTAGGAATCCCGGGACCCGCTATCATGAACCGGTCGCATAACCATTGCTTGATCTGGTATACGGCGTCCGGGTCCCGCCGGGATGCCAATTGATAAAACAATAGTTGGGGGCGGTCCCCCTCGTATTGGTTGATTTTTTCGGCGATGTCCCTATATCTATGGGCCATGGGTCTGCCGGTGTCAAGGGACATTTCATCTTCGTACAATTCCCCCCAGGAATTTATCCCGAGAAATTCCACCCGGGTGAAACCTTGTGACGGTGTATGGCCCGTCAGCAGCACCATGAGTTTTGTCCATTGGGCATCAAATTCAAAGACATCATCGTTTATGGGTTTTACAGGCTGGAGGGCCAGATAAAGGGTGTCCGGGGGCACCGCCGCCTCCCGGCTTTCAAACAACCGGTCATCCACCTTCATTTTCAAGGTGGCCTTCGACCGCCGGTATAACCGGTTTTCCGCAAGCCATCCCAGCACCCCCAAAAGGGATTTGGACCGGTTCAACACCCGTTCCTTATCGCCATCGGAAGCCTGCGCTTTGACCTGCCAGCCATGGCCGTTATTTTTTTCAAGCTCAAAGGCATCAAAGGACCTACGGGCCAAAAAGGAGGAGCACCCTTGAATTTTCCGGTCCGAAAGGTTTAAGCGTTCCCGGGTTTTCTGCATCAGGATTTTCAGGTTTCGTTGCTCGGTGGGGTCCAGGGATCTATAATTTGCCTTTGAATCCTGTCCCACCTGCCGGTACATTTCGGATAGCCGTTTTACAAAGGTTCGTTCAAGAAGCATTTTCTCATCCTCGGACCAGGACGGATAGGTGATCAGTTTCTTGATTTGGGAGGGGGTCAGGTTCCATGCCCGTATATACCGGTCCAGCAACTGTTTTTTGGGGGAGCCGGATTCAGGCGGGCGCACCATGGGGTATTGGCAGAGCCTGAAGAATATGGCGTTTTTGATCAGGCTCAAGCTTTCTGGGGCATGGGTCTCGTGGTAGGCAATCACCCGGTCAAAAAGGATCTTATAAGGATCTGTCCTATAGTCATCAATGCCGGCATCCCCGAACCTGGCCTTCATTTCGTCACAGAGCAGGCTGGCATGCTCATGACTGCCAAACCCCTGGGAGAGGATCATGGTGGCCTTGATCAGGGCTTTGACCGGGTCTTCCCTTGATTTGCAGATGTGCCAGAGAATCCCGCGCAGGATATCTTTTTTTTCAGGGTATTCGAGTTTGCCAAGATCAATGAACTCCTGGTCCAGGGTGGTAAGCGACGGTATCTGCCAGATACTTTTCACCAGGGCTGAATAGGTCCCTTTTTTGATGTTCGGGGGCAGGATGGTCCAGACGGGGATTTTGCCTGCGATCATCAGAAATGTTCTGTAAAATTCTTCTTTGAGAAAAAGTTTGGGGGCCGTCAGGGTTTCTTGCTTGTTGAAGCCTGCGTAACAGTCCCTGCGGATTTCGGCCTGGTCCATGGTAAAGAAGGTGACTTCCTGGTCATATTCCTCAAGTGCATGGGTGGCGATCAGATCCAGTTTCTTTTTCAGGTTGTAGTACCGCTTTTCGTCAAACTTTTCCTTGTCGATGATGACCCAGTAATCAAAATCAGACTGGGCGGACTGGGTAAACGTACCCAATGATCCGATATGGTAAAAACCCAGCACACATGGATCTTTCGGGGCTGATCCGGAGGTGAATCCCTTGGGTGCGCCTGACTTGTTGATCAGCTTTAACCCTTCTTTATAAAACCCTGAGTCTTTGAAGTTGTATATGCCGTGGGCTGCCGGCGGCTGTGAGACAAATCCGGGTATATCCGGCAGGTTCACGTGAATCAAAAAGGGGATTTTGATGAAAAGCGATAGTTTGGGCCCGGACATATAGCGCAGTGCTTCCCGCATCCTCACGATATTGTAGCTGGAAAAGGCGGATTTCATCCCCAGGATTTTCTGCCTGATATTGTCTTCTTGTTCCGGTGTCGGGCTCATATATGACCTGGTACGCCTGTGTGGCGTGCCTGTAATCCTTTTGGTTGCTTGGGTGCAGGTGCGATCCTATGGCGGATTTTTTTAAATCCGTTGAAAAACAAGGCCAAAACGTCTAAGATGTAACCCATATTATACGAACGAACCCCCGATATTTTCAAGCATGTTTTACAGCGGAGTATGAATGGGCGGAACAGATTCCAACCATAATGGTATCGATTTGGATACCATTAGTATCAAGGACCTGATTGCCAAGACCGGGAACCATCCTAAAGGAGAGGTACGAGCCGATCCGGATGACTATAAAGTCTTTGTAAATTCCATTATCCAGAAGATGAAAGGCCAGGATGCGTTTCTGTCCTTTTCCCGTCATATCAGCAACGTCAACCAGATTCTGACCATGAAGTATTCGTCTGCGGCAGACATTGCGGACGTTATTTTAAGGGATCTGGCCTTGACGGCCAAGGTGCTCAAAGTGGTGAATTCCTCGTATTACCGCCAGTTTTCCAAAAAGGGAATTTCTACCATTTCCGAAGCAATGATCATCCTGGGGACCGATGAGGTCCGCGGTATTGCAGCCGGCCTGAAGGTGTATGAAATGATGACGGACCTTGCCAACTCGGATGTCCTGAAGGAAAAGACCCTCAAAGGCCTTCACCGGAGCATTTTGGCCCGGCAGATTGTCACGGAGCGCAAAAACACCACCACTGACACCCTCCAGATTGCCGCCATGATTTATGAGTTGGGGGAATATCTGGTGGCCCTGTTCGACCCTGAGACTTACATCCAGGTGGAGATCGCCATGGAGGACAGGGACATGTCCCGTTCAGAGGCGGCAAAGACCGTTATGGGGCTGTCCTATGCGGACCTGGGGCGTATCGTTGCATTGAAACTGAACATGCCCAAGGATATTGTGCAGACCATGCAGCCGGTTTCCCGGTTTAAAACCAACGGCAGTGAGTTAACCGTTCTGGAGGAACAACGGTATCTGTGTGCCTATATCCATGAACTGTGCGAAATTTCAGGGGACGAGGCGGACGAGGTTGACGCCTGTGCTGCCATTGCAGATAAATATCGGGGCCTGGTCAAGATAGACTTCAAAACGGTGGTCCATCTTATTCGCACCTCCCGCGAGAAAATGGAACGCCAGGCAGAACTTCTGGATGTTGATCCGGCAACAGGTAAAAGCGCCGCCAAAACAGCCAGCGGCGTGAAGAGCAAAAAAGAGCTTGATAAGGGAATGAGCCATCTCAAGCAGGCCCTTAACAATAAGATGAGTATCCATGAAATTTTTACCCGTATGGTGGAAACCATGGACAACAGTTTCTATTTTACCCAGACCGTTATCTCCATCAAAAAGAAACAGACCAATACCATGGAACCCAGGTATATCCGGGGACCTGTGCGAACCAGGGATATTTCGCGGATACTGGCATTCAAAATTGAACCCGGGCCAGACCTCTTTAATGCAGCCATTACCCGGGAAACGGACATGATTGTCCGCAATATCCAGAAAGAGGCGTATAAAAAGCAGGTTCCCCAGTGGTACCTGGAAAAGATGCCCAAATTAACAAAGGCAAAGGGGTTTGCGGTTTTCCCCGTTTTCGTGGACAAGATCATTCTTGCCATGATTTACGTGGACTGGAATGAAAATGCCCCGGACATCAACCAGAAAACCATTGAATATATCCGGGTGTTCAGGGAATTGATGGTCAAAACATTCGTCCTTCACTCCAGCAAGGGTAAGGCCGGAATTTCCCGGTAAAACCAGGTCGAAAGAAGATAATCAGGGATTTCCTTAATCATATCCTCATAAAATTCATGTAGGCTCCTAAACATTTTGTGACCTAATGATAGGACAGGCAATATGATTTGGGAGAAAGTGGTCGTGACCCCCACGGATGAAGAATGGGCAGCCCGGCTGGAAAACATCGATTATGCGTTCCAGCCCATTGTAAATATCCATACCGGAAATACCTTTGGATTCGAAGCCCTTCTGCGCTGTCATGCAGACGCCGGTTTCTCCTCCGTTGACGCCCTCTTTGATACCGCTTACGAGGACGGTCTGCTCCACCATGTGGATTTGATGCTCAGGGAAAAAGCCTTAAAAAAGTTTGCGGCATTCAGATCCACCTATCCTGCTAAGCTGTTTTACAACCTGGACAACCGCATGTTCGACGCCATGGATTATGCGCCGGGAAGCACCATGACCCTCCTTGACTCCCTGGGCTATACCCAGGATGACATCTGTTTTGAAATCTCGGAAAAACATAAGTTTCACGACAATTCCGATGTGGCCAAAATATTGGATATCTATCACTCCCAGGGGTTTAAAATCGCTGTGGATGACTGCGGCACAGGTTTTTCAGGACTCCAGCTCCTCTATTATACCGAACCGGACTACATTAAAATCGACCGTTTTTTCATCCAGAATATGGAAAATGACCCCAAAAAGCGGCTGGTGGTGTCCACCATCGTTAATTTTGCCCATTTTATGGGCAGCCTGGTGCTGGCCGAAGGGGTGGAGACACGGGCGGAGTATGCCCAGTGCAAGGCCATTGGCTGCGATATGATCCAGGGCTATTTTATCCAGCGCCCCACCCGGAATTTAGGCGAGCTGAAACCCAGATATTCCCATATCCGGGAGCTGGCAAGGAAGGACCGCAGAAGCGGACGGTTTAAGGACCGCTCTTTGATTGCCAATGAAATTAAATACCTTAAGCCCGTGAGTGCGGATACGGACATGATCACAGTGGTGGATCTTTTCCGCAAAGAAGAGGACGTCACCTTTTTTCCCGTGGTCAACCAATATGACGAGCCGGTGGGCATCATCCGGGAATCCGCCTTTAAGGAATACATATTCTCAAAATTCGGCCGGCAATTGTTGGAAAACCCCTCCTTCGGCAAGGATCTGACGCGGTTCGTCGCCAAAATCCCTATTGCGGATATCCATTCCTCCGTGGAAAAGCTCATTGAAACCTACACCCATTTTAATAACAACGAGGGGCTGATCATGGTGGATGACATGCGGTACGTGGGACTTTTGTCCACCAAGGCCCTGCTTAAACTGATCAACGAAAAGAACCTGACCCAGGCCCGAAACCAGAACCCCTTAAGCAAACTGCCGGGCAATACCATGATCCATGAGTACTTCAGCGAAGCACTGGCGGACATGGGCCACACTTATCACCTGGCCTATTTTGATTTTGACAACTTCAAACCCTACAACGACCAGTACGGGTTCAGGAACGGCGACCGCCTGATTCTTATGTTTGCCGACCTTCTGAAAAAGGCCGGCATGAGTGAAAACAGGTTTGTGGGGCATGTGGGGGGGGATGATTTTTTCATAGGTATTAAAGGCAGCACACGGGATGAGGTTGAAAAGGAGATGCGCAAGCTGGCCCTGAACTTTAAGAAAAACGCCGAAAGCTTCTACGATAAAGAATCCATGGAAAACGGCTATATCGTAGCCAAGGGACGGGACGGTGTCATGCGCCGCATGCCCTTGATCACCGTATCCGTGGCCGTGCTAGAATTGCCGGCCCGGGTGACGCGGCAATGCACCATCGAAGATGCCGGCAATATCATCGCCATGCTGAAAAAAGAAGCGAAGCACTCCGCCACCGGCATCGCCAGTACAAGTATCGTTGATTTCCTGAAACCGGGAAGGCAGATACCCCACAACGGCGCCGAGACAATTTTTAATCCGAATGCCGATCCGGCAGCCTATCTGGAGACGGTCCAAACCTTTATCCCGGATATTTCGAATCTTTGATCGGGAAACCCGGGGCTTTCACATGGGGGTGAAAGGGCTGACTGCCTTTCGGGCGTCCCACTGATAAAGGTGGGGGTGTCATTCACCATCATAGTAGTCCGCTACCGTTTTTTTGTAGAATGGGACGGTGTCGTCATTTAGCCAGTGTTCATAGAAATCCAAGTATTCAGGCGTCTGTCTGTGTTCTATCAGCACCTGGTTTACCCTTTCTATGATTTTTTCTCCCCACTCCGTTTTAGGGCATCCCACGTGGCCAATGGTGAAATCAATTTTATTTTCAGCGATAAAGTAAATCTGGAGTTTATTAAACTCGGGTTTTCCTTTTAAGAAGTAACTCGCCTCTATGGGATAGCCGATGATGCAATCTATGCGTCCTAAAAACAGCATATCCAAAAGCCCTTTGAAAACATCCTCCCCTGATCTGATCGAGATGTTTTCTGCCCCCTGAAATTGGGACAGCACCTCATCTATCCCGCCGGAATATTTCCGCCCGTTTGAAATACCCAAACGTATATTCTTATTTTCCAGCAGTCCTGTCAGTCCCACTCTCTTGTTTCTATCCAGATACGGCCCCAATTTATCCTTTAAAGATTTTTGTGTGATGAGTACATTGGGAAGAACCACCATGGCAGGAATTGAGAAGGAAATGAAGGTGTCGCGCTCTCTTGTTTTGTAGAGGGATGGGCAACAGACGTTTTTTTTGTTTTTCAGTTCAATGATAATTCTTTTGAAATTGGCCACCTGGTGGCGATGATCATAGTCAGGCAATTGGTCTGATAAAAGGTCTGTGACCCTGTCAAAGAAACCGAGTCCCGCATTCGGCCCCTCAACTATCGTCACAGGCGGAAAGTCGGCCCGATACCATGTGATGGTCTGGTTTGATGAGCGCTGACGTGGGTAGGATGTCCCGGGAAACAACAGGATAACTGATATTAAAAGTGTAACCATCCGTCTATCTGGCATCGTCATTTCCTTTTGAAGTGAATTTTCAACTGTTATCAGACCATATCAAATTCGGAATTGTAACTAAATACATCATTGCATATCTGTATCACAGAAAAAGGCCGCAGGCAGGATTCTGGGTTTCTTCAATAAACCTGTAACCCAGCCTTTTGAGACGTTCCGATAATGCCTGGCCGTGGCCCTGTGGCACCTCAAGCCCTACAAGGACCCGTCCGAAGTCGCCGCCGTGGGCCCTGTAGTGGAAGAGGGATATGTTCAGATCCCCTTTAATAGCGTCAAGGAAGTTCACCAGGGCGCCGGGCCGCTCGGGGAACCAGAATCTGAAAAGGCGTTCGTTTTCAGCCTTTTCGCTGCGGCCGCCCACCATATGACGGATATGGTTTTTTGCCAGCTCATTGTCCGTAAGATCAATGTTTTCGTAGCCGGCCTTAGAAAGCTGCTGGCTTAGTGCGTCTCTTTCCTCCGGGACGCCCATGGAGATGCCCACGAAGATCCGGGCGCAGTCCCGGTTTTCCAGGCGGTAGTTGAATTCGGTGATATTCCTGTCCCCCACCATGTCCTGGCAGAATGTTTTCAGGCTGCCCACTTTTTCCGGGATGGTGACAGCGAAAAGGGCCTCCTGCTTTTCACCGATGAGGGTGCGTTCGGCCACGAAACGGAGCCGTTCAAAATTCATGTTTGCCCCGGAGTTTACCGCCACAAGGGTTTTTCCGGTGCAGCCGGTTTCCCGGATATGTTTGAGCAGGCCTGCCGTGGCAAGGCCGCCGGCAGGTTCGGCAATGGAACGGGTGGCCTCGTAAATGGCTTTAATGCCGCTGCAGATTTCATCGGTGTTTACCCGGATGATGCCGTCAACGAATTTGCGGCAGAGGTCAAAGGTTTTGGCGCCAACGGTTTTAACTGCCACACCGTCTGCAAAGATACCCACATCGTCCAGGGTGACGATTTCCCCTTTCTCTAAGGACCGGGCCATGGCATCGCTGTCCCCGGGTTCGACGCCAAAGACCTGGACGTCAGGCCGCAGCAGCTTGATATAGGCAGCCATGCCCGCCAGAAGACCCCCGCCGCCCACCGGGACGAAGACCGCATCCAGGTCTCCCGGATTCTGCCTCAGCAGTTCGTGCGCCACGGTGCCCTGGCCGGCAATGACAAGCGCGTCATCAAAGGGGTGAATGACTTCCATCCCGCATGATGCGGCCTTTTTGGCTGCAAACCCGGCGGATTCGGAATAGCTGACACCGTGGAGAATCACCTTGGCCCCATAATGCTTGACCGCATCGATTTTGATCTGGGGTGTGGTGACGGGCATGACAATCAGGACTTTTATGCCCAGCAGTCTGCCGGCATAAGCCATGCCCTGGGCGTGATTTCCGGCCGAGGCGGCGATGACCCCTTTTTCCCTTTGTTCCGGGGTGAGGTGGGCGATGCGGTTGTAGGCCCCGCGAAGCTTAAAGGAGAAGACGGGTTGAAGATCCTCCCGTTTGAGCCGGATCGTATTGTTCCGCCGCCGGGATAAAACAACTGCGTTGTCCAGCGGTGTCTCAACGGCCGCTTCATACACCTTTGAGGTCAGGATTTGTCTGATGATGGTTTCCAATGTGGCCCCGCAATTTTTAATTCATCAAAAAAATCAGGCGACTATATCAGAAAACACTTAAAAATACCAGTTGATCCAGGCAGAAAAACTGTCCGCAGGTGTTGAGGTAAAACCGGTGCCGGGGATGGGATAACCGCCGTACTCGGTGTTGCTGTCTCCCCAGCTTGCAGACGCTGACAGGGTGAGCCGGATGTCATCCGCCCAGTCGTATACAATTCTTGGCAGCAGGGTGCCTGACCCGTCGTTAAGGTTTACGATGGGGGTGAGATAGGCATTGACCAGGGGATGAACCTCAAGGTTGATGTTGCCGCTGAGATACCAGCGTCCCAGGGCGAAAAGTTCTCCCCTGGCCAGACGTTCTGAAATGGCGGAATCAGAGAAATGATCGGTGTAATCCGCATCGGAAAGTCCGTTGTAGTATAGCTCCAGGTAACCGTACCAGTTTTTGTCCCGCCAGACCCAGGAATAGTCCATGTTGAGAATTCCGGAAAGATATGCGGAACGCCCCCGGCTCTTCTCATGGAGAACGGTGGCGGTGATGTCGCACCGCCAGGCCGCACCGCCAAGATACCCCACGGCACCGGCCCCTGCCACAATGTCCTCGTAATGGCGGGTCAGCATGACGTCGGCTTCCGTCTCTCCCATAAAAAAGTGGAGTTTGGCGCCAATTGAGTTTTCATCCAGGCTTGCCTCTCCCGTGTCTGCCTCCCGGCGGGCCACGTAAATCAATTCCACATCCGTGGCATTCACCGGAAACTGGACCAGGACGATATCATCTCCTGTTTTGTAGTCCCGTTCCAGGTCCGTGGGGGAAAAGGGGTTGAAAAGATCCATGGGGTTGAATGTGAATCCATGACCCCAGGTGACGGCCTGCCGTCCCAGGCGGACTTCGCCCCAGGAGGGGGTAAACGCGACCATGGCCCGGTCCAGGCGGTGGTACCCCATGGTGTCCCGGTCGTCGTTTAAGGTGCCTGTCAGGTCAAAGAACCGCCGGTCGTCACGGGGCGGTCCGAAAAGGCCGTCAGGAAAGAGGGCAGGGTAGCGCGCCTTTAACTTTTCACCGTCGCTGCGGGTACCTCCGCCGCCGAAAAGGGTTTCGTAGTGCACCTCGCTGTATGCGGTGTTCCCGAAAAAGGTGCGGTGGTTCAGGCGGAATTCTGCAAACCCGTCATAGTTGGGTGTCAGGCCCACAGATTCGTAGGCGGTGCCGGATCTTGGGAAAAGGGCGCGGCTGTATAGTTTAACATGCCCGTCCCACTCCATCTCAGGAAGATGTGTTGCAGCGCCCCGAAACGGAACTGCGGACAGGGCAATGACACCCCAGACCAGCAGGATGATGGCAGCGTTTATTTGCCTACTTCGTGGTATCATCGGAGACCAGTCCGTCCTTGAGCCGGACAATCCTGCGGGCGTATTCCATAACCATCTTGTCATGGGTGGAAAAAATAAAGGTCACCCCCCGTTTTTCGTTCATCTTGGCCATCATTTCCAGCAGCCCCTGGCCTGTGGCGGAGTCCAGGTTGGCTGTGGGTTCGTCGGCCAGGACGATGGCGGGGCGGGAGACGATGGCCCGGGCCACGGCCACCCGCTGCTGCTGGCCGCCGGAAAGCTCGGCCGGCCGTCTGTCGTGCATGTTGGCAAGCCCCACCTCATCCAGGATGGCCCTGGCCCGGTCCGTTCTCTCCTTGGCCGGCACCCCCTGCATGAGCATCACGTACTCCACGTTTTCCCGGGCGGACAATACCGGGATGATGTTATAGGCCTGGAAGACAAACCCGATCTTGTTCAGGCGCATATCGGCCAGCCGGGACTGGGAAAGGCCGGTCACCTCCTTTCCGTCCAGAACGATCCTGCCGCAGGAGGGGCTGTCCAGGCCGCCGATGAGGTTGAGCAGGGTGGTTTTTCCGGAGCCGGAGGGGCCTGCCAGGGCGGTGAATTCCCCCCTGTCCAGGGCCAGGGAGATTCCTGCCAGGGCATGGACCTCAAGTTTGCCCTGGGTGTAGGTTTTGCTGACATCGATGATTTCCACCATATGGTTGGGTGTGTGTTCCATTTTAACTCTCTTTTTCAGGTGTGGGACATGGCTTCCACCGGGGTGATCCGGCCGGCCTTGACTGCCGGGTAGAGACAGACCAGAACGCCCAAGCCCATGATAACCGCATTGACGGACAGAAGATCTTTTAATGTGATATAGGGGATAACCAGATGGCCGATACCGAAAAATTCAGATCCTTCGGCCATAAAGGACATGTCGATTCCCCCGGACAGGGCCTGGACCGTGGCAAACCCCAGGATGTTGCCGGCGGCAAGTCCGATGGCCAGCAGAATCAGGCATTCCAAAAGGACATTCCGGATGATCCAGGACGGTTTCATGCCCAGGGCCTTGAGCAGGCCGAATTCCCGGGTCCGTTCCAGAACGGCCATGAGCATGGTGTTCGTAAGGCCGAAGGCCATAGCCACAAACACCACCAGGTACCAGAGCAGCATGAAGCTGTCGAACATGGAAAGATACCCTTTGAGCAGGGGCAGCAGGTCCACCCATGTGAGAACGGCCGTCCCTTCCGGCAGTTCCCGGGCAAGTGCTTTGGCGGTCTTTGCCAATGCCTCAAGATCCATGGTGGTTTCTTCCGGCAGCTTGATACAGGCCGAGGTCACCCCGGTGCCTGCTTTCAGGAAGCTTTGGGCCGCATCAAGGGTGATGAAGACAAATTGCTTTTCCGTGGCTTCCATCTCCGCCCGGAATGTCCCTCTGATTTTAAAGGCTTTGGAAGCGGTTTCCAGGGTGGCGTCCCGGGTCATGAGTACCAGTTTGCGGCCGATTTTCGTCTCAAACGAATCCAGGAGGGCTTGTCCCACGACGATTCCCCGGTAGTCCCCGGGGGCCAGCAGCTTTCCTTGGGCCGTGTTGTCCCCGTAGAAGGAAAGGCCGGCTTCCTTTGCCGGATCAATACCGACAATGGTAATGCTTTCCGAATTCCGGGCATTGGATGCGACACCGTTGACCTGGATGCGGAAGGCAAAGGCCGCGTTTCCGGGCAGGTGTTGTTCCAGGACATCCGCCACCCGGGCCGGGGCGGTGAGCCGGTTGTCTATGACCGGATCATCCCGAAAGGCCGGGTGCTGGATCTGGATATGGCCGGTGAGGGTGTTCAGGGCATTGGACAGGGTGGATGTCATCATGCCCCGGGAAAGCGCCCCGAAGGCCAGCATGGTCCATGCGCCGATGATGATCGCGGTGAGAATAATACCGGTCCGTTTCGGGTTCCGCCAGACGTTCCGCCAGGATACTTGAAGATGCATGGTGCCTCCTTACGCCGCCCGCATGGCATCCACCGGGATGATCCGGTGGACTTTGACCGCAGGATACAAGGCCGTGAGCATGGTGATGAGAAATACCACGGCCGGTCCTGCCAAGGCCGTTGCCAGGGTGAGTTTGGGCCGGATCAGGCCCGGGATGCCGTACTGACGCAGCATGCCTTCGGCGTCCCCCATGGGAATCCCCGCATGCTGGGCCCATAGGGTAAGCAGGCAGCCCGCACCGATGCCGAGACCAATGCCGCAGAGGGTTAAAAATGCGGATTCATAAACCAGCATTGTGGTCAGGCGGCCGGGCCGTGCGCCGATGGCCATGAGGGTGCCAAATTCCCGGGTCCGTTCAAACACCGCCATCAGGAAGGTGTTCATAATGCTGAAGGCCACCATGATGAGCAGGATGCCGTAAAAGATCAAACCGCCTCCCAGGTCCATCTGGATGGACTGGACCAACCCGGGGGTCAGCTCATCCCAGGACAGGCAGGTCAATCGCCGCTTTTGTTCCAGCCCTGCCACCGCCTTGGATATGGCTGTTTGGGCAGAACCGACGTTCCAGAGGGAGTCGCAGGTGATCACCGCTTCATGCACCGTACCTTCCATGGCAAACACCTCTTGGAAGTGGGCCAGGGGGATCTGGATGGCGGATCTGTCATAATCGTCCATGCCGGAGGAGAATATACCGGCCACCGTGAGGACCGTGGCGGCAATGGCGCCGTCCCTGGCGGAACCCAGGACCACCAGTTCATCCCCCAGGTCAATTTTCAGTCTTTTGGCCAGCAATGATCCGATAACGGCGCTGTTGGTGTCCGAGGGCGAAAGGAACCGGCCTTTGCGTATGATACTTTTGATGTTGGATATCCGGGGTTCTGATACGGGGTCAACACCGGTGATCAGCCCGCCGTAGGTGCGCTGATCAGAGGAGAGCAGGGCAAAACCGTTTGCCCTGAAGGTGTACCCGGTGATGTGGGGGGTGTCATCCAGGATGCGTGCCACAGCTTCGGGGTCAGAGATGACTTTCCGGATCTTGTGATCCTGGTTATAGCCGTCTGCCAGGACCTGCATATGGCCGGTTCGTGTCTTTACCGCCGTGTTGATCATCACCTCGTACATGCCGATCTGCAAGGATAACATGAACACCAGCAGGATGCAGGCAAAGGCAATGGCCAGGATGGTCAGGATGGTGCGCCTGGGATTCCGCCATACGTTGCGCCAGGCCATAAGAAGTTCCATGATTACCTCAGGGGTTTGCGCAGTGCGTTCAAGGTGAAAAGACTGTCCCGGAGGGGGACGTTAAAGTCCAGGCTTTCATATTCAAGCAACGTGTAATCCTGGTCGGATTCCGCCTCCATGGACCGCATGGTCCACCGGGCGGGGAAGGGCTTGCCGCCGATCATCCGGATATCTGTGGTGGTCATGATCTTCACCGGTTCCATATCCTCGTCGAAGAAGGCCTGTTCCAGAAGGACCCCGTCCTCCCTGATTTTCAGGGCCTGTTTGCCCCAGATCACCGGGGCATCCGGTTTGGGTATCGATGTGATGTCGTATACGGTGATGCCGTTCACTTCGGTTGTTCCCGTAATTTCATGGGTATAGTCCATGAGAATGGTATCGGCCTTGGACAGGTCGTTGTTGGAAAAATCCGAGCCCATCCAGGACTGGGACATCATTGAGGGCGGGATCTTTACCACCCGGTTGATTTTGGGGTTGTAGGTCCACATATCCCGGTCTTTTTTCAGGGTACCGTTGCCCTTGTCCTTTTTCGGGGCGACGATCTGGAAGATGGAGGTTTTCCGGCCCCGGGTCCAGGCCTTGATCACGGAGGTGCGCTGCCAGTCCTCCCGGTGAACGGTCATCCGGACCACTGAGACAGAGGTTTTCCCCCGCATGTAATCCCAGGCTTTGGCGATAATGGCTCCTGCGTTAGGATTCGCGGCTGCCGCGGCTGGCAGCACAAGGAGTATGCCAAGTGTAAATCCTATTGTTTTCAAGCGCCTAGTTATCATGGATTGGTTTCCTTTGGTCATGAGGTGTCATTCCTGAAATGAGGGTATCAAGAAAATGTTCGGATACGGTCAGCAGATCAAACTTCCTGTCCATCCAGGCCTGGAGCATCATGCCGTCCATGGCCCCCACAAGACCTGCGGCAACGGAAACGGCATCCGTATCTTTGGTGAATATCCCCGTTGCCCGGCCTTCGTCCACAAGATCGGCAACGAGGGTTCTGAACTGGTCGTACATGGACAGCATGGCGGACCGGAAACGGTCCCGTGTGGCCGGGTTTCCTGCGGCGGCCCAGAATTCCAGGAAAACACCGAAGGTATCGATTTCTTCGTAAAAGGCGCTGAGGGTGGCGCTGAAAAAGAGTCGCAGCCTCTCTTCCGCGTTGCCCTCCATCGGCTGGGCAGCGGCTTCCCCGCCTATCCGTTCCACGTACCATTGGAACAGGGCAAAGAACAGATCTTCTTTGCTCCGGTGGTATTCGTAGATCGTGCCTTTACCCACATTGGCGGCCCTGGCAATATCTATGATTTTGGATGCGGCATAGCCTTTTTGGGAAAAAACCGTCAGGGCAGCCGCCAGAATGGCCGTCTGTTTTTTTCCTTTGTTTTCTTCACGCTTGGACATGGGGTCACCGTTGTTTCGTTCGTTTATTTTATGAATAATTCTGACCGACCGGTCGGTATTTGTCAAGTGCTTTCTTTCACTGGAAGAGAAGGCATCCAGTTGTCTCCCCCCCCTGCGCTTGACGGAACAGAGGCGCGTTCTTATCTATGAATGAAGGTTTGACGAGTAATAAACTCACCCCATTTATCTGAAAGGAAACCATCATGGCCATCGACTGGGCATATCTGAGAAAGGGCTGACAGTCCTGCAAAAAAGCGCAAAAGGTTTTTGACGACGGACAATTGGAATTGGGACAGGTGGCAGATGCCAAGAAGGAAAAAATCGACGCGGATGCGGCCTGGGAAATGATTACGAATGCCAAGACAGTGGTGATCGGCAAGGGAAAAAAGGTGTTGGAATTTGCCCCGGATGAAGAAAACCGTGAAGAGATCCTCAAGGCCGCCATGGGACGGTCCGGCAACCTTCGGGCGCCCACCATCCGGATCGGTGACAGGCTGCTGATCGGTTACAACGACGATATGTACGGGGCGCTATAGTATTACCAACTCAGCGTGGATAAGATCATCTCCTGTTCATCCAGGATCTCATCCAAAATGTCCGGGGTGGTCATGGGATTCATGATCACCGTCCGGAGGACCACCACATTGTAGGGATCGGACGGGGAAAGCCGCAGACGGGTTCTGGACACGAAGCTGTTGCCGGCCTCCCTTTGGATGCGCTGGATGCTCTTGTTAATCTCGTCCAGGAAGCGGTTGAGGGCCGCAATTTCACCGCTGTCCGCCGCCGCAAGTTTTTCCCTGATATCCCGGGGCATCACCCGGTAGGTGAGAATATTCAAGGTGGGGTCGGACACCAGGTCAAAGAGTTCACGTGCCTTGATCTTTTCGGCGAATATCCGTGCCGTTTCGATGCCGTGCTCGATCATGAGGCCGTATCCCCGGGCCCCCATGATTTTAAGGGCGGCATCCAGAATCAGGGAACTGGATTCCCTGGAGCCTTCCAGGGTTTTGATGCCCAGGTCCACCGAGCCTTTCCGGTTTACGTACCGGGCGTGGTAGGCGATGTTGTCCAGGGCTTTGGGATCTTTGAAATAGACCATACCTGCGGTCATGGGCATGTAGAACTGCTTGTGGCAGTCAATGGTGACAGAATCCGCCTTTTCAATACCCGCAAGCAGGGGGCTGTACTTGTCTGAGAGCAGCACCGGCCCGCCCCAGGCGGCATCCACATGGAAGTGGATGCCCTCTCGTTCGCAGAGGTTTCCAAGTGCCGGCAACGGATCAATGACGCCGGTTTCCGTGGCGCCGGCAATCCCCACCAGGGCGGCGATCCGGGTTCTGCCGTCCTGTTTGAGTGCCGCGATGGTGGCTTCCAGTTTTTCAAGGTCAATGGAGCGGTTGTCGTCCACATCCACGGCAATGACGTTCCGGTTGCCGATGCCCAGCAGGCCGCCTGCCTTGCGCAGTGAAAAATGCCCCCGTTTGGATACCAGGATAACCACCCGGTCAAGGTCATGGGCCTGCATGGCGGCAAAGAACCCGTCCTCTTCGATACTTGAAAAATCCTGTGTCGGGGGAAAGAGTTTGTTTCTGGCCACCCAGAGGGCGGTGATATTGGCTGTGGTGCCGCCGGTGGTAAATGACCCCAGAGCGGTCCGGGTGTTCTGGACATGCTCCCGGTAAAAGGCGTCATCATACCTGAAGATCATCTTGTGCATCTTTGCCAGCACCTGTTTTTCCAGAACCGACAACACCTTTGAGGTTTCCAGTTTGATGACATTCTGGTTCAAGGCGGCGGATATGGCCTTGAGATGGACCATGAAAAAGGGGATGGCAGAGGTCATATGCCCGATGAAATACGGGGAGGCCACGTTCACCGCCCGGGGGGCGATATCCGTTATGATATCTTCAATAACATCCGCCAGTTTTTTCTGGGGTTCCGCATTGATCTCCACATCCATGTAACTTCTGGAGAGCTCCGCCAGGGAGATTTCTTCGGTGACCCCCACATGTTTGTTCAAGAAATCATGGAGGCCGAACAGGATCTGTTCCATATATTTGATCAGGGTCTGCTTGCTGCCCTCATCTTCGGGGCGGATAAAGACCCGGTGGAGGGTCTGCCAGTCGGCGATCAGGGCCTGTTTGTCCGTCTGATCGGCCTGCCTTGCAGCCGTATCCGGATCGTGAAGGGGGATTGATGCGGGTTTGTTTGCAGGGTCCATATCGGGGGCTGCCATAGTCCTTTTTTAAAAATTCGTTCTGATTCCCAAATAATGCCCCTTTGCCATCCCCGTGTCAACACTGCCTGAACCTATGGTGGGCGTGCAAAGAAAGCCCTTGAAAACAGGTCAAAAGTATGGCAGGTCTACCTTAAAAAAAGGAGAAAATCAAATGGAACTTCATGTAAATGATATTTTGACCCGGGTCACCCGGTTTAACCTGATCCGCAACGGC
>CAJWHT010000014.1 GCA_913041495.1 uncultured Desulfobacteraceae bacterium | reverse complement strand
CGAAATCATTCCTGACCCCACAACTGCCGGTGACTTCCTTCGGCGTTTTGAAGAACAGGACATCGTTGATTTTATGTCCATCAAAAACACCATCCGCCGTAAAATATGGGCCAACCAGCCGGCAGCGTTTAGAAAACAGGCCATTATCAATATTGACGGAACCATCTGTGAAACCTATGGTCAATGCAAACAGGGCATGGATATTTCCTATAATGGGAAATGGGGTTATGCTCCTTTGGTCGTCTCATTGGCCAATACAAGAGAAGTTTTGTATGTGGTCAATCGTTCCGGGAATGCGCCGTCTCACCTGGGCTCTGCGAAATGGGTGGATGACTCCCTGGACCTGGTTTCCAATTGCTTTGAAAAAATTTATGTCCGGGGAGATACGGATTTCAGCCTGACATCCCATTTCGACAAGTGGGATAAACGGTGCACGTTTATTTTCGGAATGGATGCCAGAAAAAATCTTATAAAACTGGCCGGTCAAATTCCAGAGAGTGAATGGCAGGCGTTTGCGAAGATCCCCCGTAAAATTAAAACAAAACCACGAAAACGCCCTGAAAATGTCAAAGCCCAGGTGGTCAAGAAACGCAAATTCAAAAACCTCAAGACAGAATTTGAACATATTGCCCAGTTTGATTACAGGCCCGGTAAGTGCAGTCAATCTTACAGGATGATCGTACTTCGGAAAACGATCAAAATATTGAAAGGCGAGTGTCAGCTCTTTGATGATATCAGGTACTTTTTCTATATCACCAACGATGGCAAAAAGCCGGCTGAGCAGTTGGTTCAGTTTTATCGCAATCGGGCGGATCATGAGAATGACATAGAGCAGTTAAAAAACGGTGTGTCGGCCATGAAAAATCCTTCAGACTCTATGATATCCAACTGGGCTTACATGGCTATCGCTTCTTTGGCCTGGGATCTGAAAGCATGGTATGGTCTGATGTTGCCTTACCGGGTTTTGGGAAAACAGATCGTTCGTATGGAATTTAAAAAATTTGTTCATACTTTTATCCGAATACCATGCCTGATCATTAAAGCCGGCAGGAGTATCAAATATAGATTTATCGGTTACAATGAGAGACTTAAACACGTTTTTAACTTATTTGCCCGGATGAAAAATTTTGCCTTTCCCTGATATCTTGTCTTTTGGGCAGGCATGACAAATGGGTTGTCATGGTGAGCCCCAACCGCAGAGTCAAAATAAGGGTATGCTTGAAATGGACATATACCAAAATTTGTATCCCGATGTTTTCAGGGTGAGGTGCGATTTTCTGAAAGGGTCTGGCCTCCAGAAAAAGTTACTCAATATGGATTTCTAACTAGGCGGGGATGAGCCCGGTATTTTTATAAATGCGCTTGTTTTGGGCCTAATAGCAGGCCTCTATAGCTCAAAAATAGACAAAATGCTCTCTTTGTATTTTTTAATATGCTGACTGAAAAGTAGCTTATCCCTGCACCCAATTTAATTGGGTAGGATCAATCCTGTAATCATTTTTTATGCAAGGATCTCATTATCAATCATTTGCTTTCCAACCACCGTTTAATGGTCGCATAAACTTCAGGCTGATAAAGCAAATCCATATGGTTCATATTACGGGCGATCCACTGATGAGGCTTCGGGAACAAAAGATTTAAGTCAGCATTTTTATGACGACCCGTGGCACTGTTTAATGTTACCAACCCGTCTCCGATAAACTGATCACCAAGTGTGTTCATTTTATTATTGGTGGTTGCGGCTATTGTATAGCACTGTATGCCGTCCGGTAGTGGCACAGATCTTCGGTGGTCTCCTGAGCATTCAAAACGATCTCGCCCTTTCCAATCCTCATCCAATATATTGCCATAACGCAGGTCTGTAATCCCGGCACTCCGAATTTTTCCAATACGGGAAAAAGGCGCACTGTATGGGCTTATTTCCAAGATGATATCGATCCAGTTGCCTGCGCGTTCCAAAGGCGCACCATGATGCGGTGTGCCGAGAAATACGATCTTACGCAGATATTCTAACCAAGAATGGCCTGCAACTTTCCCGTAATGACAAGCGCTTCGTGAAACGAGACCGCCCATGCTGTGAGCGATGATTACAAGTTCTGTTGGCTGTGGTAATCGATTAATGAGCACTTCAATCAAGCCTGCAAATTCGCGGCCATTTTGAGAAATGTGAAGGCCAGTATTATAATGCAGATAAACGGGAAGGTATCCCAGATCGCGAGCAAGCGCTGTTCCATGGTCATGCTCTTGGTTTTTCCATTGCAAGTCATTCATGCAGGACCCGTGCACCATTAAAGCAATTTTACCATCGGATTGTCGAACTGCTTCATCAAAGGATAGATCGTCAATAGCTAATGGCAAGCCATTCCGTCGAAATTGCATTGGTATGGTCAGTGGGTTGTTCCTCGCTACGAGATGATCACCCAGAACTCCATTCAATGCAGCCAAAGCAGCTTCACGTTCTGGCGATGAACATTTTTCTCCGAGTAATGATGAAAACTGTTTAAGCAATAAATCAATGCCATCACCTACCAGGCCGGTTGCTGAGCGAATGTTGCGGTAAACCATTCCCGTGATACCAGTCATCCGTGTTTGATCCGGGCTGGCGAGTATACCGCCTAAACTGGCAATTTTGTGATGCATAGCTTCTACCAAGTCAGTCATACCGATAATAGCATCAATTGTCAGATTTCCAGCGCCACGGATGTCCGACTCATTTTTAATTTTTAGCATACTATTTTACATTTTATATTTAAAAACTATAACGGTGCGTGGGTGAGTTGATTGGGGTCTCTAACCGCAAGACCTTAAATTGATTATACAAATTCAAATGTCATTCTATTTGTAATATTATCCATAAATAGAGATGACTTCCTTTTGTATCATATCGAAAGCACCTACAATAAGACAGCACTTTTATAGTATTGATTTTTCCACAATACAAGGATTCAATTTGTATTTATAAAAAGAATGTTATGCCAGGAAGCTGGACAAATTATATTGACACAAGAGTACAGCAAAAAAAACAATCCACTGAAAAGCAAATTCTCAGCCGGATTGGGAATGTTCAGAATTCTGTGTCACTGTTTGAGCGCCAGGATCTGCCACGGTGCCAGCGGAAGTAAAAGCCAGGTCCGAGAATGGGCCTTCAATCTGCCACGTCGGAGGAGTTGGCTTTTGCTGGAGCGGAGTTCCTGGAACCATCTTTTCCATATGAAAATAGATCCCTATCAGATTCCCAGCTCTTTATCCAGTCGGCCTTCAAAGAAAATTGCCAACTGAGAAATTGTCAGAGACCAGTTCTGAACCGGCATTGTCCATTTTTTACTGGCGTTCTGGATCCCCATATAAAGCAGTTTTAACAGGCTGTCCTGGTTTGGGAAGGATCCCTTTGTTTTTGTCAGTTTTCGAAATTGTCGGTGCACAGCTTCAATGGTGTTCGTGGTGTATATAACCCGTCGGATTTCTTCCGGATATTTGAAAAAATGACTGAGTCGTTCCCAATTATTGCGCCAGGACTTAATCACAATTGGGTATTTATCATTCCATTTATTCTCCAAGGTATCCAGTTCTTCTTCAGCCAGGTCTTTATTGACCGCTTTATAAACCCGCTTGAGGTCGTTCATGAATTCTTTCTTGTTGGTGGAACCAACGTATTTCAATGAATTCCGGATCTGATGGACCACGCAGAGCTGAACTTCTGTTTCCGGGAATATGCTCTCAATGGCCTCTGGGAAGCCTTTAAGACCATCAACACAGGCAATCAGAATATCGTTTACACCTCGGTTTGAGTGATCTGTTAACACCTGCAGCCAGAAATTTGCACCTTCATTTTCTGAGATGTACAGTCCAAGGACCTCTTTGCGTCCCTCAATATTTACGCCAAGGATTGTGTAAACGGCTTTGCTGCCAACTTTTCCGTTCTCACGGATTTTATAATGTATGGCATCAAGCCAAACAATTGGATACACATTTTCTAACGGTCTGGCCTGCCATTCTTTAACGGTATGGAGAATTTTATCGGTAATGGCGCTCAGAGTGGCATTTGAAATCTCAAGTCCATAGATTTCCTGTAAATGGGATGCCATGTCATTATAACTCATGCCCAGGCCGTAAAGGGCTATTATCTTACGTTCAATTTCATCACTCAGTGTTGTCTGATGCTTTTTGACTATCTGTGGGGAAAAGGTGCCATCCCGATCACGTGGGGTCTCTAACTCAAATTTCCCATCCAGCGATTTTATGGTCTTTTTGCTTTTTCCATTGCGGCGGTTGGCAGAGACTTCCTGCCCAAGGTGTGAGTCAAGTTCCGCCTCAAGGGCGGCTTCTGCCAAATTTTTAATCAGTGACGTAAGGACGCCGCCCTTTCCGGTAAAGGGTTTTCCTTTTTGAATGCCTTTAAGTGCTTCTTGAAAATCAAATTCAGTGGTATCAGCGGTCATGTCAGTTCTCCTTTGCAAAGCTGACTACTATATCAGCTTTCAGTTAACTGACACAGAATTTTGAACGTCCTCGCCGGATTTGAATCCAAGTACTTGTAAGCACTTATAGTCTCTTTAATCATGAGACGGACTGAATTTCCACGCAGGACTGGCAGAACTAAGCAACACCCTAATAGCAGTGCCTCTGGAGTCCAAAAACAGACAAAGTCCGGGGGAAGCTTCTTCTCAAACTCATGCTTTTTTAGAAAAAACATAGATGCTATCTGTATCTCCAGGTGATTATTTAATCTGGAGACTGTTTTACTCTTTTCTCACACACTTCATTGACCATTTCTTTTTCGGATTAGAATTTTTGTATCCATGACCGGTTAAGACCTTTCCACTGTTAGTAAGCCTTAGCACATCCGTATACCCGTCAGCGTTTGCAAATGTATAATCTGAAGGTCCGGTTTGCTCCCACCTGCCAGGGCGACCATCCATTAGAAAAGTGCCATTGGCCTTTATTATGACATGCTGTCTATCAGCCCACTGCCATTGACCCACCACACTTGAAAAGACTTTTTCGTCGGAAGTCATTTCTTCAGACTTTGGAGCAACATCATCTTCTTCTGATCCAGTATCTGAAGATGTTGAGCCAATAGTGAAACTCACAGGCCCGTCATACACCCACTCTTCATAACTGTTACCTGCTTTATTTATCATTCCTGCCTTAATGTACCAACTATATGTTTTGCTTGTTTCGAAACCTCCGTAAGCTGGTAGCCAATGATAGCCCAATTCATTATGTGTTTCGTAGAACTCCGGTTTTTCAGATTTATTTTTCCATAGACTGTAATCTATAGGTAGCTTCCAAAATTTTTGACCTCTAAAATTGTGCAAAACCAATTCATAGCGTGTTACTTTTTTGCCGTTGATTTCTCTTATTTTTTTCCATTTAAACCAGGGAAGGCTGCTATTGGTAGTACCAGAAGGTGAGATTATCATATCTTGTTTTCGTTGATCTTTTTCGTCAATTTGATTTTCGCTCCAAATTAACTTTGAAACCTCACTTTTTTTTACAGGCACTTTAATGGTCTGTCCATTTTTTTTCAAAATGATTAATTCAGCACTAATCTGACTAGGAGAAAGATAAATACTTATCACCAAAATACATAACAAAGAAAGAGTGTTACGATTCACAACCACCTCCTTGAGACGATTTTAAGATATTGTTTGTAATACATCGCATCTTATCCTATGTTTTGGAATTCAATAGAATTTACATGTCTCGACAATTAAGGCAATTATTGCGATGAAGTAAATCAAACATCAGGACTCATGGTATTAGTCCTGCCTCTTGATACTTCAACAAAAACCAAGCGCTATCGCTGTTATTCCAGCTTTTTTCAGCTCCAAAAGCATTGAAACCGTTCACCCCGAAATGCTTCTGTAATTGGATGCTACATTGGGGAAACCCTGGGCGTTCATAAGTATGCAGTCAATTTTTATATTACCGAGTTAAATGGTCGGATAGATCCAAGGAGTGGGTTGATCCCGTATGAATGATTATCTCTCTCTACTACCTTTTCGAGAAATAATAGCTATGTTCCTATTGTTTCCACCTGAGCTAAAGCCAAGAAGTATTTTGATTCTGGTGTCATTTGGGCCCATCCGGTCTTTAAGCAAAAGCCATCTAAAAAACACAGACCATAAAACACAGTTTATGAATCCTAAAACGATATAAAAAATTAATACAAAACTAATTTCGTTTATAAAAAAGGCCGTTATTGCAAGAAATATAGAAAAGCCTGTCGCAGCTATAATAGGGCTTCTCCGACCCATTAATGCTGAAAGAACAAAAGTAACAATAAACACTGAAAAAAAATTGATATATTGAATATCCATAATCACCCCTTGAAATTAAATTGAATTTTTAAAGGAGCCAATTAAAACTTTGAAATTATTATTTAATTAGAGATAATCATTTCACATCAAAGAATGCAAGAAAAATAATACGTTAAGGTGAACGATGGTGCATCTACAAACTGTTGGCTTTGTCTACCTTTGTTGACCCAAACCATCGTTCAAAATAAGAGGGGGGGGGGGCTTTCTTTTGTTATTCGTTACCTTTTTATCGAAATCTGGCAGATCAAATCGAGGGGTTTAAAGCGAGGAGTCGATTCATCCCGGGCATAGAGGGCAGGGCGTCCCACCATGTGAAAACAACGGGTAATGGTTTTTATTCTGCAATTATGCTACACATAGCATCCTGCTATGAATGATGTAGTGCAAAAGATACTGCAATTATACGAAATCCTTGAAGGACTGATATATAACAGCCCCTGGGCGGGACGAACAATGGCGTTTGTGACCACGGAGGAACCGGTCCAGCTGACCTTTCTTTTCCTGGTCTCTTCCATGGTCATGCTATGGCGGCTCAACGCTGTTGAACAGAAAGGCTTTGAAGGCACCATGGTGGGGACACTGATCATGCCCTATTGTTCGGGTTTTGCCAACCTGGCATTTGCCTTTGTTATGGGGCGGTCCGGCGGGGCGGGCAGCCTGGTGCTGGAAAACTGTATTGTCAACAACGTTACCAACCTCACCCTGATCCTGGGCATCACCGCCCTATTCGGCGGGATGCGAGTCTACGCAAAACCCGGGGGCAAAACAAGAGACAAAACAACAGCCCGCGTCGGATGGATTTCCCTTCTTTTAACCATAACGGCACTTTTCTTTTTCACCGGTGCCCTCTGGACCCTGGCCCGGGACGGACAGCTTGACTTTTCCGACGGCCTCATGCTCTGTGGACTCTTTGCCTTCTGGCAGGTGATCCATCTCTTTGAGGTATTAAAAAACAATGTCCGCAAAAAACAAAGCCTTCCCCCCTCCCTTGTCTTTGATTTAGCACTGGCCGGACTGGCTGCCTGGATCTGCCTTTACAGCATTGAAGGGCTTGTGGCCTGGGTAACCGCCCACGGTAAAGGGTGGCTGTCGGTGAAAAATTTAGGCGTTCTCAGCGGTATCCTTATGGTGGTTCCCAACGCCTTGCTGGCCTTTTACTACGCCGGCCGGGGACGGGCCGACATCGCCTATTCCTCCCAGATCGGGGACTGCCACATCTGCATACCTCTGTGCCTCGGACTATATGCCCTGTTTACCCCCATCTCCCTGCCGGCCAGCTTTACCCCGGGGATCATCGCCATACTGGCGGCGGGATGCACGCATCTTTTTTTCACCACGTTGACAGGAAAAATTCCCAGGCTCATCGGCGGCGGGTTAGCCATAGGATATGCCTTTTTTATCTATACGGGGATGGTTTTTTAAAAAATGTGGGTTTGGTTCCGGCCCTGCTTTTTTGCCCGGTAAAGGACCTGGTCGGCCCGTGAGATCCACTCCTCACGGCCCAGGGCGGCCGCACCGTCTTCAGGCAAGCTGTTCTCTGCGATGCCGAAGGAAATGGTTACGGATATATATTTACCCTTTACCCTGGCACCGGATTCATCGATTTTTGTGAATTTGTGGGTCTGGATTTTTTCTCTGATCCGCTCCACAATCTCAAAGGCAGTGGCACCGTCGGTTTCATCGAAAACCATGAGGAATTCCTCCCCGCCGTAACGGCCGGCCACGTCAAAATTTTCCCGCATGGAGGACTTTAAAATCCCCCCCACTTCCCTGAGGATCACATCCCCCTGAAGGTGCCCCCAAGTGTCGTTCACCGCCTTAAAATGATCGATATCGCAAAGGGCCAGGCTGGCGCAGTTATCAGCCCGCCGCTTGAAACGGCGGCAGATTCTATCAACCTCTTCCTTGATCTTCCGGCTGTTGAACAGGCCGGTGAGGTTATCATTAATTGCCAGGTCTTCAAGCTGCCCTTTTATGAGGATGGTGGACAGGTAATTGCACATGATACCGCAGACGCTGGCCTCGTAATCCTTTACTTTAGACTGTTCTCCTGAAAAATCCCCGCCGAAAAGGTACCCGCCGCCGAATGATTCTGGCAGATAGATGAATCCCATAATATCGCACCCCCGGCCTGGCACATTGACGACGGAAACGCTGCGTGTTTCAAAGGCAATGGCTTCATTGATGTATTTATAGTCCGGGGAGGAAAGGCAGATCTGGAGACGCTTGCCCTCATATAGATCCGGCCGGAATCCGGCCGGGTCCGAGAGGCGGACCACCCTGAGGAGCAGGGAGTTTTCCACCACATTGGTGATCTTGTAAAAAACACTCACGTCAAAAGACATGGTTTTTTGCATTATCTCCAGGGGCCTGTCAAATGCCTGGGCAATGTTCGGCACCCCCTCGGGTGAGGCCAGAAAGGTGGATAGCTCACTGAGCTGGTTCAATACATGTTTGGCATCGGTTTCAAGTTTATCCATGTCATTTATTATATCGGAATCCATGCCGGACCTGAATCAGTTTTTTTTGGAATAAGGATGTCCGGGCTTTTAATCTTTTGATATCAAACTATGTAATGACATTGTCATTTTCTCCCTGTACTCTTATTGATAATTTGTAATCAAACCCAATGGAGCATGTGATGCAACATAATGAAATCGCGCAAGGATATCTCAAGCACCTTAATCTACAGAACCGCAAATTAGATTTCCAGTTTTTAAGTGATATTGTTGCACGGCATATCGCAACCTTTGCTTTCAGCAGTGTTGGATGCTGGCTTGGTGATAAGCTGCCTCTTGATCTTGAATCACTATTTAACAGAATCGTTATTGACCGGCGTGGCGGGTATTGTTTTGAACAAAATGGGTTGCTGTATGGGATTTTAGAAAGTCTTGGATTTTCGGTGTCGCTTTATCTGGCCCGTGTCATTTACAATCAGGATATACATCCCGGATTAACACACCGGATTACAATGGTTGAATATGATGGAGAACGATATGTTCTGGATGTAGGTTTTGGGCCTCTTGGCCCCAGGATTCCGGTTTCAATGTCAGGAAAAGAGTCCCAAAGCGGTGAAAAAATATTCCGCATTGCTGAAGGCCGGGCCGGCGAGTATCACATGCAGGTCTTAAAGAAAGAGGGATTCTTTTCTTTATATCGGTTTGAGCTTGCACGTTATGGCCAATCCGATTGCGAACTGGGACATTTCTATTCACATCGACACCCTGATGCCGCTTTCGTAAATAATTTAGTTGGCGCTCTTATCCTGAAAAACGAAACCCGATCCCTACGTAATACAGAGTATTGGGTGACTCAGCAATCCGACACCCAGATTCAAAAAATAAATAGTTCCGAACAACTCTGGCAGATACTTGTCGGAGAGCTTGGAATTCAGGTCACTGAAAAAGAAGGTTGCCGGTTATATGAAAGATTAAATGCCTTAAAAGCATGACGAATTGGATTTGTGGCAAAGATATCCGGGCTAAGGAGTCCTGCTTCTAAAATAAAAAAATTACCTTTTCAAAACTCCCGAATGTGACGGCAAAGTCCATGTCTTTCATTATCTAAGCAAAGCCCTTTCAAAGAAAGGGCCGGACTGCTTTGATTATCCTTTCCTGTTCGGGAGCTGGTCGAATTTGACTACTTTTTCTAAAGCATCGTCCCAATTGGCTTTGTTCCCCCAATAAATATGGCCTTGAGGTGTTATTGGCACGTCACTGTCGAGACTCCCGGCAGGGACAACCAACAATCCGCCATCCATCTGCATATTTGGAAGAGCAGAGCCACAATTCGAGCAAAAACTTTTTATGTGCCCCTCTGAATTAAAATCAAAGGTTTTGGCCTTCTCTTCTCCCGACAGCCATATTAACCTTGCCGAGGAGGAAAAAAGATTTGCGGCATGGGCGGAACCTGTGTCTTTGCGACACCGTTCGCAATGGCAAAGAAAAAAGCGTTCAAACGCTCCGATTATTTCAAAAGTAATTTCGCCACAAAGGCAAGATCCTTTATATTTCATTCACACTCTCCTGAATTTTTATATGAAAGAACCAGGCAACTCTTTGAATTCTTTCATGGTTTGTTGTGGGCACGGCGCATGACGTTCATGAACGGCCCATGGCCGTTATTTCATTATCCCCGGCTGTTTGACGGGTCGAGCAACTCGCTGATCATGTGATCTCCCAGACCTTCTTGGGTTGCTTGTTGATAGATTTGACGAAGAATAGGCGAAAGTTTCGAAGACGTACCTGTCTGCTCACTTAATTCACACAGATATGTCAGATCTTTCAGACAGTTATCCACAGAAAAGACATAACCTTTATAGTCTCCATCGACGGCACTGCCGATTATGCGCTGAAGACCGGATGAATTGCCTGATCCCAATTGTGCCAATTCATAGAGCGGAGCCCACTCAATCCCCAGGGCGCGTGCTTGTTTGAACACCTCAATCACCAGCGTTGCAGTTCCAAGAGCAAGGAAGTTGCTGATTAATTTGGCACGGGCGGCTATGCCGACAGGGCCTATATGAACGACCTTTTTGCAAAATGCGTTCAAAATCGGGGACACTCTGTGGAAGCTTTCTTCTGAGTTCGCTCCGACAATTGCACCAAGCACGGCTTCCCGTGCCTGCTTGACCCCTCCGGTGACCGGAGCCTCAACATAAGCAATGTCCTTTTTGGCCAGTATCCGGGCGATATCCTTGGGACCGTCAACGTCGTTTGTGGTGGTGTCAATTATCAAACTATGGGCCAAAAGCCCTGGTAAAAGTTGGCAGATGATCTCTTTCGTTACTTTGGTGTTACTCAGGCAGAGTATAATGACGTTTGTTGATTGTGCGAGTTCCTCCAATGAGCGGACTTGAAAGGCGCCCTGGTTCAACACTTCTTTCACCGAAGCACTTTGCCTTCTGGCAAAAAAATCGACCTCATATCCTGCATTGAGCAAATTCAGCACCATCCCGACACCCATTTTTCCAACACCAACAAAACCGATTTTCATTATGCCTCCCCTCTTCCCCTGGCTTTATTGCTTTGATCACCATAAATGATTTGTTAATTTTTCGATAGAACAATTCCCATGCTTTATTCGTTATCCCATACGGTTTTCCAAAAGGCTTGGTTGAGCAATTGCATTCTCCCTATATCTACGGTAATAACATTACCTGAATTTGAATAATGGCTTAACAGCTTGAAAGATAGCATTACACGACGTTGTCTGATCGGCCAAATCGATGATGCACTGTTACAGGGGGGCTTTCCATATTGCTGGCTTTTGACTTAGAAAACAACCTGATTGATTTGCGCTCAGCGCGGATCTTTTCCCCGGAGACGAGGGTCTGGGAAGAACTTGACGCCATTCCGTCGGAACTTGCCCCGGTATCGGAAACCGATGCGGTCACCCGGCTGCAGCAGGATGGATTGTGTCGTATCCCGATAGGAATTCTTGGCGGGCGAAAGGCATCGGAAGAGCAGCTTGCAGATGCGCTGGAATTGGGAACCCTTATCGCTCAGATGGGGCTGACCCTGATCTGCGGCGGGCGACAGGGGGTTATGGAAGCCGCTTGCAAGGGGGCGGCAGAGGCTGGCGGGATCTGCGTCGGACTACTGCCCGATGAAACGCCCGGTAAAGCGAACCCCTATGTCACCATTCCGCTGGCCACCGGGATCGGTGTGGCCAGAAACGCAATCCTGACACGAGCGGCCCTTTGCCTTGTGGCCATAGGCGGGGGATACGGCACCATTTCAGAGATTGCCTTTGGCCTTCAGTTTAAAAAAAAGGTGATCGGTCTCTCAGGAGCGCCGAACATTCCGGGTATACTTCCCTGCCGCAGCCCCAAAGAGGCTGGCGTCCAAATTGCCCGGGTGATCCTGAATCTGCCCCAATAGCATCCAAGGCCCCCTTGACTTGACGGACCATTTTTTTATTCTTACAGCTTTAAGCATGAGAGTTTAGCAAGTTGCGGTGACTTGTGGAATTGTCCTATAGGGCATTGAAAAGAAAAACGGGGCAAGAATGATGGGATTGGAAATGCTGGGGTTGAAAAAAAACAGGGTGCTTCTGGTGGTCGTGTCTATCCTTTTCGGGCTTTCCGGGTGCAGTGCAGACAAAGACTGGCGAACGGCGAGTCGTGATTCAGCCAAAATCCTGCCCGATCCGAACACCTCCCATGAGGCAGTGCTGTCCGTTTTGGGAGCAAATGCATGGTCTTGGCGCGGATGGTTCGCCATACACACCTGGATAGCTGCCAAAAAAACCGGTGAAAGTGATTATACGGTCTATGACGTTGTGGGATGGCGGGGATACCATGGGAACTCGGTATTGGGTATCCATAAGGATATTCCGGACAGGTACTGGTACGGCAGCACACCCGAATTGATCCTGTTGAAAAAAGGAAAAGGGGTTGATGATTTAATCGATAAGGTGGACAAGGCCGCAAAGGCCTATCCCTGGAAGAACACCTATAAAGCCTTTCCTGGACCGAACAGCAATACATTTACCGCCTGGGTAGGTTTACAAGTCCCCGAGCTTGAAATGGACCTTCCATTCTCGGCTATCGGCAGTGGTTATGCAGACAAAAAGAACTGAGCGACAATCCATGCTATGGGAAATCGACGCATTCGCAGACGATAGTTGATATTCGGATACGATTTGTTTAGTATCCTTGGCTTTTGACAAAAACCAGAAACCATTGAAAAAAAAGGATGGGTATGCAAGAAAATATCATCACCATAATGCCCATAGAGGAACTTTAAGCCGAAATGATCGAGTTATCAAAGTACGAATTAATGAATAAAGCCTTACATAATCCGGACTGGACAGCGAAAGCCGATCTGGATTTTAATATTGAAGACTGCTGGATCAGTGACAGGGTGGATGGCCATATCAAGTTCACCCAAAATTACCTTGAATATGTGGTGGCAGATGCCCACAAAAAAGCCCTGCTCGAGTTGGTTGACCTGCCGGATGGCATGTATTCATTAACCAATTCAATTAAAGTCGATGGCGGTACCTGCGATCAGTTTGAAGTCATCTTAAAAAAAGAGAACCAATTCTTTGCTTCGGGTATACTGATGAAATAAATTAAGGCCCCGATTTTTTTTGTGAGATCTTGGGAAAGATGGTTTTGACCGCCGACAGTACCCCGGATATCTGAAAGGGAAAAAATGAAATTCGTCTTTAAAACAATTTTGTTCCTGGCGTTCGTATTTATTATCCTGGTACCGCCCATAGTGATCTGGAAAGCGGTTGACCATCAGCCTTATATCAAAGCGGAAGGACCCATCAGTCAGCAGGACATTATACGGGCCAGGCAGATTATCCGGGAGAACCGGCCGGAGCAATTAGAAGGCAGGCAAGACCACACCCTGGAATTATCATCCCATGATCTGAATCTGCTGGTGCGTTACGCCTTGCAGCAGGTCCTGGGCAATGACGGGATCGGCTCCCGTGTGGATTTAAAAAATAACCAGATGATATGCCATGTCAGCATTCCTGTCCCGAAGACTCCCTTGGGACGATATCTCAATATCAGCCTTGGAATCGCCCTGGACAAAGGAACGCCACGGCTCTATTGGATCCGGGCAGGCGCCCTGACGATCCCGGGCGCCGTTGTACAGTCAGCCGCCGGATTGGCCCACAATTACATGTTAAAACTGGATGCCTATCAGGCCGCCTATGCCATGATGGACGGTGTCCGGCAGATTCAGATTCAACCCCACGGCGTCCACCTGTCCTACAGCCTGGATGCCGGGGCGGTTGAAAACATGAAATCAAAAGCGAAACAGCAGTTGTTTTCACAGCTCCAGCAGGAGCGGATAAAACGATATCACAATCTTCTGGCCGATTCGGCCACCTGTTTTGGGGGCAGGGAAATCCCCCTGGTGGACCTTCTTCCTCCCTTGTTTGCCGCGGCCATGGAAAATACCCGGATATCCGGCGACCCCCGAGGGGAAAACAAGGCCCTGCTCCAGGTGCTGGCAGCATTTATGTCCCAAAGGGATATGGCAGGATTCATGTCAGAGTCCATCCGCCGGGACATGAAACCCATGCCCCATTGCAAGCCCATGCTGTTCGGCCGCGACGATTTGGCCCAGCATCTTTTGGTCTCTGCCGGGCTGACGGTTTCCGCCTCCCGCAGCCTGGCAAACGTCATCGGCCTGGCCAAGGAAATTGAGGATGCCGAGGCAGGGGGATCAGGATTCAGTTTTGCCGATCTTGCGGCGGACAAGGCCGGCGTGAGGCTGGGGGAATTGGCGGCAACAAGCCCCGGTCAGGCAGAAAAACTGCAGCATCGCATGATACGTCTGAAAAGAGACGGTGAGCTGATGCCGGATATCAGTGATTTGCCTGCCCCCATGTCCGCATCGGCCTTCAAGCAACGATACCAGGATATCAATTCCCCGGCCTACAAAAAGGTGGAGAACTATATCGAGGCCAAACTGGCCGGATGTTCCGTACTGCAGGACTAAAAGGCCAAGCCACCCTATCGCGGCAGATCGGCCAGGGCCGAGCGGAAGGCGTCGTAATCCTCGAAGCCGAAGCGCTCACCCACCGTTCTGCTCCAGACACCTGCAAGTTCCTCTTTCACCGGCAAGGACATCTCGTAACGCTTGCGGCCTTTTGGGCCACGGGTGACTTTTGAGGTATTTTCCCCCATGGGGGCGCCACCCTTTCCTTCGAAATGGGCCTGGATGAGATGCTCGTCAAACTGGGATGAATTTGCCAGCATAAAGTCTTTTGACGACTGGGCCACCACGATCTCGAACAGTTCATCGTCCAGGGGGATTCCCATGAAATCCGCCACGGTCCGTACCGTGCCCGGCAGATCCTCCAGCATATCCTCGTAGCAGAGCAGCAGGACATCCGGGTTGTCCCGCTGTTCCCACCAGGTGATCAGGTGATGCCAGTAGCCGAATCCTGCCGGGGCATTGACGAAAAGCGTCCGGGTCATCTCATCCAGATCGATACTGCCGGGTTCGAACCACCAGTCTTCAAAGAAACGGTAGTAGGAGCCCACCACATCCACCGGATTCCGGAAGGCACAGATATACCGGCAGCCCTTGGGCACATCCTCCCAACTGAGGTGCGCTTTGAACAGCCGCATATCTCCTGGCTGGTCCGCCTCCAGGTCCCAGCTAAGATCACCGGCCATTTCGATCCAGGGACTGACCTGGGAGATCTCCTCAAAATCCATGCTGCCACGGGTTCTCAGGCCGTGGGCGATCTGCTGCAGCCAGGTGGTGCCGCATTTGGCATAGGTGGATATGATCACATCGCCGGGGCGGGGCCTGAACTTTAAGCCGGCTTCGTATCCCTCATCCGTAACGAACTTTGTACCCATCTCAACAAATTCTTCTATGCTTTTTGCACGACCGGAACTGCCTGCTTCACCCATTATCAACGCTCCTTTTGCTTCACGTCATCGTCTTTAAAAAATGTTAAGAATAAACCAGCTAATTCAGCATCGCTTCGGGGATTCTTTGTGTTGAATACAGCCGTTCACAGCCCCGGGCAATGTCCTCCAGGGACCGGGCATCTGCCAGCATGGCCATGTGGTTGGGGGAATCCACATCGATCAGGCGGAAGTCGGAGATATGGTCCTGCCAGGCCTTCCAATATCCTTCCCGTTCTTCAACACCCTCCCCTTCCATGCAAAAATAGGGAGCAAGATCCCCAAGCAGCCGTCCGCCTTTGTTACGGAAATAGTGACAGGCTACGGCGTCCGGTTCGGGCAGGGGGCGGATGCGGTAGGTTTCCGCATGGCTTTTTTCCAGGGTGCCGACAATGGACTGAATCTGTGCCGCTGCATTCTCCCCTGTATCAAACAGCCCTTTTACCCTGGGGTGGGAGACCAGGGCATCCAAAAAACCGTCATCGTCCCCTTCGGCAGGCAGTTCATCCCGGTGGATCAGGGTTTGCGCTGCCGTTTGCGTGCCGGAAAGGGCGGCTTCAAACAGCGCGATGTTGACCGCCTGTAGCATTGCCTGCTTCCGGTTAAAGACCCCGGGAGGGGTTCCGTTTGCCGGGTCAGATCCAGTATCTGGGTCGGGGCTTGAATCCAGCATGACGATGGAGGCCACCGACTCCCCCTGTTCCTGCAACTGCCGCGTCATTTCATAGGCCACGGTACCGCCGTGGGAGTATCCGCCCAGGTGGTAAGGGCCTTCGGGCTGGACCGCCCGGATGATCTTAAGATAATAAGACGCCTTCTCCGGTATGCCCGAAAGGGGGGAACGGTCCGACATCCAGCCCCGTGCCTGGATGCCGTAGAAGGGCCGGGATATCCTTTTGGCAAGGCTAAGATAGGCCCCGACGCCGCCAAGTCCCCCGTGTATCCAGAACACAGGGGCCCCCTCTGTGACTTTGTTCAGGCGGATCAACTCCGGAAACTGCGTAAGATTCGTGGCAGACCTGCCGGAAGCATCCTTCGCCGGTGACGCTGCTGCCAGGGCAAGCTCGGCGATGGTCTGATGCTCAAATATCTGCTTCACCGTCAGGGAAAGCCCCTTTTCTTCCGCTTTGGCCATCATCCGTATGCTGGTGATGGAATTGCCGCCCAGGGAAAAGAAATTGTCATGGATGCCCACGCGGTCCAGGCCCAGGGTCTCGGCCCAGACCTCTGCCAGAAGGATTTCGTTCTGCGTTGCAGGCCTGGTGTAGGTGGCCGACATGCCGGAAAAATCCGGGGCCGGTAGCGCGTTCCTGTCAAACTTACCGTTCGATGTGGCGGGAAGCGCGTCAAGGACGATGATAAAAGGCGGTATCATATAGTCCGGTAAAATCTGCTTGAGATAGGCTTTGAGTTCCTCCGGCCCGGGAACCTCCCCGCCTTCGGCCGGTGTGACATAGGCGGCCAGTTGCTTGTTGCCCGGCCGGTCTTCCCGGGCGATGACAATGGCTTCCGCCACCCGGTCATGCCCCACCAGCACGGACTCGATCTCGCTGAGTTCAATCCGGAATCCCCGGATCTTCACCTGGTGATCCACCCGGCCCAGAAACTCAATATTTCCGTCCGGAAGGCAGCGGCACAGGTCGCCGGTCCTGTAAATGCGGGCATCCTTCGACCTGTCAAAGGGATGGGGCAAAAAAGCGTCGTCCGTCAGGTCCGGCCGGTTCAGATACCCCCGGGCAAGGCCGATGCCGCTTACGTACAGCTCTCCTGGCACCCCGACGGGGACAAGCTGCATATGGGCATCCAGAACATAAGCCTGGGAGTTGGCGATGGGCTTTCCGATCACCACCCGCCCCTGGGTTTCTTCCACACTGCAACGCCAGACAAGCGAATCGTTTGTATTTTCGGTGGGGCCGTAGCAATTGAAAAAGGCCTTGCCCTCACCGAACATGGCGTGGAATTTATACAGGATATCCCGGGACAGCCTGTCCCCGCCGGTAAAGATGGTGGTCACGGTGCCGATCTGCTGGTTCCCTGTTCTTTCCAGTTCAGTAAGGAAGACATCCAGCAGGGCCGGCGGCAGATGAAGCCGGGTCAGGCCGTATCGCTGGGCCGCATTCATCAGGAAAGCCGCCACATTATCCGTCATGGAAATGCCCGGAGGGGCCATGACATAGCGTCCGCCATGGAGAAGGGGCAGCAGGTATTCCTCGATGGTGCCGTCAAAACTGTAGGGCCGGTAATGAATGGTAATGTCATCGGCCGTGAGGTTGTAGCGTTCCAGATAATCGGCCACCCGTGCGCGAACGGACCTGTGCTCGATCAGCACCCCTTTGGGTCTGCCCGTGGTGCCCGAGGTATAGATCACATAGATCAGGTTGCCCGGTGTCACGTCACAGGATACGTTATCCGCGGGTTCCCCTGCGATGGCTTCCCAGCCGTCATCCAGGCAGATCAGTTCCGCGCAGGTTTCAGGAAATTGATCCGCCAGTGCCGCCTGGGTCAGCACCACCGGTGTGCCGGCGTCCGACACCATATAGGCGATACGTTCACCGGGATATCCGGGGTCCAGGGGCACATAGGCCCCGCCGGCCTTGAGGATACCCAGCAGCCCTGTGACCAGCTCAAAGGAGCGCTCCATGTGCAGGCCCACCAGCACATCGGGACCGACACCCCGGCGGCGCAGAAACCGTGCCACCTGGTTGGCGCGCCGATTCAGCTCTCCGTAGGTCATGGGGATATCGTCAAAAATAACGGCGGTTGCCTCCGGTGTTTTTTGGGCCCAGGCCTCAAAGAGCTGGTGTACGCATTGCTCCTGGGGGACATCCGTCCGGGTGTCGTTGAATTCATGCACCAACTGATTGATTTCGGGCCGGGTCAGAATTGAAAGCTCGGATATCTTTTTTTCCGGGTGGGCGGCGGCATCCGCCAGCAGGGTGTTGAAATGGCCGGCCATCCGCTCTATGGTGCCCCGGTCAAAAAGATCGGTGTTGTACTCGAACCGGCCGGATATGCCGCCTTCCCCTGAACCGCTCAAATCCCCCGCCACCATGGACAGCGACAGGTCGAACTTGGCAACATTGAAGTCGATATCAAAGGGGTTGAACGTCAAACCGCCCGTTTTAAGGCATTCTTCGCCGGTGACGTTGTGCAGATCAAACATCACCTGGAACAGGGGGGAATGGCTCATGCTGCGCCGGATATTCAGCCCTTCCGACAGAATCAGCCGTTCAAAGGGCAGGTCCTGGTGCGCATAGGCATCCGTGGTGCATTGTTTCACCCGTGCCAGAAGTGCGGTAAATGACGGCGTACCGCTCAGGTCGGCCCGCAGGGCCAAGGTGTTGACGAAAAAACCGATCAGGTCTTCTGTCTGGCCGTGGGTGCGGTTGGCAACCGGAGAACCGATGACGATATCCGTTTTACCGTTGTAGCGGGACAGCAGGGTGGCAAAAGCGGCATACAATGCCATGAACAGGGTGACGCCGGATGCGCGGCAAAGGGCGGTCAGTTTTTCGGCAAGCGCCGGGCCAAGGTGGAATCTGACCACATCGCCGTTGAAGGTCTGCACCGGCGGCCGGGGGTAGTCCGTGGGCAGTTCCGTTGACAATGGTGAGCCTGCCAGTTGGTTTTTCCAATAGGCCATATGGGCGGCAAGGGTGTCTCCTTGCAGGGTGTCCCGCTGCCACCGGGCAAAATCCGCGTACTGGATGTCCGGCTCCGTCAGGGGGGATGGTTTGCCCAGGGTATAAGCGGCGTAAAGCTGTTCCAATTCCTTCATAAAAACCCCTGCGGACCAGCCGTCAAACACGATATGGTGCAAGGTGATCAACAGCAGGTGCTCCCGGTCGGTCTTCCGGACGAGAAGCACCCGGATCAAGGGCCCCTGGGAAAGGTTAAAGGGTTTGAGACATTCATGGGAAACGATCCTGGCAGCCCTTTTGTCCCTGTCTGTGGGCAGGTTTGTATCCAGGCGATCATCAAACCCTGCATCCGCCAGGGTCAGATCCACCTGAAGTTCGGGCAGGATCACCTGCACGGGAGCAGATGATCCGTTCTTACCCGCCTTATTTTTGGCGGGGTCTTTAAAAACGGTGCGCAGCACTTCGTGACGGCGTACAATTTCATTAACGGCCCGGTTGAGGGCCGGTATATCCATTGGCCCCGATACCTTGAAGGCCAGGGGTACGTTATAGGAGGCGGAATTGCTGCCCTCAAACTTATCCAGGAACCACAACCGCTGCTGCCCGAATGACAGGGCAAGGGGCTGTTCCCTGTCAGCGGGCCGGATGGTACTGTGGGACGCACGATCCACCTGTAACACCCCTTCCAGGTAATGGCCGAACTCCGCGATGGTGGGATAATCAAACAGGCCGGTAACGGGAATATGGACATTGAAGGCCTTCTGGATGCGGGAAATCACCACGGTGGCCAAAAGGGAATGGCCGCCCATCATGAAAAAATCATCGTGGATGCTTACGTTTTGTATTTTCAGCACCGTTTCCCAGATGGCCCCAAGCCGCGCTTCGGTTTTTGTACGGGGGGCTTCAAAGGATGTTTCCCGGATCAGTCCGGGATCCGGTGCCGGCAGCCGTTTGCGGTCTATTTTACCGTTGGGGGTCAGCGGCATGGCCTCAAGACAGACAAAGGGGGCCGGAATCATGAAATCCGGCAGGGTTGCCTTCAGGCTTGCCCGAAGTTCACCCTGGGTGGGCACAGCCTTAGGGTTCTCCGGTGTAAAATAGGCCACCAACTGTTTGCCGCAGGCTTTGGTTTCCCTGGCCACCACCACCGCCTCACGGATCTGCCCGTGCTCCCTGAGTACGGATTCGATCTCTCCTAATTCAATCCTAAAACCCCGGATTTTGATCTGGTGATCCATCCGGCCTAAAAACTCAATGTTGCCGTCCGGCAGATACCGGCACAGGTCCCCGGTTTTGTAAAGGCGGGACCTTTTTTCCGCGTCAAAGGGATTGGAAATGAAGGCCCGGTCGGTGAGACCTGGGCGGTTTAGATACCCCTGGGCAAGACCTGCGCCTCCGATGTGCAGCTCACCGGGTACGCCGACAGGTACCGGCTGAAGATGCGAATCCAGGATATAGAGCCGGATGTTGTCTATGGGTTTACCAATGGGAATCCGTCCGCCCGGCGAAGGGGCACAGCCGGCATCATAGCGCATCCCTGAAGCACAGACCGTGGATTCGCTGGGCCCGTAGGCATTGATAAATGTGCGATTTTCGGCCCAGAGGGCCGCCAGTTCCGGCGGGCAGGCCTCTCCGGCCACGACAATGGTGGAAAGCCCGGCAAGTTTCTCAGGGGCCATGACACTCAGGGCCGACGGCGGCAGGGTCACATGGGTGACGCCATGGCGGATCAGGGTGTTTTCAAGATTTTCACCGGGCAGCAATTCGTCTTTGGTTCCCATGCAGAGGGCGGCCCCGGAACAAAAGGCCATGGCGATCTCGGAAATCGAGGCATCGAAACTCATGGAGGCGAACTGGAGAACCCGGGAAGACGGCGTGACGCCAAACAGACGGATCTGGGCCCGGGCCAGATTGGGCAATCCCCTGTGCCGGATCATCACCCCTTTGGGTTTCCCTGTGGAACCCGAGGTATAGATAATATAGGCCAGGTCATCCGGGGTGACGCAGCTTTTGATATTTGCTTCGTCCTCCCTGCTGACGGCATCCCATTCCCTGTCAAGACAGACCGGCTTTGCCGCATGCGTAGGCAGCCTGTCCAGCAATTTCTCCTGGGTCACCAGCAGCGGGGCCTGCGTATCCTCAAGCATGTAACGGATGCGGTCTTCGGGGTATTCCGGATCAACGGGCACATAGGTCCCGCCGGCCTTCATAATGCCCAGCAGCCCGATCACCATCTCCGGGGAGCGTTCCATACAGATGGCCACCCGCGTCCCGGGTGCCACACCCAATTTTTGCAGGTAGCGTCCCACCTGGTTGGTCCGCGCGTTCAACTGCCCATAGGTCAGTTGCATGGTGCCGGAAATCAATGCCGCAGCATCAGGGGTGTCATCCACCCGGTCTTCAATCAGCCGGTGCAAACACGTCTTCGGATAATCCGTTGCGGTATCATTCCATTCCGTAAGCATAATGCGGCGGTCTTTGGCCGTCAGCAGGGGGAGGCTTGAAATTTCCCGGTCCGGGTTTTCGGCAATGCCTTCCAGCAGGCGCGTAAAATGTTCCGCCATACGGATGACGGTTTCCCGCCGGTACAAACCTGCGTCATACTTGAAGAAAAACTGAAGGCGGTCCAGATCCAGCACTTCCAGGGACAGGTTGAAATCCTCCTCCTGCTGGATGTTGAGCATCAACTCCGGCCGGAATCCCGTGGCATTTTCCTGCCCTTTTCCTTGATCGGGCCCCTCCCCAAAACGTGCCTCAATTCCCTTGGCCCAGTTTTGGAGCACAAAGCTCGTTTGAAACAGCGGACTGTCGCTGTTGTCTGACCAGCCGCTTTCCCGCAGGGCTTTCACGATTTCGGGAAAAGGATAGTCCTGATGGGCCATTGCCCCCATGGAAGCCGCATGCACCTGCGCCATGAGATCGGCAAATGTGGTCTGTCCCGATAACCGGGTCCTCACAGGGACCATATTGATAAAATAGCCGATCAGGTCTTCAAATTCGGTCCGGTTGCGCCCGGCCATGGGAATTCCGGTGATAATGTCATCCTGGCCCGAGTATCTGTGCAGCAACACCTTGTAGGCGGAAAGCAGCACGGTAAAAAGATAGACACCGTTATCTGCTGCCACCTGCCGTATTTTTCGGGTCAGATCCGCGCAAATCTCGCGTCTGACGGTCTCGCATCCCCCGGCGGCGGTCTTTGTGGCATCGGCCGGCCCCATGTCCGCAGGCAGGTTTAATACCGGCAGATCCCCGTACAGCACATCCAGCCAATAGGCCTTATGTTCCCAGCCCTCATCACCTGCCAGCATCTTCTGCTGCCAGGCCACATACCTGCTGTAGGACGCATTCACATGAGGCAGCCTTAAATTTTCACCCGTCACCTGCGCCCTGTATAGGGTCATCAACTCATCTGCAAACACCGGAAACGAACTGCCGTCAAAAATAATGTGGTGCAGGTTCACCAGCAGAATTGACTCGGTGTCCGAACGCCGGAAAAGATAGACGCGAAACAGCGGGCCTTTTTCAAGATCAAAGGGGGTGCGGACAATGGTCCTTAAAAAAGGTGCGATCCGGGAATCTTCCATGTGTGCGATGGATTCTGTCCTGAAAAAAAGCTTTGGAGCAAAGGCGACGGACTGGAGGGGTTCCCCGTCCTCTGTGGTTTTGAATACGCTCCGCAGGATGGGGTGGCGCTCCGTGAGGGCGGCAAAGGCCCGCTTTAATGCGTCATCGTCAACGGTTCCCTTCAGTTTGAAAGCGCAGGGCACATTATAGGCATGGCTGTCCGGTTTCATTCGCTGGAGAAACCATAATCCCTTCTGGCCGGATGACAGCGGGTAATAAGCCGCTTTGCGCTTTTTCTTCATCAGTTCTTTGAGCATGGCCTGCTTCTGGGCCCTGCTCATCCGGGAAACATCTATTTTATGGGCCATGATTGACTCCTGTATTCATATACCTGCGCCCGCCCCCATATTCGCCGTGGTATCTTGTCTATATGTGTATGCCGATGCGTTCGTCCAATTTAAGATGTTCGGCAACCACACGGGGATCGCCGTACGCCTTAAGATGCGCAAAGGGATGCGGCTCTTTTTTCTGGCTGATGATTGCAGGAAATGCAAAAAGGGCCAACAGGTCTTTCGGGGTCAGCCGGTCATAGGCCTGCATCATCTGATGGAACATGGGGTGCCGTTTTTCATCCGGCAGGGAAATAATATCATCAAAATTTAAGGGGGCGAACTGCCGGTTGAACAGCAGGGAAAACATGGACATCTGCGATTCGTCGGACACGGATGTATCGTGATCAATGCCCGTCATTTCGCACCACCGCCGCCATATTTCCGGCATCACCTGGATCTGCAAAGGCCCCCCGAAGATCCTGGCATTGTGATGCAGCAGGATCAGATAGGATAGAAAAGATCCCGGGATCAGTGTTTTATCCCGGAGTTTCTCAATGATAGTACCGGCAGTGAGCTCAATCCGTGCATCCCTGCCGGTCAAATGCCTGCTGCCGTCAAACCGCAGCGGGTATTTGGCTTTTCCTGCCACATCGTGCCAGAACAGGTGGGTGCCTTTTGTTTCCCCCTCCCAGCAGTAGGGCAGCCCCTCAAAGGTATCCAGCAACACCAAAAGCCGTTCCGGGTTAAAGCAGAATGCCGCCAGATCATCCTCGTGCGCAATGGAATCTATGATCAATTGGGCGGCCACCTCTTCCAGGGCTAAATAGACCAGTTCAGGAAACCCGTTATCCCCACCGAACGCCTTTTCCCATAAGGTGGTGTTAATCCGGCTCATCTGGTCCATGAAGCCTGACACCGGCAGGGTATCGTGAGGGATCAGGCGTTGGAAATCCCCATGAATATCCGGCCAGCGCGCCCTGTCAACGGGCGGTGCGGTGTAAACGGAGCATCGCAAATGTTTCACAGACACCAGCCGGACGGACTCTCCTTTCCAGGCAATGGTTGCCGGCTGGGAATGATCTTTGAATGAAATATTGCTGCAGGCCAGCACGATATTGTATGCATGGGACCTGGCCTTCTCCAGGTTGGCCGTAAAAATACTGGAATGAAGCAGAAAACTGTTGGAGAACCCGAAATGTTCGGCCGTGTTGAATACGGGTTTCTGCGCCAGTTGTCCGCGAAGGCCGTCTGCGGTATCCGTGCCGTAAACCCTGGACGCCGCATTTAAAACCGCCTGTTTCAGCGGGTCGGACAGCGGTTTTTGCCCGTTGAGGGCAATCCTTGTGATATCACGAAACGGCAGATCGCCGTATTTATCCAGGAGGACCTCAAATGAAGGTGCCTCCTGACACAGGAAACGGCTGATATCTTCGAGAATGTTGTCTGTCATAATCTTTCCCCTTTGCAACGCCCCCGGCATGGGTCCGTCCTTGTAGGCAAAAAGCCATAGGGTTATACGCCTGCCCCAGGCCCCTTAGGGTCCGGCCTGGGGCAGGCAGCGTGTCCTTACATATTTTCCGATTCTACAATCGGTGCATAGAGTTGATAAAAGGTCTGCGCTCCCACCACCGTTGCCTTCACCGGCGTGGGGGTGATGTTCAGGTCAAGCAGTTGGGCCGCATAAGGCGCGCCTGCAAATTCCGGCCAGGGGGCACCGGGATTCCGCTGGGCGGCAAACCGGGTCCAGAAATCCATCATCCGCACCGACAGGCCGTACTCCCTGGGGGTAATCCGTGCCCAGGAGTCGGGGTTTCCGCACTCCGGGTTGAAGGCGGCAAATGAGCTGAACAGGTAAGGCAGCTCCGCCGTATGGCAGACACATTCCGCACATTGAGGCCGGAGGATGGGCCAGGGATCGCATGATGACACATGGGTGAAATGATAGGCGTATAGGGGATGGGCGCCAGAAGTGGCATCATAGGCGTATTTGAGGTTGGCGGTGGTGAACACCATATCCGACAATATCCGGGTAAACAGCGTATAGTATTTTGTGGGGGTCTCGGGGGGATTCGGCTTGGGCGGCGACTGCATAAAACTGCATTCCGATTCTTTCATGAAGGCCGGATACAATGCCTTGGTCGGTTCAAGAATCCGCCGGGCGTTTTTTTCTTTAAACAGCATGGCGATCAACTGGTCTAACTGGGCTTCCGTCATGGCTGTCAGATCCTTGATACCCGTGCTCTGGGAAAGATCGCCCATGATCCCCAATGCGATCAGCGGGCCTTCGTTCCTGTTGATGCCTAAAATCACGGGCTTTTCCGGGACATGGTTGGCAGGCTGTGTTTTAAAACCGAAGGTCTGGTCATGAATCACCGGCTTGAAGCAAAAAATGCCTTTGAGACCGAAGTCCTTGACGGCACCGGCCGTCAGGCCGGAGCCCACCTGCATCACATCCGTCCATGATTTCTCCCGCATGCAGGCCAGATCGTCGCATCCGGCCGCTTCCAGAGCCTTTTTGCCCAGCCCGGCACTTTCCTTTTCGGTGAGATAGGGCAGCCCGTAGAGGTTGCTTTGCATAATGGCGGCATCAAAGTAATCCTGGTTTTCCATCATGAGATGAAAACCGATGGACATGGCACCGGCGCTTTCACCGAAAATGGTAATGTTGTTCTCATCACCGCCGAAGGCCGCGATGTATTCTTTTACAAATTCGACGGCCAGTCTCTGGTCCCCGATACCGAAATTGCCGTGGCTGGTATCCGTCCCCCCCTGCCCGTGATGGACCATGAACCCAAGGATCCCCAGGCGGTAGTTGATGGTCACCACAATCACATCTTTTTGCGCGGTGATACTGGCACCGCTCCTGTAATAATCGGAGTTCGCGCTGCCTGTCATAAAGGCCCCGCCATGAATGAACACCATGACCGGAAGCTTTGATCCGGGTGCGGCATTTTCAGGTGCCGCCACCCGAAGATAAAGGCAATCCTCCTGGATATTTTTTTCCGGGGACAACTGGGGACAGGCCGGGCAGGCAACGGTGGCATCGTAGGGATTGGTTGCAAAAGGTTTCTTTTTTACCGAAGGCATCCAGCGGTTCTCAGGTGTCATGGGTTCGGCATAGGGAATGGCGCTGAAATGCTGAATTATTTTGACACTTCCGTCGGGAAGTGAGATCTGTTCATAGCTGCCCTGGATATCTCCAAGACCCGGGATGCTGACCAGGGGCTGGTCACCGGCCCAGGCACCTGCCATTACGTGCCCCCACAGCAGCAGGGTCACCATCAATACGGCCTTCAACACTCTCACGCTTTTCATACACCCTCCTTTACAAGTATTTTTAATTGCTCGGTTTAATTCAAAATGGGTTCGAAAATCCTGTTTACCTGATAAAACTGCTCGCAGTCTTTGGCGATCGCCTCAAAAGAATCAGGGTCCGTCAACATGGCCATATGGTTGGGGGAATCCACATCCGTCAGACGAAAATCCGGAATGTGCTTTTCCCATAAGTCACAATTTCCGATCTGATTATTTGACGACTGTGCTTCAAAGGAAAAATATGGGGCCATACTGCCGTACATCACCCCGCTCTTATCCCGGAAAAATTGACAGGTCACGGCGTCCGGATTGGGCAGGGGCTTTACAATATATGCGTCTTCCCGGCCTTTTTCTATGGTCTCGGCAATGCCCCGGATCTGGATAGCCGCCTTTTCGCAGGTTTTGAATATGGCCAGCGTTTTCGGGTGTTCGCAGAGGGCCTGCATAAACAGCTCATCGCTTACCCCCGTATCCAGCTCATCGCGATGGATCATTACATCTGCCATCTTATCCGGGCGGGCGAGCGTTGCTTCGTACAATACGGCATTGACAGCCTGGAACATCACCTCTTTCCTGTTGACCGGGGAAGGCGTTTCACCGGGTGCAGCGTCCGGAAGAAGTCTTGAATCGAGCATGACGATAGATGCCACGGATTCACCCATTTGCTGCAGTTGACGGGTCATCTCGTAGGCCACCTTGCCGCCGTAGGAGTACCCCCCCAGGTAATACGGGCCTTCGGGTTGGACAGCCCTTATTATACGCAGGTAGTATGCGGCTTTCTTGCGGACGCCTTCTAACGGGGCCCGGTCTGTCATCCATCCCCTGGCCTGGATGCCGTAAAAGGGCCGTTGGATTCTCCGGGCCAGCTTTACATAGGCCCCGACCCCGCCAAGCCCGCCGTGAATCCAGAACACCGGCGGCCCGACGGTGCTTTTATTCAGGTAAATCAACTCGGGAAACTGGGGAAAGGCTTTGTGGGTGAACGCCTGTTTTTGGCCGTACGCCCCGTGGATAAGTCTGTGCAGTGCCGTGTCAAAATCATCTGTGACACGCCGGATGGTGTCAGCCTCATGGATTTTTCTGCAGTATGACACGGAAATCTGAAGCCTGCCGTTGATCACACCGCCGCCGATGTCAATCATGTTCTGCCGTGTTCTGCCGGGACTCTCGGAAAACCCAACCCGCTCAAAGGCCACTTCCCCGCCGGCAAAGACTTCGTCGATCTGACCGAAATAGTTGAAAATAACCTGGGGGGACGGTAGAGCACTGAGCGCCGTTTTTATACCGGGATCCGAAGCCATATAGCGCAGGACACCGTAACCGATGCCCCGGTTGGGGATGGCTTCCACCTGTGCCCTGACGGCGGCAACCGTCTCCGAAATCCCCTGTTCCTCATCCGTCGACAGCAAAAGGGGGAAAAAGCTGGTGAACCAACCCATGGTTTTGGACAGGTCGATATCGCCGGACAGATCATTTCCAACCCGGTCCTCTGCGCCCAGGTCTTCCCTTCCGTGGCCTTCCAGGCCGATCAGGGCCTGTGACCGTCCCGTCCACCTACAGAGGGCCTTGAAAAGCGCTGACAGGAGCAGTATATCTGTCCGGGCCCCGTAGATATCGGGGGCCTTGTGAAGAAGGATATGGGTATCCTCTTCTGACAGGTTAAGGGTCAGGGTTTGCGCATTTTCCTTGGTGTTGACGGATGGGTCAAAGGGGTGGTCCGCCGGCAGCGGCAGGGTACCTGTCTGTTTCAGCCAATACGCCTTTTGCGCCATCAGGGCATCTGACCCGGCGTACGCGGTTAAACGGGAAGCCCATGTTTTCAAAGAGGTGGTTTTCGGCCGGAGTGAAATCGCCTCACCATTGGCCGCCATCACGCACAACCGTTCAAAATCCTCCATGAAAATCCGCCATGAAACACCGTCCACGGCCAGATGATGGACAATGACCCACAGATAATTCTTCCCTTCTCCCGTCCGGAATAAAACGGCTTTCAACAGGGGCCCCGTATCAAGATCAAACGCGTCCTGATGGGATTTGATACGCGCTTGCATGGCAGCCATGCGCTCCCCGGAAGCCACCTGGGACAGGTCTGAAACCGATAGCAGAGCAGCGCCTGCATCCGGTGCCACATCCGCTAAGGCGGCGGTCCAGGCACCGTCTTTTTGTGTGAATTGGAGCCTGAGGGCGTCATGCTGTGCCAGTATGGCGGAAAACACCTCCCCCAGAACGGCCGTATCCCATGTATCGGAAATCCGGACAACCAGATACTGGTTGAAATGGTGGGGATCGGCACAGGGGGGTGAGAAAAAACGTTCCATCATCGGTGTCAGCGGAACGTTCCCCGTCACGACACCCTGCTCCGCCGTAATATGCCTTCTGACACCGGCAGCCCTGGCGAGTTCGCCAAGGGTCTGATGTTCAAAAATCTGCTTGACGGTAAAGGAAAGCCCCTTGTCCGATGCCTTGGAAATAATCCGGATACTGATGATGGAATCCCCGCCCAGGGAAAAGAAATTGTCGTTGATCCCCACCTGGGGCACCCCGAGGGTTTCCGACCATATCTGGGCCAGGATCTTTTCGTTGGCGGTCTTAGGTGCCGCATAGGCGCTTCCCGCACTGGACAGCACCGGTGCAGGCAGACCTTTGCGATCTATTTTACCGTTGGGGGTCAACGGCAGTTCGTCCATGAAAACGATGAAGGCAGGGATCATATAATCCGGCAGAATGGTTCTCAGGAACGCCCGGACATCCGCCTCTTCGGGGCGCAGATCCGGATCAATGGGAACCACATAGGCGGCAAGCTGTTTGTTCCCCGGCTGGTCTTCCCTGGCCAGGACAACGGTTTCGTTCACCAGTTCATGGCGGCTGAGCACAGACTCGATCTCCCCCAGCTCAATGCGGAATCCCCGGATCTTCACCTGGTGGTCGATCCGCCCGAGAAACTCAATGTTGCCGTCCGGAAGACAGCGGCAAAGATCCCCTGTCTTGTAGAGGCGGCTTCCGGGCCTGTCACTGAAAGGATTGGATACAAAAACCTCCCGGGTGAGATTCGGGCGGTTCAGGTATCCCCGGGCAAGGCCGATGCCGCTGACCACCAATTCCCCGGGGACCCCTAAGGGGACAAGTGCCCCGTTACCGTCCACGATATAGGATTTGGTATTGGCAATGGATTTGCCCAGAAGTACGCGCCCCTTGCCCTGTGCCATATCACACCGCCAGTTCAAAGAATCAATTGAATTCTCGGTGGGGCCATAGGTGTTGTAGAGGTTCGCTGTATCAAATAGAGACTCAAATTTGAGGGCGATGTCCGCGGTGAGCTTATCCCCGCCGCTGACGACGGTGTGCAGGCTTTTCACCTTTTTAACACAGGTTCGCTTGAGTTCCATCAGGAACACGTCCAGCAGGACGGGGGGCATGTTGATCTTGGTGATGCCGTAGGTGTTTATGGTATTGATCAGGTAGTCCGCGATATTGTCCGTCACGGCGATGTTGCTGGGGGCCATGATAAACTTCGCCCCCACCCACAGGGGCAAAAGATACTCTTCAATGGAGCCGTCAAAGCTGTAGGGCCTATAATGAACGGCCACATCTTTGGGGGAAAGCCCGTAAATTTCCTGCCAGAACGAAAGCCTGGCGCACACGGAGCGATGCTCGATCATGACCCCTTTGGGCCGGCCCGTGGTGCCGGACGTATAGATCACATAGCACATATGGCCGGGGGTGGTTTCGTTCACCACGTTTTCCGGCGATTCCGTTTTCATGTGGTCCCAGTCTTTATCCATGCACACCGGCCTGGCCTGGGTGTCCGGCAGGGATGAAAGCAGCCTCTCCTGGGTCAGAATGATCGGGGCGTTGGTATCATCCATGATATAGGCGATGCGGTCCGCGGGATAGGAGGGGTCCAGGGGGACGTAAGCACCGCCGGCCTTCAATATTCCCAGCACACCCGTGATCATCTCAAAGGACCGTTCCATGTACAGTCCCACCAGGACATCGGGTCCCACACCCAGTTTCTTGAGGTAATGCCCCGTCCGGTTTGCCCGGTCATTGAGTTCGCGGTAGGTCAGCACCTGGTCCTGGAATACAACGGCCTGTGCATCGGGGATTTGCCTTGCATTTGCCTCAAACACCTCATGGATCAGCACATCATCGGGGAAATCCGCCGATGTGTCGTTGAAGGCGGTCAAAAGCATTTGTTTTTCCGCCCGGGGTAGAATGGAAAGCCTGGACAGTGACTTGTCCGGCGTCTCGACAATGTCAGCCAGAAGTGCCGTGAAATGTCCGACGCTCCTTTCAATGGTGCTCCGGTCGAACAAATCGCTGTTGTACTGGAACCTGGCCGTAATCCGGTCCGCTTCCGTGATCATGGAAAGGGTCAGGTCGAACTTGGCCACGTCATAGTCAATGTCATAGGGGGAGAAATTCAGCCCCCCTGTCTCGAATCGTCCGCCAGCGCCGCCGGACGCCCCGCCGGACACATTGTACAAGTCAAACATCACCTGGAACAGCGGGGACTGGCTCATGCTGCGCTCGACATTCAGCACATCGGACATGATCAGCCGCTCAAAGGGCAGGTCCTGGTTTTCGTATGCCGCAAGCACGTTGTCCTTCACCCGCAAAAGGAAATCTGAGAATCCGGGATCTTCGCTCAGATCCGCCCGCAAGGCCAGGGTGTTGACAAAAAATCCGATAAGGGGTTCCGTCTGGATGTGGGTGCGGTTGGCCACAGGCGAGCCGATCACAATATCTGTTTTGCCGCTGTAACGTGACAACAGGGTGGCGAATGCCGCATACAGGGTCATGAAAAGGGTCGCACCTGATTTACGGCTCAAGGCGGTCAGCCGGGCGGTCAGCTCAGGGCCGATGGTGAACGGGACAAAGCCGCCGTTGAAGGTCTGCACCGGCGGGCGGGGACGGTCCGTGGGCAATTCCGTTGACAGGGGAATACCTGCCAGGTGGTTTTCCCAGTATGTTAACTGGCGGGCCAGTTCTCCCCCTTTGAGGGTCTCCCGCTGCCAGACGGCGAAATCCGCGTACTGGATCGAAAGATCGGTGAGGGGGGATGGCTTGTCCAAGACAAATGCCCCGTAGAGCTGTTCGAATTCCCTGAAAAAGACCCCCACGGACCAGCCGTCGAAGACGATGTGGTGCAGGGTCACCATCAGTAGGTGTTCCCCTGTATCCATCCGGATAAGGGCGGCGCGGATCAGGGGGCCTTTGGACAGGTCAAAGGGGGTGATGCTTTCCCCGGAAACGATCCGGGCAGCTTCTTCTTCCCGCTCTTTTTTTGGCAGCTCCGCGATGTCCACCAGGGTCAGGCCGACCTTCAATTCCGGCAGGATCACCTGGCGGGGGACGGCATCTTCACCCGTTTCCTTCTCCCCAACAGAACCGTTCAAGGGATCTTGGAAAACCGTCCTTAGGATCTCGTGGCGCCGTATGATTTCGTTGATGGCGCGGTTGACCGCAGGCACATCGATTTCCCCGGTCACCCGGAAGGCAATGGGTACATTGTAGGAGGCAAATTCTCCCCCTTCGAATTTGTCCAGGAACCACAGCCGCTGCTGACCGAAAGACAGCGCAAGGGGCCTGCCCCGGTCAACCGGGACAATGTCATTGTATGCCGCCGATTGTGTCCGGGTTAGCGCTTCTATATGGCGGCTCAGGCCGGCAATGGTGGGAAAATTGAACATGCCGGTGATGGGCAGTTCCGTTTTGAACGCCTTTTGAATGCGGGAAATCACAACGGTGGCCAGCAGGGAATGCCCGCCCATCATGAAAAAATCGTCATGGATGCTCACATTGTCCGTTTTCAGCACCTCACTGAAAATCCCGGCCAGAATCTTCTGGGTCTCGGTTTCCGGCGGGGCAAAGGCCTGCTCCCGGATCATGGACGGATCCGGTGCCGGCAACGCCTTGCGGTCGATTTTCCCGTTGGGGGTCAGGGGCATGGACTTCAGCCATACGAAGGGGGCCGGGATCATGAAATCCGGCAGCTCAGATGTCAGATGGGCCCGCAGTTCGCTCTGGGTGGGCAGTGATCCCGTGTCGTCCGGCGTCACATAGGCCACCAGTTGACGGTCACCGTTCCCGGAGGACCGGATGTCCACCACGGCATCCTTGACCTGCCCGTGTGCCCTGAGTACCGCCTCGATTTCACCCGGTTCAATCCGGAAGCCCCGGATTTTTACCTGGTGGTCCATACGCCCTAAAAACTCAATGTTGCCGTCGGGCAGATACCGGCAAAGGTCGCCGGTTTTGTATATGCGGCTGTCCTCTCCGATATCATCCGTTGCAAAGGGATTGGGAATGAATTTTTCATCGGTGAGATCCGGACGGTTCAAATAGCCCTTGGCCAGTCCCACCCCCCCGATATGCAATTCACCGGGCACCCCCACCGGTACCGGCTGGAGATGGCGGTCCAGGATATAAAGCTGTGTATTGGCTATGGGGCGGCCTATGGGTAAGCGGCCTGTTTGTAATGGGCTGCCCTCGTACCGCATGCCAGACGCACAGACCGTGGATTCGGTGGGGCCGTAGGCATTGATAAACACCCTGCCTTTTGACCAGAGACGGGCAAGCTCGGGCGGACAGGCTTCGCCGGCCACAACGATGGTGGAAAGGGCAAAAAGCGTTTCGGGCCTCATAACGGCCAGGGCGGTGGGCGGCAGCGTCACATGGGTGATGGCATGACGGACCAGGGTTTCTTCCAGTGCCGCCCCTGGCATCAACTCCGCTTTGGAGGCCAGGCAGAGCGCAGCCCCCGCGCAAAGCGCCATGGCGATTTCCGAAATGGAGGCGTCAAAACTCATGGAGGCGAACTGCAGCACCCTTGATGAGGATTTAACACCGAACAGGCGGATCTGGGCCTGGGCCAGGTTGGGAAGCCCCCTGTGCCGGATCATCACCCCTTTGGGTTTTCCCGTGGAGCCGGAGGTGTAAATCACGTAGGCCAGGTCTTCGGCGGTGACGCCGCAGGACAGGTTCGCACCTTTTTCCCTGCCGATGGCAGAGGCTTCGGCGTCCAGGCAGATGACCTTTGCGTCATGCTCGGGCAACGCGTCCAGGCGCTGTATCTCGGTTACAATGACCTGTGCCGCCGAATCATCCAGCATATACCGGATACGGTCTGCCGGGTATACCGGGTCCACAGGGACATAGGCACCGCCGGCCTTTAATATGCCCAGTATCCCGACGATCATATCCACGGACCGTTCCATGCATATGGCCACCCGGGTGCCGGGCGTAACCCCCGTCTCCCGTAGATATCTGCCGGCCTGATTGGCACGTTCGTTCAACGCGGCATAGGTAAGTTCCTCATCACCGCAGATGAGTGCCGTTGCCTCAGGTGTTTTTTCCGCCTGGGCCTCAATGAGCTGGTGCAGACAGGTCCCGTCCGGAAATTGTGTTTTCGTATCGTTCCAGTCCTCAAGGATCTCCCGGCGATGGGAAGCCGTAAACAGCGGCAGCCGGGAAATTCTTTGGTCCGGATTTTCAGCAATGGCCTGAAGCAGGCATTTGAAATGGGCCGCCATGCGCGCGATGGTATCCGGCCGGTAACAAGAGGCATCGTATTTAAAGAAAAACTGGAATGCATCGAGGTCCAGGACCTCCAATGCCAGATTGAAATCCTCCTCCTGCTGGATGCCCAGTATCGGTTCCAGTGTGAAACCACAGTTCTCACCGTTTGCATCGGTACCGTTTTTTTCAAATCCTTTGGCCCAGTTTTGAAGCACAAAACTGGTCTGGAACAGCGGATTGTTGCCGCTGTCCGTCCATCCTTTTTCCCTCAGGGATTTGACCATTTCAGGAAATGGATACTCCTGGTGCGTCATCGCCCCCATGGCAGCGTCGTGAAGTTGGCGCATCAATTCGGTAAAGGTGATATCCTCCGACAGGTCGGCACGGATCGGCACCATATTTATAAAATAACCGATCAGTTCTTCAAATCCTGTGCGGTTTCGCCCGGCCATGGGAACCCCGGTGATAATATCATCCTGTTCCGTGTATCTGTGGAGCAACACCTGAAAGGCACTGAGCAGCACGGTAAACAGATAGACCTTATGGTCCGCGGCAACATCACGCAGCGCCCGGGACAACTCAGTGGTAATTTCCATTTTGAGGGTGTCACAGCCGGCCGTGTTGCTGTCTTCGCCGCCCGGTTTGATATCCTCAGGCAGGTTCAGCACCGGCAGGTCACCGGATAATCTGTCGAGCCAATAGGTTTTGTGGGTCTTTCCCTCTTCGCCTGCCAGCATATCCTGCTGCCAGTGGACATACTCGGCAAAAGAGGCCTTTTGGGGGGCGACATCGGCATGTTCGCCAGCCAGTTCCGCCCTGTATATGGATATAAAATCATTTAAAAAAACGGGCAGGGAACTGCCGTCAAAAATAATGTGATGGAAGTTTACAAGCAGAACGGCGCAAGTTTCCGAGCGCGTGAAAAGATAGACCCTGAAAAGCGGGCCTGTGTCAAGATCGAAAGGTTCGCGGGCCACCTGCCTTAAGAACGGTTCGATCGCGGATTCCGAAAGGTGGGCGATGGATTTTGTTTTGACCTCAATGGTTTTTTTATAGGCCACGGACTGGCAGGGTTCTCCCGTATCATCGGTTTTCAGCACGGTCCTGAGAATGGGATGATGGTCTGCCAGCACATTAAATGTCCGTGCCAGCGCCCCTTCATCAACAATCCCTTTAAGGGTAAAGGCACAGGGCACATTATAGGCATGGCTTTCCGGGTTCATCTTCTGGAGAAACCACAGTCCTTTTTGCCCTGAAGACAACGGATAATAGGAGTCTTTCCGCTTTTTTCTTTCCAACAATGCTTTGAGCATGGCCTGCTTCTGCGCTCTGCTCATCTGGGAAACATCTATATTATGGCTCATTTTCAGCTCCTGTATACTCTGGTTCAGTCCAAAGACCCGGGCCTACGGCGCCACAGGATTATCGTTTTACAGCGTGCTACTCATCACTGAGATGCTGCTTGAGCAGCTGGTCCAGCTCTGATTCGGATAATTCGTCGAGATTCACGTCCTCCGGATTAAATTCACCGGGGCTCAATTCACCGGGGCTCAATTCATCGGGATTAATATCGTCCGGATTCAAGCCCTCATCGGGCGTCTTATCTTGATCGGGATCACCGGAACCGTTTCCGGGTAACTGCGAGGCATCCGCCTCTTTTGCAAGGTAGGCGGCAAGGGCGGCCACCGTATTGTATTCCAGCAACACGTCGGGTGATACCGTCAGGCCATAGGCATCTTTTATCCGGTTGATCAGCCGCATCCCGCTGTAGGAGTCAAATCCGATCTGCCCCAGGGGCTGATCCGGCCCGATCTCATCTTGGGAAAGTTTCAGCATCCGGCACAGGGTGCGTATCAGCCAATCCCGGACACTCTCGCCGGGGGCGGGAACGGCACAGGCGCCGGCCTCTTTTTTCTGCCCGGCGTCACCGGCGGAGGCATCCGTTGGCCTGTCATCTGCGATCTCAATCCAGCAGCGGCGGGTATCAAAGGGATAGCCCGGTAAAGAGATCCTTTCCCCGGGTGTGTTATTGCCCCCCTCTTCATAAAGCAATGACCAAGGCACCTCGTATCCGTTGGCCCAGTATTCGGCCAGTTTGTGAAGGTCTTTTTCGGCCAGGGCCTTATCCGTTCCAGGGGCATCTCCCGATGAAGCAAGGGTGTTTTCCTGTTCTGCCTCCCCGGTAAAAATCAGTGCATCAATGTCAAGGCCATCGTTGCCAGCCTCTGATTCAGCAAAAGTGCGCAGTGCCTCCACCAAAGCGTCTTTGTTTTCGGCAACCAGGGCCATGCGGTATTCCATTGCCTGCCGTCCTGTCTGAAGCGTGCGGGCGGCATCAGCGAGGCGGACATCATTGTCGGCCAGGAATGCCGCCAGATTTCTGGCGTAAACCGTCAGCCGCTCCGGGCTTTTTGCCGAAAGGGGAAACACGTGCGGTGCCTGGGCATCCGTCCTGCCGGCCGTAATTTTATCTGCCGCAGCCTTTTTGTCCACATACTCTTCGATCACCGCATGGGCGTTGACGCCGCCGAAGCCGTAGCTGTTGATGGCGGCCCTGCGCGGTACGGGCCTGCCGTCGGCATCGGAGAGGACATCCCAGGGATGGTTTTCGGCAGTGATGTCAAACCGGCTGCCCGAAAGGGAGATATTCCGGTTCAATGTTTTAAACCCCGGAAGACCCGGGATGATTTTGTGCTTGAGGGCCATCACCACCTTGATCAGGGCGGCCATGCCGGAGACGATCTCCCCGTGCCCGATGCACGGTTTCAGGCTGCTGATATATACAGGTGTTTGAGCATCAGGGCCTTCTTTCGTCTTGCCGGAGAGTTCTTTAAATCCCGATGCCAGGGTATTGATCTCCACGGCATCCCCCATGGGGGTGGCGGTGCCGTGGGCCTCGATATAGGAGATGGTTCCGGGATTCACACAGGCGGTGCGGAAGGCCTGTGCCATGGCAGCTTTCATCCCGCTGCCCGTAGGAGCGGTCAGGGACATGCCCTTGCCGCCGTGGGCAATGCCGGTGCCCCTAATGACGGCGTAGATCCGGTCATTGTCCCGGACGGCCTTGTCCAGGGGTTTAATGATCATGGCCCCCACCCCTTCGCTGCGCACGTATCCGTCGGCATCCGCCTGAAAGGACTTGGGTTTTCCATGGGGGCTCAGATGACCGAAGGCATTGACGCCGGCAAAGCCGTCCGGTGACAGCAGCAGGTTGACGGCACCGAGAATCGCCTGCTCGCATTCCCCCATGCGCATGGCGGCAATGGCCCGGTGCAGGGCCACCAGGGCGGAGGAACAGGCCGTCTCGCAATATTCGCTGGGACCGCGCAGGTTGAGCACGTAGGAAATGCGGTTGGGGATGCCGGAAATGGCAAGGCCCATGGGGGCGTAAGGGTCATTTTGGGGGAACCCGGGCAGATGCATGTATTCGTTCAACCCCGGGCTGATAAACACCCCGGTGGGGGTCTGGGACAGCGTTCCCGGTGCAATGCCCGCATCTTCCAGGGCCTTCCAGACATAGAGCATCATCAGCCGCTGCTGGGGATCCATCAATTCCGCTTCCCTGGGGGAGATACCGAAAAACATGGGGTCGAAATCACCGACTCCGTCGATAAAACCGCCCCATCTGACGCCGGTGTCCCCGTCCGGCGCATCCCCGGCAAACCGCCGCCAGTCCCACCGGTCTTCGGGAATTTCGGTGATGCAATGCCTTCCCTCTTCCAGGTTTTTCCAGAAGGCATCCACATCTTCTGCCATGGGGAACCTGCCGCTGATCCCTACGATGGCAACGGAAGTATCAGCTTTGGCCTTATCCTGTTGTGTGGCTCTCTGGGAAATAAAACGCGCCCGCGTTCTCTCCGGGGCCGGCGCGCGGGTATGCGTGCCCGGTTCAGGCCCCTTTTCAGGATCTTTTGTACCTGCAAATTGCGGGGCCAGCTCCGATGCATGGGCATCCATGAGATAGGCGGCATACCCTTCCAGGGTCGGGTACTCGAAAAAAAGCGTGGGCTGAAGTTCAAGCCCCCACAGTTCGTTTATGGTATTGGTTAATTCGGTCAGGGAAATGGAATCGAATCCGTAGCTGCCCAGTTCCTCTTTCGGATCTATTTTCTCGATCCGGATTTTCATCATCTTTGACACCGCTAAAGCCAGGCGTCTTGTAACGGCTGCAGACAGGCTCTGGACATCATTATCCGCAGATGAAGGCGCTGCGGCGGCGGCAGGGGCGGTTGGGGCAAGCAGTTTTTGCCGTAACTTGGCGATCCTGCCCCGGGCCACCAGTGTCCGGGCCAGATCCAGGTCCAGGGAATGATAAAGCGCGGCAATACCGGCCTTTGTTTCCAGAGCGGTCATCCCCAGGCTCATGTTCAGCAGCTTTAAGGTTTCATCGTCCACCCGCATGCCGCCCTTCTCCCACAAGGGCCAGTTCACGGACAGGGTTTTTCCGGACCGCCTGCCCGCGGCCACCAGGCCGTCGCGGTATTCGGCATAGGCATCCATAAACGCATTGGCGCAGGCATAGTCGGCCTGCCCGATATTGCCCATGGCCCCTGCGGCGGAAGAGAACACGATAAACAGATCAAGGGCCAGATCACAGCTTGCCTCATCTATATTGGCCAGGCCCGCCACCTTGGGTGCCAGCACCGCCTTTACATCCTGCCGTGTTTTTTTGGCAATCACGTTATCCCGGATCATACCGGCGGAATGGATGATGCCGTTCAAGGTGCCGTAAGTTTTAACAACGCCGTTGATCAGCTTGCGCACATCCGCCTTTTTGCCCACGTCCGCCTGCAGGTATTCGGCACGGGCCCCAATCTTTTCCAGCTCTGCCAGCAGTGCGGCCACCGAAGATCCGGGTTCGGACCGGCCGGTCAGGATAATCGCAGGATCCGTCACCCGGGATGCGATTTCCCTTGCAAAGATGCGGCCCAGCCCGCCGGCCCCGCCCGTGATCAGATAAACGCCCCGGTCTGTCCACGGATGTGCTGTTTCAGTGGTTTCCAGTGTGTCTAAGGCCCCTGTTTCGCCTGCGGATTCAAATCCCGCCACCAGGCGTTTGCCATCCGCGTAGCGGATCATCTGGTCCCCGGGACATCCGGCATTATCCCGGAGCAGTTCCGGGATAATGTCAGGCGTCCCGTCCAGCGCAATGGTCTGGCAGCAAAGCGTGGAAGTCTCCATTTGCGCACTTTTCAACAATCCGGCAAGCCCGGTGAAAGGATAATTTTCACCGCCACCGGGAATCACAAGCTGAACCAACTGAGTACCCGCTGATTTTTCCCGGACTATCTTTTGTATTTCAGTGAACAGCTGAAGCGCATAGGTCTCAAACCTGCCGCCGATCTGTTTCTTTTTAGAGGTCAGCAAAATAACGGCCGCGTCCGGCAACGCATGTCTGACAGCGTCAGCCTGTTCCCGAAAGTCATCCACCAGGAAGACAACCTGCCCCTCGTATTTGACAGGCGCAGCCTCAGCATCCACGGCGTTTTCCTGCCATGCGGGTGCCAGCAGTAAGGTGCCGGTGGCAGGGTCTTTGAAGGTTTTGGTGGCAAAGCCCTTCAGCCTGGCACAGATCCGTCCCGTATCGTCGCACACATCGATATCGATCTTTTGCACCCCGTTATCGGAGGCTTGGTCATGCCTGACATGGGCCCACATGGCAGAGGGGCACCGGCCGTATATTTCCAAACGCTCCAGGGCGAAAGGTACGGCAGGCTTCAAATCAAAGGCATCGGTCGTTTCCATATCCGGACCGATCATCAAACCGATGGCAGCCTGCAATGCGGCATCCATCAGGCCGGGATGCAGGGTAAAGGACCCTTGCGTTTCAAACACGGCTTCCGGCAGCGCCAGGCGGGCCAGTACCTGCCCCTCTCCCACATGAAGGGTGTCAATTCCCCTGTGGCCCGGACCGTAAGTGAGACCGATATTTTCAAAGGCATGGTAGCATGTATCAGCGCTCACCCGGTGTTGATTGCATTGGGATTTAAGCTCTGAAATTTTCAGTGCAGGAATTTTTTCAACAATGTCTGTCAAGACGGAGCCACGGCTGTAAACCACAGCCTTGCGGTCACCTGCCGAGGGAGTAAAAATCTCATATCCCATTTTAGCGGTGGTGCCGGCGGTGGCATCAAGGGTGTGCCGGTCAAGCCTGAGATGCACATCCACGGGGTGGGTATCCTGCACCACAGGCCGGGTCCAGACCACATTTTCCAATATCATCACCGGTGTGACGTCCGTTTCCTCATTCATCCCAGCGGCCTGGGTAACGGCGGCCTGCACCATTTCCAGATATGCGGTACCCGGCAGCACCCGTTTGCCCGCCACCACATGATCGGTGAAGTAGAATTCGTCTCCGGTGAAGCGCTTGAAGAAAACCGCCGCTTCATTGTCAATTGTCACCCTGTCGATCATCGGGTGGAAGACCGTCTTTCTTCCTTCTGAGGCAGCCGTTAAAGACACATTTTTTCCCCTGGGCAGCGCCCGGGCCGCAAACCGGTCCAGCCGGGCAAGCAGGTTGCCCGCTTCATCAAACAGGCTAATATCAAAGGTCTTTACATCCCCGTCCCCGATGAGAACGGCATGGGCCCAGCATCGTTTCGGCAGCAGGGATTCACGTATGTCAATTTCTTCCAATGCATAGGGCACCGCAGCCTCTCCTTGTTCGAAAAGACTGAGCACCGTTTCCCCTTGGGCGATTTCAGGATGAAGGCCGAACACGCAGGTTTCAAAGGCGCCGTTCAACAGGCTGGGATGCAGGCCGTAAGTACCGAAGGTGTCATCCAGATGTGCGGGCAGTTCCAGGAGGGCCAGGGCCTCTTCACCGTTTTCATTTACAAACAGTTCATTAATGCACATAAAACTTGCAGGGGCAGAGCCGTTGACCCCGGTACCGTAAAGTGCATCATGAGCTTTATGAATACTGCAGCGCGACCGGATGTCTTCCATGCCGGACAGGCTGCCGGCAACAGGATCAAAAGCCCTGTCAACACGGGCCGTACCCCGGCTATGGACCACACGGCAAAGGTCCGCATTCCCGGAAGACCAGACCTCCCAGCCAATGTCTCCGGCCTCCCCCGTCTCTTCGGGGAAAAGGCTGATATGTAATTCAACCGGTTCTTTTTCCACGGTGACAGGTCTTGCCCATACCACATTTTTACATGAGATCTTAACCGGTTCATCTGCCGGAACAGCCGATGCCTGAACAATCGCGGCCCGGGCCATTTCCAGGTAAGCGGCCCCGGGCAGCATCGGTCTGCCGCCAATGCGGTGATCCGCCAAAAAGAACTCTTCGCCTGTAAACGTGGCACTGAAGCGCTGCTCTGTAAGATCGGAGGTATTTTCATGCATCAGCGGATGGCGCAGCAGATGCCTCCGTAACCCGTCAACCGGAGCTGGTTTTCCGGCATCATCCGTCATCCAGTAGCGCTCTTTTTCAAAGGGATAGGTGGGCAGGCTGACCCGTCTTGGCGTCCGGTGCGGGTACAGCACCTGCCAGTCCACAGACGTGCCGCCGGTCCAAAGGCGTATCAGTTCGGAGCCGTTTCCTTGATCGGCCCAGTCCCGCACCGCAGCCTTCAGGGTGTTTTCGGACAGGGAGTCCGCCCCCCGTTCCGCCCGGCCGCAGGACATCCCGTGGATATCCGTTTCTCCAGCGGCAAAGCGTTCCAGTTTATCCTGCAGATCGTCCAGGGATGTGGCGACAACGGCAAGCCGCTCGGCCATGGCCTCACGGCCCACCTGGGATGTATAAGCAATATCCGCAAGCCGTAAAGAGGGACGCTTCCCATCCGCCCTTTGGCCGAGAAAGGCCGCCATATTCCCGGCATAGGCCTTCAGGCGCTCCCGGGATTTGGCAGAGAGAACGAAAATGGCCGGCCCATGCTCTGCACCGGATGCAGTTGCCTCTTCCTTATACTCTTCTTTGTATTCATCCAGGACCATATGCACATTGGTGCCGCTGAACCCAAAGGAGCTGACGGCCGCCCGCCGGGAAGATCCCTTTTCAACCTGCCAGTCCCGAAGTTCCGTATTCACGAAAAAGGGACTGTCCTTGAACTTGATATGCTCGTTTTCCCGTTGGAAATTGATGGAAGGGGGCAGTTGTTTCCGGGTCAGGGCCAGGGCCACCTTGATGACGCTTGCCACCCCTGACGCGGCCATGGCATGGCCGATATTGGTTTTTACCGATCCGATGGCGCAATACTGCCGTTTGTCCGTATAGCCGCGATATACCTGGGACAGGGCGGACACCTCAATGGGATCTCCCAGCTTGGTGCCCGTGCCGTGGGCTTCCACATAGCTTATGGCGCCAGGATCAATCCCGTAGCGGTCATAGACCTCTTTTTCCAGCGCCATCTGGGATTTGGCGCTGGGGGCCGTGATACCGTTTGTCCTGCCGTCCTGGTTAAAGCCGCCGCCGCGGATCACGGCGTGGATGACATCCCCGTCCCGCACCGCCTCGGGCAAAGACTTCAGGAGAAGAACGCCAACGCCCTCGCCGGGAACGAATCCGTCGGCATCATTGTCAAAAGTATGGCATTGCCCCGTGGGCGACAGCATCCCGGCCTTGCCGGCCATAACCAGCAACTCTTTTGTGGTCAAAAGGCAGACCCCACCTGCCAGGGCCATGTCGCATTCGCCGTTCACGATGCTCTGGCAGGCCTGGTGGATGGCAACCAGTGAGGAAGAACATGCCGTATCAATGGCAATGCTCGGGCCGGTGAGATTCAAAAGATAAGAGATGCGTGCCGCCAGGATGGCTGGGGCGGTCCCCATGAGGCGGTTGGCGTTTACCCGGTCAAAGGATGCCGCACGCCCCCCGAGATAATCGCCTTTGCCCACGCCCACAAAGACCCCGCATTTCCTGCCGGAAAGCATTTCCGGGGCAATGCCTGCATCCTCCAGGGTTTTCCAGGATTCTTCCAGGAACAGGCGTTGCTGGGGATCCATATATTCGGCTTCTGCCGGGGAAATATTGAAAAAGAGGGGATCGAATTTGTCGATATCCTCTAAAAATCCGCCCCGTTTCCAGTATATCTGTCCCTCGTCGCCCTCTCCTGTGCCCAGATCAACCGGGGTGTCCGTATCCCACCGCCACTCCGGGACATCCCTGATGCTGTTCTTTCCTGCGGCCAGGTTGTCCCAGAACCGATTCACATCTTCGGCCCCGGCAAACTTTCCCGACATGCCGATGATGGCCACGGACCGTGCATCCCTGTCCCCTTTTGCCTCTGCAACATCCGGGAGGATCAAAGATGCCTGTGCAGCCTTTCCAGAGGGTGCCGCAGGTTCTTTATACATCAACGTATCCGGCACCGTTACGACGATTTTGCCTATATTTTTCCTGTTCTCCAGATACCTGTAGGCGTCTTTTATGTATTCCAGGGAAAAAGTTTTGCAGATGGTGGCCCGGAGAATGCCGTGATTGGCCAGCCGGATTACCTCATTAAAATGATCCCGGATGACGTCTTTTCGTTTCAACCGCCCCGGATCGATGCTGTAGAAGGTCTGGTTATTGGTGAGTTTTGACAGGTCTATGGTTTTGGCGGATTTGATACCCGTCATGGCAAGTTCAATGTAACGGCCTTCCGGGGAGAGGCAGTTCAACCCCTTCTGGATGGCATCTCCGGGCAGGGTGTTGATGACCACATCCACGCCTTGGCCGGAGGTCAGCCTCTGGATTTCCGCCTCAAAATCCGTTTTTAGATAGTTGATCCGGTGGGGAACATCCAAATTTTCCAGATACTCAAGCTTTTGGTCGGACCCTGCCGTGGCAAATATAACGGCACCGTAATACTTGGCCAACTGGACCGCCATCAGGCCCGTTCCGCCGGTTGCGGTCTGGATAAGGATGCGTTCCCCCCACTGCACCCGGGCTTTGTCAAAGGCCACCATCATGGTAATGGCCACCACGGGCAGGGAACAGGCCTCCTCAAAAGAGAGGGCGTCCGGCTTGTGGAAGACCTGCTCCGCAGGGCAGGTGACCAGGGTGGCATGGCCGCCCATGCCGCTGCCCGGCATGGCCACCACGGGGTCACCGGGCTTAAAGGACTGCACGGCATCCCCCACACCGGCAACGATACCGGCAACTTCCAGTCCGGGGGTGAAGGGATACGGCGGCATATTGGGGTAAAGCCCCCTGGTACACAGGAGATCCGCAAAATTCAGGGAAAAGGCTTTAACGGCGATGCGCACCTCATGGGTGCCCAAGGCCTGTGGCCGGGTGGCAACAATTTTAAGATCGTCAATGCTTCCGGGACGCGCGATGATGACCTTGTGATAACCGCCCGCAATCCTTTCAAGGGGGATACGGCCTGCCTGCGGCACGTCCACGGGTGCTTTCGGGGGGGCAGTCCCCTGACGCCGGCCCTTTAAAATACCGGATGCGGCATCTTCAATGCTGATAGCCCCTGATTTCAAGGCAGCCAGTATCTGTTTTGCGTCCGTACCCATGATGTATCGCCTCCTTCACTATTTCCCGAACAACCGCATGATCCGCTCTTTTGTTTCCGGCAGATGAAAGGTTGTGTCATGCATGGCCAGTTCTTTTTCGATGACGGCCGGCAGTCTCTCCCGAAGAGACGCCACCATATGATCTTTCAGGGTGACCAGGGAAACCCGCGGTTTTTGCGCCACCTCCCGGGCCAGGTCCAGGGCGTAGGGCAGCACCTTTTCCCTGGGCAGCACCTTGAAGGGAATCCCCCGTTGTTCCAGCTCGCCCCCCCTGAAGTTCCGGGCGGTGAATAAAAATTCCTCGGCAAGGCTGATCCCCAGTTTTTCGGTTAACACCAGGGTGGATCCCATGCCCGGGGTAAACCCGTACTTCATGAAGTTGGTGGTGTATACGCTTTCCCTTCCCAGGACCACAAAATCGGCGAACAGCCCGAAGGCAAATCCGCCCCCGATGCCGTGGCCCTGCATGGCGGATATAACGGGGATCTTGCATGCCAGGGGCAGGCTGTAGATATTTGCCTCAGTAAACTGCGCCTTTCCTTCGTTGATGGCAAGCAGCCCCTCCTGGGTACCGCCGGAGCAAAAATAATTATCGTATCCCGTCAGCACCACCGTCTTGTAGGAATCGTTTGATTCGATGGCGACAAACGCATCTTTTAATCCGTATATCAATTCGGCGGAAAAGGTGTTCCGGTGGACCCTGTCCTCCATTTTCAGCAGAATGATCCCCGGTTCGATTTCCACCATGTTCACAACGGATTCAGCCATGTGTCTCTCCGGTTATAGCGTTTTGACCCGAATGGGGCGTCTTGTTTCTTGCAAAAACCGCGGCAGGCCCCTCAGGCTTCCCACGGAAATTTCCCTTCGGTCCTGTAGCGGACAATATCCCCAAGGACCTGCGGGTCGGAAAAAATCTCCTTATTGGCCGCAACGGCCTGGGGTTTCATTTGAAGCGGCAGTTCGGACAGCCCGTTCATATACCGTTTGTACCGGGTAATTCCCGCTTTGGACAGCCGCCGAAGCCTTAGCAGATGCTTGCGGATCAGGGCGTCGCTATTGGGCTCGCAGGCATCTATCAGCCCCCATTCACGGGCCTTGTGAACCGATACGGGGGCGGTGGTAAGCGTCAGATAGTGGGCCTTTTGACGGCCTGTCCGCCGGATGAGAAAGGGCAGGACACAGGCCGGAAACAATCCGAACAACATTTCCGACAGGCTGACGCGCACGGTGTCGTCCGCCAGTGCAATATCGCATGCCGCCACAAACCCCACCCCACCCGCATTCACCTTGCCCCGGACATGGGCAATGGTAACGTAGGGTCCTGTGGCAAGCTGGAGCCACAGGTCGTACAGCGGCTCAGGATCGGGGGCGGCCTGTCCGCTGTTCACATGGGCGGCGACTTCCGAAAAATCAGCCCCGGTACAGAAAACCTGTGGCAACCCTTCTAACACCACGATGGTGACCGTATCTTCACATGCCTGCAGCACCTGCCGGCACTCTTCCACCATCAAAGAATTAATGGCATTTTCCGCCCCGGGCCGGTTCAGCCTTAAAAAACAGACCGGGGCTTCATAACGGACGCTCACCGTTTGATAATCCATCAGAACCACCTGTACTCCCGGTGAAATTCCTGGATCCCCTCCAGGAACAGCCGTTTTTCGCCCCCCTGTGAGGGGTCCAGGCCGGGAATGATACTGAAATCGGATTCAAGATTCCGGGTGCCGAATTTCACGGCACCGCTTCCCCGCAGCAGTGTTTCGTATTCATCCATGGACAGGCGGTACCGCCGGTCTAAGCGGTCTTCGATGTTGAACCCGTGCTGGCGCTGCTGCCCGGCCGGGGTAACCACGCCGCTGTAAAACTCGGAGCAGCATCCGGACCCGTAAGAAAAACAGCCGATCCGTTTTGGGGCATCAAAGTTGCCGGCATCGATGGTGCCGGCAAGGGATAAGAACACCGTCCCCCCCATGATGTTGCCCACCCGCCGGCAATAACTCAGCCCCGGGGCAACCCGCTGTTCGAAATCCGCCTCGATAACGGGGGGACGGGCTTTCACCGTTTTGCGCATCATGGTGCGGTGGGCGCCTTTGATCATCCCGCCAAAGGGGGTGTGGAAGGTCAGGTAATGAAAGGTGTTCTGGTAATCCACACCGTCCACCCGCTTGCAATACTCCTTAAAGGACTGCTCGCAGCAGTCCAGATAGGACATCAGCGACAGGTCCGAATCCCCGGCTTCGGAATCGGGAACCGGCCTGCAGGTGTCCATGACTTCATAGCCGTAATAACCGTTGGCCCCCACATCCGTCTGGAAGACAACCGGGGAATCCCCTACCAGCATGGCCACAGCCCCGGCTCCGGAACTGGGTTCCGCAAACGACCAGTCCTGGCTCAGGGCATCCCCGCCGTCAACAACGATGAATCTGGAAATGTCCGTGGCGATGACCAGGGCCTTGGCACCGGGTGAGGTACCCGACAAAATAAAGTTGATGGCATTCTGGTACCCGGCGGTGGCTGAATAACAGGCGTTCTTGAGCTCGAACAGCCTGCAGTTCCGTTTCAGTCCCAGGTGATCATGGACATAGGTACTCATGGATTTACCGAAATCGATGCCCGATTCCGTGCAGGTGATCACCATTTCAATGCTGTTCTTCTCGTCTTCGGAAAGGGCGTCGATAATCGGTTTGGCCGCATTGACCGCGAAGGAGACGGGATCTTCATAGGGCAGGGCCACGGTTTTTTCCTTCATCAACAGGTTTTCAAACCGCTGGTTGTCCAATTGCCTGTGGGCCGCAAGTTCCGCCACGTCCAGATAGGCCGCCCCCCCGTATACGTTCATTGCTTCGATGCCTGCAATACTCATCTTGTTTCCTTATCTCATTTCACCTGTTCCCCTAAAAAACGGGGCGGGCGTTACTTTTTAAGCGAATGTTCATACAGCAGATCAACCAGTTCACCGATATTTTTGGTCCCGAAAAGTTCCACCCGGGGCACATCCAGCCCCAGTGATTCCATAAGGTCATCCAGGATATCGGTACGGTCCAGGGAGTTTGCTCCCAGCTCCTTTAAGGTTTCCTCGGGTTTAAACGAATGGGTTTTCAGCGCCGGAATCACCTCACAGGTATGTGTTACAACGAGTTCGAATATAGCCTCTTTCTCCATCAATATACCTTTCGCTTGGTTTGTTTATCTCTTTTTTTGGGGGATATCCCCCGTTTTATGCGATCACCTTATGCTGTCAACACAATTGGCGGCGACGCCACCTTTGTTGACGATTTTTCTTTTAATAATCGATAGATTCATGTCTATCCGGTTGATCCGTAAACCTATGAATAAACCTATCAATAATTGTACCACCTATTTTTCTCAGTCAATTTTCAATGCCTGCAGCAGCCTGTCGGCCTCATCCACATCCAGCAGCCCCTGCTGCACCTGGGCTAAAATCTCTTCCAGGGTTGCGGGCGGTGCCGGTGGGGTCTGTGCTTCCGGTAGCTCTGCATCTTCTGCACTATCCGGACCTTGGCCGGTGCCTGTTGTCAGGTGTCCCGCCACAAAGGCCTCAAACTCACGGAGGGTGGGGTAGTCATAGATCTGAATGGCCTCAATGGACATACCGAAGGCGTCATTGACCAACTTGATCCATTCCACACCGATAATCGAATCCATCCCCATCTCCGTAAAGGGCATATCCGGATCGATATCATCTTCATCCATATACAGGGCCTCTGCCAGGCTTGCCGCCAAAATCCCCCGCAAGTTGCCGTCCCCCCCGGTATCCCGGGACACCGGAGGAGCTGCCGGGGTATCCGGTCCACTGGCCGGCAAATCAAGCACCACTTTGGCCGGTACCTTTTCCTGCGTCATGGCCGGGCTTTGTGCCGGTGTATTCAGATCCGGCAACACGACAGCCGGCGGTTTTGATGGGGAACTTTCGACGCTGCCCGATTGTCCGGCCGCAAAGCCCTCAAACTCACGGAGGGTCGGATAGTCATAGATCTTGATGGCCTCGATGGACGTGCCCAAGGCATCATTGACCGCCTTGATCCATTCCACGCCGATAATCGAATCCATCCCCATCTCCGTAAAGGGCATATCCGGGTCGATATCATCGACATCCATGTACAGGGCCTCTGCCAGGCTTGCCGTCAAAATCCCGCTCAGGTTTCCGGGCAAGGCCGCATCTTTTGGTCCCGGTTCCGATGCAGGTCCCGGTTCCGCTGCAAGCCCTGGCATATCAAGCACAATCTTTCCGGAGCCTTTGTCCGGTACATCATCCGGCATCATGGGGTCGGTGGCCTTTGTTTTTTCGCTATCGCCTTCCGGACCGCCGAGTGGCCTTGTTCCCGGTTTCCCTGATATGAATCCGGCAAATTCTCGGAGGGTCGGGTAATCATAGATTTTGATGGCCTCAACGGACGTGCCGAAGGCCTCATTCACCGATTTGATCCACTCAACGCCGATGATAGAATCCATGCCCATTTCCGTAAACGGCACGTCCGTATCCATGTCATCTTCATCCATGTACAGGGCCTCTGCCAGGCTTTTTTTCAAGGTCTGCAGTATTGCCCCGGCGTCCATACCGCTATTGGGTGTATCGCCTGATGATCCGGCAGGATCCGGCTCCGTCATGGTGAGAATGATCTTGGACGGCGGAGTATCCCCGTGTGCCGCCGGCAAGGATATGTCCGGCAACGCTGGTACCGCAGTTTCCGGCGCGGCGTTCCCTGTATCCGACAGGGTAATGGGACGCCGGGGCGGCATGGTTTTCCGGTCTGAAAGGAGGTGATCTTCGGAAAGGGGTGTCAATGAAATGCCTGACGTCTTGACGGATGAGACGGATCGCTCCCCCTGTCTGTCAGAGACCTGAAGGGCCTTTTTTATTCCCGTTTCCTGATCCTTGGCCGTCTGAGGTGCCGGCCCGGACACGCCGTGGCGGTCCCTGGCAAACGGATAGGTGGGCAGACGAAAGCCCGGTACCCCAATGTCATTGACCAACCGTTCCAGGGGGATATCATACCCTTGACAATACAATTCGGCCAGGCCGTACAGGATGTCGCGATAGGCGTCGATATCATGACGGTTGTCCGCAGCCCGGGAGAGCAGCTCCTGCGTATAGGATCGGATGGCCGTCTGGCCGGTGAATCCCCGGGGGACCTTCCCCTGAAAAATTTTCGGGGATTTTTCACCATTGCGCATCTGGCTGAGCACACGGACGGCATCATCCACGTCCTGGACCACCACCGCACAGCGGTGCATGAAATGGTGGCGCCCCTTGGACAATATCCTGCAAATGCCGGCCAGATCCGCCGTTGTGACCTCGCTGTTCCCCAGATATGCCGCCATATCCCCGATCTTTTCCGCCAGGGCGGATTTCTGTTTGGCTGAGAACACCAAAAGGTATGACGGATCGGTTTGCATGTCTCCGGCACTGGCATTGCCGGCATGGCTTTCCACCACCATATGGGCGTTTGTTCCGCTCATGCCGAATGCACTGACGGCACCCAGGCGAAGGTTCCCTTTTCCGGAGGGCCAGGGCCGTGCCTCGGTATTCACATAAAAGGGAGACTCCTTCCAGGTGATATGATCGTTCTCCTGGCTGAAATGAATGCTCTGGGGGATGGTCCCGTGACGAAGGGCCTGTACCAGGCTGACAAGGCTCACCAGGCCCGACGCGGCAAAGCAATGGCCGAAGTTGGTTTTGGTGGATGTCAGGGCGCAGAACCGTTCGTCCCCCGTATACCCTTTGAAGGCATCCACCAGGGCGTTGATCTCAATGGAATCCCCCAGTTTTGTCCCGGTGCCGTGGGTAACGATATGGGCGATGTCCCGGGGATCGATCCGGTACCGGTCGTAAACCGTCTTCAGCAGTTCGGCCTGGGCATCCTGATTGGGTGCGGTGATGCCGTTGGTCTTTCCGTCGTAATTGATGGCGCTGCCCCGGATCACTGCGTATACCGGGTCATTGTCCCGTTCGGCATCGGACAGCCGTTTCAGCACCAGGGAAACCACCGCCTCCCCGGGGACCATGCCGTCCGCCCGTTTATCAAAGGCAAAGCATTTCCCGGACGGCGACATCATTCCCGACTTGCTTAAGCCCACAAAGGTGTCGGGATTCAGCATGAGGTTCACCCCTGCGGCGATGGCAGTATCGCACTCGCCGGTGCGAAGGCTTAAGCAGGCCTGATGCGCAGCCACCAGCCCGGAAGAGCAGGAGGTATTAATGGCCATGGCAGGACCGTGGAAATTCAGGAAATAGGCCAGCCGCACTGCCGAAACCCCCTCGTGATCCGAGGTGATCCCCTTCTCTACGCCGGCCGGCGTCCCTGAACCGCCGGACTCCATGCCCACGAAGATTCCCATCCGGTTTTTCCGGATGTGGGAGGGCCCGTAGCCCGCATCCTCCAAGGCACGCCAGGACTCCTGGAGCAGCAGCCGCTGCCGGGGATCCATCCCACGGGCCTCCTTGGGAGAAATTTCAAAAAACGAAGGATCAAACTCGGTCTCCCCGGGTACGATGCCGCAACGGTTGGAGACCATTGCCGGTTCAGGACCGGTGCCGTAGTATTTGCGCCAGTCAAACCGCTCAAGGGGAATCTCAGACACCGCATCCTTGCCGTCTTTCAGGATCTCCCACATCTCATCAACGGTCCGGGCCTGGGGAAACCGCCCGCTCATGCCGATGATGGCAATGGCGTCCGAGACGGTTTCACCCGGGGGGGCGCAGAGAAATCTTGTATTCCTGCGCCTTGGGGTGACTGAGACCTTAGTCTTGGCCAAAGAAACTGCGGGCAGGACCTGTTCCCCTTTTCCCGCCGTGGGCCGGGTATCTTCGGTTCCCGTCTGGATATCCCCATAAAAGCCTTCCACGAGCCCGGAATGTTTCTCCAGGAAGTAGTCCACCAGCCGTTCGATGCTGGGATTACCGAAAAAGATGGAGGGGGTGATCTCGGTTCCGTAAAACACGGTCAGGGCCTCTGCAAATTTTGCAAACAGAATGGAGTCAAACCCGAAATCGGCCAGATTGGCATCGGCATCCAATTGGTTGGCGTCGATTCCCAGAAGCTGGCTGATCTGTAATTTCAAATCGGCTGCCAGGCACTGGGCCAGGCTCAGTCCCTTCATCTCGGCACGCCTGCCGCCCTTTGCGGGCGCAGCACTGATTTGCTCAACCGGTTCCGGTTTCTCAAGTCCCATAAACCGTTTGAGCCGTTGGGGAACCCCGGCCAGCACCAGGTGCTGTGATCCGTCACCGGCGATCAGCCGGTCAAACAATGCCACCCCTTCCGCCGTTTCAAGGAGACGCTGTCCGCTGGATTTCAGATAGACCTGCGCCCCCCCGTCAAAGTCAAATCCCATGCCGCCGTCTCTCCAGAGGGGCCAATGGATGGCGATATGTTTCACCTTGGACTGTACACGGTTCTTGTACCGGGCAAAGGCAGCCATGAACCGGTTGGCAATGGCGTAGTCACAGGCTCCGAAATCCCCCAGGACCGCCGAGGTGGATGAAAAATAGCAGATGAAATCCAGGGGCTTGTCACCGAAGG
>CAJWHT010000013.1 GCA_913041495.1 uncultured Desulfobacteraceae bacterium | reverse complement strand
AAAACCAGCAAGGGCTAACACCCTTCCAGGGTTCAAATCCCTGTCCCTCCACCACACACTTCTGGGTTTAACCATTCCTATAAGTATAACTGTAACCATTAAGAGCTGGCGCTCCACCAAGATGGGCATAAAGAATATTTGAACCTTCTGGGAAGAAACCTTTTTTAACTAAATCAATCATTCCTTGCATGGATTTGCCCTCATAAACAGGATCAGTAATCATAGCTTCCGTGCGGGCTGCTATACGAATAGCTTCATTGGTTTCATGGCTTGGTATGCCATATGCAGGATAGGAATAATCTGGATTAATGACAATTTCATCATCACGCACTACCGCCTCAAGAATGCCGAAGACGGCAGTGGCGTGGTGGTCGATCCCGACGCGAAGTTGGAGGAGGAACTCATCGTACGCCCTACGTCCGAGACCATCATTTGGAACACCTACAAGAACTGGATCCAGAGCTACCGCGATTTGCCCTTGCTGGTGAACCAGTGGGCCAACGTGGTGCGCTGGGAGATGCGGACCCGGATGTTCCTGAGAACCAGTGAATTCCTGTGGCAGGAAGGCCATACCGCCCATGCCAACAAAGAAGAGGCGGTGGATAGAACCATGCAGATGCTGGAACTCTATGCGGACTTTGTGGAAGAACGCCTGGCCATGCCCGTGGTAAAGGGGCGCAAGAGTGAATCTGAACGGTTTCCCGGTGCGGACGACACCACCTGCATCGAAGCCATGATGCAGGACAAAAGGGCGCTTCAGGCCGGCACCTCTCACTTTTTGGGCCAGAACTTTGCCAAAGGATCAAACATCACCTTCCAGAATGAAGACGGCCAGGAAGCCTATGCCTGGACCACATCCTGGGGCACCTCCACCCGGATGATCGGCGGCATGATCATGGTGCATTCCGATGACGACGGCCTTGTGGTTCCCCCCAGAATTGCACCGGCCCATGTGGTGATCCTGCCGATCCTGAAAAAAGGCGGGGACAACGCGGCTGTCCTTGAAAGTGCAGATGCCCTTAAAGCGGCCCTGCAGAAACAATTCTACCACGACCGCAAGGTGGTTGTTGAGATCGACAGCCGGGATATCGGCGGTGCCAGGGGCTGGGACTGGGTGAAAAAAGGCATCCCCGTCCGGATCGAGCTGGGACCCAGGGATATCGAAAACAACGCGGTATTCATGGCCCGCCGGGATACCGGGAAAAAGACCTCCATGGGCCGGGATGAATTTGTCAACACCATCACCGACACCCTGGATGACATCCAGAACACCCTGTTCCAGAGGGCGCTGGCCTATAAAGAGGAAAACACCTTTTCCATCGACGACAAAGATGAGTTCTATGCCCTGTATAAAAAGGCCAAGGGATACAACAACGGTGCATTTGTCAATGCCCACTGGTGCGGATCAGGGGAGTGCGAGGAAAAAATTAAAAAAGACCTTTCCGTCACCATCCGCTGTATCCCCTTTGACAGCCCCGATGAAGACGGGGCCTGCATCTGCTGCGGTGAAAAAAGCGAGCGGCGGGTTCTGTTCGCCAAGGCATATTAGTTAAAGAGATATAAGGATCTGTAAGGCCGGGCCAGATGATACGTATCACCGACATATTGGATAAGATTTACGAGTACAATCCCGACGCGGATGTCTCCCTGATCGACAGGGCGTACATCTATTCGGCCCGGGTCCATGAGGGGCAGGTGCGGCTGTCCGGGGAGCCCTACCTCTCCCATCCCCTTGAGGTGGCCAGTATCCTGGCGGATATGCGGCTGGATATGGAAAGTATTGCCGCCGCCCTGCTCCACGATGTCATCGAAGATACACCGGCCACCAAGGAAGATATCGAGAATCTTTTCGGACCCGGGGTGGCCCATATCGTGGAGGGGGTGACCAAGCTGTCCTCCCTGCCTTCGGCCACCAAGCGGTTTCAGCAGGCAGAATCGCTGCGGAAGATGATCCTGGCCATGGCCGACGACATCCGGGTGGTTCTGATCAAGCTGGCGGACCGGATCCATAATATGCGGACCCTCAAGTACCACCGCAAACCGGAAAAACAGGCCGCCATTGCCCAGGAAACCCTGGATATATACTCCCCCATTGCCGCCCGCCTGGGGATTTTCTGGATCAAGCATGAGTTGGAGGAGATCGGGTTCTACTACACCCTGAGAGAGGAGTACGACCGCATCGAGGCCCTTGTGAACCGGGCCAAGGATGAAAAAGAGGATTATATCAAGGAGGTCTCCACCTCCCTGCATTACAAGATGGAGGAGATGGAACTGCCCTGTGACATCAAGGGACGGTACAAGGCCCACTATTCCATCTACCAGAAGATGCTTTCCCAGGGACTGGAGTTTGATGAGGTCTACGACATCATCGCTTTCAGGATCATCCTTGACACGGTGCCCCAGTGCTATGCCGCCATGGGGGCCATCCACTCCATGTGGAAACCCATCTACTACAAGATCAAGGATTACATCGGCAATCCCAAGCCCAATATGTACCAGTCCATCCATACCACGGTGATCGGACCCAAAGGGGAGCGGGTGGAGATTCAGATCCGTACCCACGAGATGGACAGGATCGCCGAATCCGGTATTGCCGCCCACTGGTCCTACAAAGAGGGCACCAATATCGATGAGAGCACGGGGGAGCTTTTTGCCTGGATCCGTAACCTGGTGGAAAACCAGGAGAGTCTCAGTGATCCGGATGAGTTCCTGGAAAATGTCCGCATCGACCTCTACCCGGGTGAAATTTACGTGTTCACCCCCCAAGGAGAGATCAAAACCCTGCCTAAGAAGGCCACACCCGTGGATTTTGCATACCGTATCCACACCGAGGTGGGGGCCCAGTGTACCGGTGCCAAGGTCAACGGCAAGCTGGTTCCCCTGGCCCATCAGCTCATGAGCGGGGATACGGTGGAAATCATGACCACCAAGGGGCATGAACCCAGCCGCGACTGGCTGAACTTTGTAAAAACGGTCAAGGCCAAGACTAAAATCCGCGCCTACATCAATGCCAAAGAGAGGGAGCGAAGCTTCTCTCTGGGCAAAGAGATGTGCGAAAAAACCTTCCGCAAGAAGGGGCAGAATTTCAATGCGCTGGTTAAATCCGGGGACATGGCCCGGGTGGCGGAGTTTTTTGGCTTTAAAACAGTGGATGATCTCATCGCCCACGTGGGATTCGGCAAGCTGACCCCCAACCAGGTCCTGAACAAGGCCCTGCCCGATCTGGAGCGTGGACAGCACCGGGAGGAAGAAGGGGCCACCAAAAAAATTGCCATACCCGCCCCCAAAGGCGGCAAACAGGATACGGGCGTCATCGTAAAAGGCTTAAGCGATATCCTGGTCAAGTTTTCCAAGTGCTGCACCCCTCTGCCCGGTGATCCCATCACAGGGTACATCACCCAGGGCCAGGGGGTGACCATCCATCAGAAAACCTGCCTCAACGTCATGAAGATGAGCAGTGAAAGAAAGATTGAGGTCCAGTGGGCAAGTGACCTCAAGGAATCCTATCCCGCCTCCATCCGCATCAAAACAGACGACCGCCACGGTCTGCTGGCCGATATTGCCGGCGTCATCTCCAAGTCCAAAATCAATATTGTCAACGCCCAGAGCAAGACCAGCGATGACGGTATCGGGCTGTTCTATTTCACCATCATGGTGGAAAGCCGGGAGCAGCTTCGAAAGGTCATGGCAGAGATCCGCCGGGTCAAAAAAGTCACTGACGTAAAACGTGTGGTCAGATCGGATTAAAAACACGTTCCCCATCGAATCCTAACCAAAGCCGGTTACACTTCATTTTGAGCACAGGGAAAACCACCTGCCCTTGCCCCGGGTAAATTTTTAGTAGACAACCCGGATGAAATAACATATGGTTATCGTGGCCGGGTGTAAAAAGCAATGCCCCCGGGCCTGATGTTTAACCCCAACCTGGATATCTTATGGTTAACAATAGCTTGTTACCAGCCCTTGCCGGAACCCCGGCGCATCCGCCGGGTACAACGGGTTCCCTGCCCCCAGATTTCCCCCCCAACCTTTACTTTGACGTCATAGTCTTCTATGATTTAGATATCGGCAATTTAAAGCGGAGATCCATATGAAAAAAATCTTTATTCTGGACACCAACGTAATCCTTCATGACAGCGGCTGTATTCACCAGTTCAAGGACAATGATATTTACATTCCCATAACGGTGATCGAAGAGCTGGACAAATTCAAGAAGGGGAACAACGTCATCAATGCCAATGCCCGGGATTTTTTAAGAACTCTGGATGCATTGTCCAGTGACAAGATGCTCAATGGCGGCGTGCCATTTCCCAACGGGGAGGGAAGTATCGCCATCCGGCTTGATACGGCCCTGGATCCCATTATCAAGGAGAACTTCAACGATATAACGCCGGATATTCGAATTCTGAATATCGCTTACTCCATTGCCAAGAAAAAAGATTTTAACAAGGTTATTTTTGTCACCAAAGATGTGAATCTCCGGCTCAAGGCAAGGTCCATCGGTCTGAAAACGGAGAATTACAACTCGCAGTTCGTAGAAAATATCTCAGACATGTATACGGGTCTAAAAGTGGTGGAGAATATCGCTTCAGATGTGTTTGACGACCTGTACCAGAAACCCTATGAGGCCCCCACCAACCGCCTGGGACAGGATCTTGAGTTTTACTCCAATGAAAATGTCATCCTGAAAAACGGGTCTAAATCCGCCCTGGCCTTTTTTGACGGCAACACCCAGACCGTCAAATTGATTCAGCCACGGATCTGCTACGGGATCAAGCCGAGAAACTCTGAGCAAACCTTTGCCCTGAACGCCATGCTCAATCCCGATATTTCCCTGGTCACCGTTTCCGGCAAGGCGGGCACCGGAAAAACCCTGCTGGCCCTGGCCGCAGCACTTGCCAAAAAACAATTTTACCGCCAGATTTTCATCGCAAGACCGGTGGTGCCCCTGAGTAACAAAGATCTTGGCTTTCTTCCCGGTGATGTGGCCTCAAAGCTGGATCCCTACATGCAGCCCCTGTACGATAACCTGTCGGTGATCCAGAACCATTTTAACGAACACAACTCCACCGGAAAGAAGATCAAGGAACTCATTGAAGAGGAAAAGATCGTCATCACCCCCATTTCATACATCAGGGGGCGGTCCATTGTCCGGGTTTTCTTTATTGTGGACGAGGCACAGAACCTCACCCCCCACGAGGTGAAAACCATCATCACCCGGGCAGGGGAGGGAACCAAAATCATCTTCACCGGTGATATCTTCCAGATCGACCACCCCTATCTGGACAGTCAGACCAACGGCCTGGCCTATATCATCGAAAAGATGAAGGGCCAGAAGCTTTACGCCCACATCAACCTGGAAAAGGGAGAGCGGTCAGAACTGGCAGAACTGGCTTCAAAGATACTTTAAGCAAAGACTTTAAACACAACTAACCTGTAAGTGTATCGGCCGGTCCTGAAGACAATTTAGGGCCGGCCTTTTCTCTTGAAAAAATCAGGGGGAAGAAAAGGGGTAAAACAACAAAAGTTCCGGTACCAGAAACTGCATACCGGAACTCAATGTTGTTTCTTTTTGCCGGGAGTTTGCCCGGGCGCTGTCAGAATTTCCTTAGGAGGCTTTTACGACTTTGCCAGCTTTAATGCAGCTGGTACAAACATCGATTTTTCTGACACAACCCTTTTTGATCTCGGCACGGACTCTCTGAAGGTTCGGGTTGAATCTTCTCTTGTTGAGATTGTGGGCATGGCTGACATTGTTGCCGACCATTGGTTTTTTCCCGCAAATTGCACATTCTTTTGACATGGTTACACTCCTAACGCAAAAAACGCTTTATCAAAATAATAACCCGGTGAAGATACACGAGTTTAAATTAAAAGTAAAGGTAAATTTCTTCCTATCATTGATTTGCGTTTTGAATGAGGCCATTTAGTACCGGAATCTGGGCCAGGGCCACTTCACTCTCTTCGGTACCGGGATAGAATTCCACGATGTATTCGAACCGCTTCAGGGCAGCCTTGTATTCCTTGGTCTTCATATAGTAGTTGGCCACGTAAAGTTCATGGCCCACCATATTGTCAATGCAGGTGTCAATCTTGGCGGCTGCCTTTGGGGATAGTTCGTGATCCGGATATAGGGCGATCAGTCGTTCGAACTGGGCCTTTGCATTTCTGGCGGGACTTGCATCCCTGCCCACCGTGTCGATCTGGTTGAACCAGGACAGGGCGATCTGGTGAATCACATAGGGAACCGCTTCATTCCTGGGGTGCATTTTTTCAAAGGTTTCATAGGCAACGACGGCTTCGTCGTATTCTTCCAGGTGAAAGTAGGCGTCAGCGATTTTAAGTTCCGCCAGGATGGCGTATTTGCTGAACGGATACCAGTCCTTAAGGTCGGTATAGGCTTTAACCGCCTGGTTATAGTCCTGGTTCAAAAAGGCGACAGACCCCTCGGAGGCCAGCTGCTCGGCGCTTTTGTTCATTTGGGTCGGCTCTTCAAAGAGGGAACACCCTGAAAGGAAAACCGTCAGGATCACAAGGATCAGGTATTTTCTCATCTTATAAATTCTCAATATAGTGTTCTGCGGAAACCGCGGCAATGGCACCGTCGCCTACGGCTGTAGACACCTGGCGCAGGGGGGTGTCCCTCACGTCGCCTGCGGCGTAAACGCCGGGGATGTTGGTCTGCATGTGGGCGTCGGCGATGATAAACCCGCCGTCGTCCGTGGCCACAGCCCCTTTTACGAATTCGGTGTTGGGAAGAATGCCCACCCAGATGAAACACCCGTCTGCCTTGATGACGGATTCTTCATTGGTTTTAACGTTTTTCACCTTTACGCCCTCAATGCCGAAAAAACCGTCAACACCGGTGGCCACGGTATCCCAGACAAATTCAATTTTTTCGTTGGCAAAGGCTCTTTCCTGGAGGATCTTGGTGGCCCGCAACTCATCCCTGCGGTGAACCAGATAGACCTTTTTGGCAAATTTGGTCAAAAAGATTGCTTCTTGTACCGCCGTGTCTCCACCGCCGATGGCCACGACCGTTTTGTCCCGGAAAAAGGGGGCATCGCAGGTGGCGCAAAAGGAGATCCCCTTGCCCATGTATTTGTCTTCGCCGATTCCAAGCTTTTTGGGCGATGCACCCGAGGCAATGATCAAAGACTTGGTGATGATGGTTTCATCTTTAAGAATAATCTCCTTGGTGTCGGCTGAAAGGTTGAGTCCGTGGACTTCAGCCGTCCGGATTTCAAGGCCCAGGTCCTCGGCATGCTTTTTCATCTTTTCAGCCAGGTCAAAACCGCTGATGCCTTCGGGGAATCCGGGATAGTTCTCAATCCAGTCCGTGATGATAATCTGTCCGCCCGGTACGGCCTTTTCGAGAAGAAGCACCTTCATTCTCGCACGGGCGGCGTACAGGCCGGCGGTCAGGCCGGCAGGGCCGGCCCCGATAATGACCAGATCATAATCGCTCATATGTGTCTCTCCTTAAAGAACGCCCTTGAGGGTCTCTTCAAGTTTTTCTTTGGCGACCATACCGGTGATCTGCTCGGCGACCTCACCATCTTTGAAGAAGATCAGTGTGGGGATGGCCTGTACGCCGAATTTACTGGGGCTCAAGGGGTTGTCATCCACATTGACCTTGGCGAAGATCATCTGGTCTCCGTATTCGCCGGACAGGGCTTCAACCGTGGGGGCAATGGCTTTGCAGGGACCGCACCAGGGTGCCCAGAAATCAACCATTACGGGTTTATCGGAGTTTTTGACCGTTTCTTCAAAGTTTTCGTCGGTGAGCTCGATAATATTTTCTGCCATGTTTATTTCCTAATTCAGGTTAAAATTGCCTGTAAATATATGTTCATATTCGGTCTTTGTCAATTCAAAGGCCCTTTAGAAAAAGGGAACGCCCTGAATCTGTCCCGCCACAGGCAGGGTACGGGATTACAGGGCGTCGTATTTATGAAGAGCCGAAAGACGGTAATGAATTACCAGTTTTCTGCCAGCAGCTCGAAATGGGCCTGGGCATGGGCACAGGCCGGACACAGGTCAACGGCTTCCTCACCTTCGTGGACATAGCCGCAGTTGCGGCAGCGCCATTTCACAGGACCGGACTTTTTAAATACCTTGCCGGCTTCCACGTTGGCGGCCAGTTCTTTGTAGCGTTTTTCATGCTGTTTTTCCGCAACGGCAATCATTTCGAATACCTCGGCGATGGCGTCAAACCCTTCTTCTTTGGCTGCGGCTGCGAAATCCGGATACATCTGGGTCCATTCGTATTCTTCGCCGGCCGCCGCCTCTTTGAGGTTTTCAAGTGTGGTACCGATGACACCGGCGGGGAAGGCACCAACGATTTCCACCTCTCCGCCTTCAAGGAACTTGAAAAAGCGTTTGGCATGCTCTTTTTCCTGGTCAGCGGTTTCAGCGAAAATATCTGAAATCTGAACATAGCCTTCTTTTTTGGCCTGGCTGGCAAAATAGGTGTACCGATTGCGGGCCTGGGATTCGCCGGCAAAAGCTGTGAGCAGATTTTTTTCGGTTTTGGTGCCTTTTAAACTTGCCATAATTTTATTCTCCTTTTTATCATTTCATTATATAGCGGGAAACTCCCGCAGGTTGAAAGGGGCAGCAGTCCAGGGGAACTTCTATTGGCTGCTGCGGCAATTATCACAATACCCGGACAGACAGAGCCGCTTACCTGTGATGGTAAACCGTTTTTCCAGTTCCGGGGAAACACTGATGTTGTCCACGGCACTGTCGTGGAAGTCGAATATGCCGCGGCAACTGATGCAGTAAAAGTGGTGGTGGGCCTCCTGGTTGGGGTCAAACCGCCTGGGATCGCCATGGCCTTCCACCACATCAATCATATCTGCCTTGGCAAAAGTCAGCAGGGTTCGGTTCACCGTGTCCAGGGAAATATTGGGAAACTCTTTTTTTAACTCCCTGTGGATCTGATCTGCTGACGGGTGAGACAAAGAAGACGTCAAGGCTTTGAACACCGCCACCCGCTGGGGGGTGATTTTCAGGTTGTTGGCCTTGCATTGTTCATAAAAGCTTTCCACATTCGTCTCCTTTCCTGTTTCGTTGGAAAGATTAAATAGGATTCAATCCTATTTGTCAACAGATGATTTAAATTTTTCCCTGATCATACATCCAAATACGGGTACAATTTGGATTTGCCTCCTTAAACTTAAGGTTAATCTTGATACGATTCGTGAACTTGGTTGGTGCGTTTCAACAGGCGGCTTAAAAAGAAATCTGCTGCAGAAGTAAAAAGTAATCGACCTGCCATACCAATCGACATCAATTTATACTATAAAAAAAAGGGCATTAAAAGCGGTTTATTCATCAGACACTTTTGGAACGCAGGGAGCACATATGCGGCGTACACTTATAATAGCGGCAGTGATATCGGCACTGCTTATGGGAATTGGTGCAGGCCAGGGGCTTGGCCAATGGGAGGATGAACAGGCCCTGTCTGATCTGATCCGGGCGGCACGGTCAGGGGATACGGATGCCATGGTTGACCTCGCCCTGGCCTATTACAATGGTGACGGGGTGCTCAAGGATCCCTTCAAGGCAAAGTGCTGGACAAAGCGGGCCCACGACCTGGGGGAAAAACGGGCGGAAAAGGTCTGGAACCGCCTGAAGCTCTGGCAATATTCGGGCAACTGCACCCTTGAGTTTGATGACCGGCCGGAACCGGCCAATGATGGCGGAGACAGCTTCCGGGAACCGGTCACAGGCATGCGGTTTGTCTGGCTGCCGGGAAAATGTTTCAGGGCGGGATGCGGTAACGATGAGGACTGCGGCCGCAATGCCCTTCCCGCAAAAAGGGTTTGTCTTGACGGATTCTGGATGGGGGAGACCGAAGTCACCCAGCAGCAGTGGATGGCGGTGATGGACCGGAACCCATCCCGGTTCAAGGGCGACACCCTCCCTGTGGAACAGGTCTCTTTTGACGATGTCCGGGAATTTATCCGCCGCCTGAACCAGATGACCGGGAAGCGGTTTACCCTGCCCTCCGAAGCCCAGTGGGAGTTTGCCTGCAGAAGCCGGGGCCGGCGGATGCCCTACCCTTGGGGAAATAAGGATTATCGTCCCCGGGCCAACTGCGGGGGATGTGACACCGCAGGCACCAGGGGGCGGACAGCCCCCGTGGGGTCTTATCTGCCCAACGAAGCCGGAATTTACGATATGGGGGGCAATGTCCGGGAGTGGTGCCGGTCTGCCTATGACCGAAAAGGCCGTGATCAGTACAAGGACGCAAAGGACGATGAATCCGGCCGCCAGTCATCAAAGAACAGCCCCAGGGTGGTCAGGGGCGGATCCTATGTTGATCCGGTGTCCGCCTCTCTGTGCAGGGCCAGGAACCGGGCCCTGCCCCAAATGAAGACAAATTATATGGGATTTCGGTTGGTGCTCAGGAAAATCAATTAATAAAGATCGTTGCGGATAAAGTCGTTCATCTCGTCGTAGGAGATCTTGTCCACCCGGGCGCAGCCCAGGGAATCCAAAAAGACAAAGAAGACATCCTTGCCCATCTTCTTTTTATCCCGTGAGGCGGCGGCAACGATCTCTTCCACCGGGAAGGGAATCGATACGGGAAGGTTGAGGCCTAATATCAGATCGGTAACGCGATCCACGGCATCCCGGTTGATGAAGCCTTTTTTTTCAGAAAACCTTGCGGCGGCCACCATCCCGGCGGCCACGGCCCTGCCGTGACCCGACTGGTCCAGTTTTTCTATGGCATGGCCGATGGTGTGGCCGAAGTTGAGTTTCCGGCGTTCTCCGGCTTCCCGTTCATCGGCCTGAACCACCCGGGATTTGATGGAAACGGAGTCTGCCACAAGACGAAACACCGTATCCCGGTCCAGACTCAGGGCTTTTTCCCGGTTGGCATCGATGAAGTCCAGCAGCCGGATATCTTTGATCAGGCCGTGCTTTACGATCTCTGCCAGGCCGTTTGAAATTTCCGCTTCGGGAAGGGTGGCCAGCATATCGATGTCGCAGATCACAAATTCGGGCTGGTTGAATACCCCCACCATATTTTTAAAGGCATCCAGGTTGACACCGTTTTTTCCGCCCACGCTGGCATCCACCTGGGAGAGCAGGGACGTTGAGACAAACCCGAATCTTACCCCGCGCAGAAAGATAGAAGCGGCAAATCCGACGATATCACAGACAATACCCCCCCCGATGCCGAGGATAAAACTGGACCGGTCACACCCCAGTTCCACCAGTTCCCTTAGGATATACTCCACCGTGGCAAGGGTTTTGTTTTTTTCCCCGGTGCCGATGGTGATCACGGGGCCTTCGGGGAACTTGCCGCCGTAGAGGCGTTTGATATTTTCATCCGTGATAATGACGGGGATCGTCCCATCCGGAATGTGGGTGCTTACATTGGCAAGGGTGTCCCCCACATGGATCAGGGAGTTGCCCTGGCGGCCGTTTACCTCAAAGGTTTTCATCTCAAGAGATTTCACCGGAATTTCCTATACGTTTGGGGATTCTGTATACAAGAACGCTATGGCGGGCACTTTTACCTGGAGTTTCTGGTACTTGTCAAGGGAAAACAAAATTTATATTTGATTTTAGGCCGGCTTCAAGATAGACTCGGACAAAAATTATCCGGGTGTAAATTGGCCCGGGGAATATGCTGGGAGCGGAATGCAGCTTAAAGTCATTATAGCAGATGACCACGCGATTATCCGGGAAGGGCTGAAAAGCCTTCTGGAAAATAAAGGTATCAAGGTTCTGGACATTGCCAAAAACGGCAGGGAGGCGGTTGAAAAGGCCATTTCCCTTGAGCCGGATATCATGATGATGGACATTTCCATGCCCGACCTCAACGGGGTGGAAGCCACGGCAAGAATCCGGCAGGAGGTCCCCCATACCCGGGTGATCGCCCTGTCCATGCACTCGAGCAAAAGCATCATCAACAAGATGTTCGCCTCGGGGGCTTCAGGCTACCTGCTCAAAGAATCCGCCTTTGATGAAATCTATGATGCCATCCAAGGGGTGATCCGGGGAAATTATTACCTTACCCCCTCCATTGAACGGATGTATGCGGACGAAAACACCCCCAGCCGGAAAATCTGGGAGGCCCTGCCCAAAGCCAGTAAAATATCCACAAAGGAAAGAGAGATTCTCCAACTGGTGGCGGAAGGGCAAAAAACCCGGGATATTGCGGAAAAGCTCGGGGTCAGTGTGAAAACGGTTGAAAGCCATCGCAGGAATATCATGAAGAAACTGAATATTTTCAGCGTGGCCGGACTGACCAAATTTGCCATTCAGGAAGGGATCATCGCCCTTGAGTAAGATAGACGCCGTAATGAAGTTAGGAACCTTACATGGAATTTATTAATCCCAAGGATGAGTCTCTGGATGCGGTAGAGGCCCTTGCAAACGGCATCGCACATGATGTCAACAACCTGTTGTCCGCCATCAAAGGCCATGCCTCTTTGATGATGAGCAGTGTGAATCCCTCTGACCCGCTTTACGGGCATATTTCGGAAATTTTGTCCTGCATAGACCAGGGCTCTGAAATTGCCAACCAGTTGCTGGGGTTTGCCAAGGTTGACGCTTTTTACACCACAAGTATCGACGCCAATAGGCTGGTGAGAAAGGCGGTTGAGAATCTCGATCTCAAGGGCCGCAATATCATCCTTGATGTGGATCTGAATGCCAAGCCCCTGGTGATCAACGGGGATCCGGACAAGATCAACCAGGTGATTTCAGTCATCGTTGAAAATGCCCTCCAGGCCATGCCCGAAGGGGGCAAGCTTTCGGTGATGACCGAGTCCGCCGCCATCATGAACGGCACGGCAGAGGCCTACGGGGTGGATACCGGCTATTTTGTGAAAATCAACATCACCGATACCGGTATCGGCATGGACAACGAGGTGCTCAAAAAAATATTCAAACCCTTTTATACCCATAATCACCGGAATTATCCGGATAAAAAAGGACTGGGCCTCACCTTTGCCAGAAAGATCGTGAAAAACCACGACGGGGTGATTGATGTCTGGAGTTCCCCCAATGTGGGATCCTCCTTTTCCATTATCCTCCCCCTGGCCGAACCCATTGAGAATGCGGATATGCCCTCCCACCAGGAAAAACTGATCCTGGGCAATGAATTTGTTCTCCTGGTGGATGATGAGGAGCGGATTCTCACCGTGGGCAGGGAGATCTGCAAGGCGCTGGGCTACAAGGTGATCACGGCGGATTCCGGCCGGGAAGCCCTGGCCATCTACGCAGAGAAAAAAGATGAGATCAACCTGGTGGTCCTGGACATGATCATGCCGGAAATGAACGGATTGGAGACCTTTATGGGGCTGAAAAAGCTGAATCCGGACATCAAGGTGCTGCTCTCCACCGGCTACGCCATCGATGAAAAGGCCCAGGAGATGCTCAGGCAGGGATGCAAGGGCTATATCCTCAAACCCTACTCGGTGATCGATTTTTCACACAAGATCCGGGAGGTACTGGAACAATAGGACCTGCTGCGTATTCTTCAGTCCCGCCGCCTTCCTTGCGCCTGTGTGAAACAGGTGGTGCGGCAGGCAAATGTCTCGTCTTGACAGGGGGATGCTTACCTTTTATATTCCCTGGAACAGTCCGGTTTTCGTCTGTTGCAAGGCCGGCATATGCCGGTTAACGTTAATTCAATGCATGGAATTCAATGATACACTTTGACAATCCCGCACCTGTAAAGCTCAAGGGTGCCGGCGGGGGCTTCTGGATCACCATCGACCCTTCCCATCCGGAAGAGGTGCTGATCGAGGAAATCGACAAGCTGATTAAAAATTTGAAACATCTGGCCGTGAATGCGGATGTTACCCTGGATTTGGGGGATGCCAAAGGCCATGAGGATCTGATCCGGACCATAAAAAGCCACCTTGAAAAGAACTTTGAACTGGGTAAAATCTCCACCTCCCCCCAGAAACGGTCCGTTCCCACGGAACGCATCCGCCAGCGGGATCTGTCCCGGGGCTGGAATCATCACCGAAGCGATGTGCTCATGCTGCGGGGCCGGGTCCGTGCCGGGCAAAAGATCAACGCCAGAAAACACCTGGTGATCACCGGAGACGTCAACCCCGGGGCGGAACTGGTTGCCGGCGGTGACGTAATCATCTTAGGAAAGCTGTCCGGTGACGTACATGCCGGCTTTCCGGACAATGATGATGCCATTATTTTTTCCCTGGGCTTTAACCCCAGCCATGTCCGTATCGGCGCCCGGATAGCCGCAGGCAGCGATGACAGCCAGGGAACCGCCCCTGAATATGCCGCGGTGGAAGGGGCACAGATTGTGGTCCGGGACTATATGAAAGAGGGACCGTTCAGACGGTTGCCTTGGCCGGAAGCCATCTAGTGCTTGCAAACGCTTTAGCATAACGCGATAACCCAAAGAATGTATATAAAACTTAGCATAGAGGTGTGAATTGGAAGGAAAAATCATTGTCGTAACATCAGGAAAAGGCGGTGTGGGCAAAACAACGGCAACCTCATCCATCGGTGCGGCCCTGGCCCTTGAAGGCAAGCGGGTGGCCATCGTGGATATGGACATCGGCCTGAGAAACCTTGATGTGGTCATGGGGCTTGAAAACCGGATCGTCTTCAACATCGTGGATGTGGTCCAGGGCAGATGCAAGATCGATCAGGCAGCCATCCGGGACAGACGAATCGATAACCTCTTTTTGATTCCCGCCTCCCAGAGTGACAACAAGGACGTGCTTACCACGTCCGGCGTCGAAAGGGTCTGCAATGACCTTCGCAAAAAGTTCGACTATGTGCTCATGGATTCCCCGGCCGGCATCGAAAAGGGATTCCAGAACTCCATTGTCGGGGCCAACGAAGCCCTGGTGGTCTGCACCCCGGACGTATCCGCCGTCAGGGACGCAGACCGGGTCATCGGCCTGCTTTACGCCAGATCCCTGGAACCCAGGCTTATTGTGAACCGGATTGAACCCTCCCGGGTTGAACGCGGAGAGATGCTCTCCCACGAAGATGTCATGGAGGTGCTGTCCATAGAACTGGCAGGGCTCGTTCCCATGGATGAAAAAGTCCTGATTTCCTCTAACACCGGTACCCCACTGGTGCTCCAGAACGAATCAAAGGCAGGCCAGGCCTTCCGCCGGATTGCCAAGCGGCTCAACGGTGAAACGGACGTCCCCATTGAAATACCCACCCACAAGACCAGCATGTGGAACAAGATCAGCAAAACCTTCGGGTTAAAATAAGGAGAATTGAATGTTACAAGGATTGTTGAAACGGTTCACCGGTCAGAAGAATTCCAAAGAAGAGGCCAAAAAGCGCCTCCAATTCTCTTTGATTTACGACAAGCTCGAGGTCAACGACACCACACTTACCGACCTTCAAAACGATATTGTGGATGTGATATCCAAGTATTTTGAAATCGACAGGGACTCCCTGGAACTCAAAGTTAAGCGGGATGACGATGTCTCGGCCCTGGTGTTTAACACCCCAATTTTGCATGTGAAGAGAAAACAGGCGTAAGGTCCGCCTTTCTTTTTGCCGTCTACCGAAAAACAAAAGCCCCCGGTCTTCCCAAAGGAGGACCGGGGGCTTTATTGTTAAATGGATACGGTTTATTCCACCGGTTTGCTGACCTTGATGGCAAGCTCCTGAAGCTGGGCTGGTGCCGCCGCCGACGGTGCTTCGGTCAGCAGGCAGGTGGCCTTCTGGGTTTTGGGGAAGGCAATGACGTTCCGGATGGAGTCTTCCTTGCACAGCAGCATGACCAGGCGGTCCAGGCCGAAGGCGATGCCGCCGTGGGGAGGTGCGCCGGAGGCTAAGGCCTCCAGGAGGAACCCGAATTTTTCGTTGGCCTCTTTTTCATCAATGCCTAAGGTCTCCAATACCTTTGCCTGGAGACCGGTATCGTGGATACGGATGGAGCCGCCGCCGATCTCAATACCGTTGAGCACCAGGTCGTAGGCCCTGGAGTTAACGCTTAAAGGATCATCGGCCAGCCGGTCGATATCTGATTCCAGGGGGGCGGTGAACGGGTGATGCAAGGACTGGTAGCGTTTTTCCGTTTCATCATACTCAAACATGGGAAAGTGGGTGACCCAGGTGAATTTGTACTCGTTCTCGTCAACAAGTCCCAGCCGCCGGGCCAGCTCGTTTCTCAACTGTCCCAGGGCCTCGTTGGTGATCTTGGGCTGGTCCGCCACGAAGAAGACGATATCGCCGGGTTCCAGGTTCAGCCGTTCCTTCAGGGCATCTTTTTCCTCGTCGGAGAAGAACTTGGCAATGGGGGACTGCCACTGGTCTTCCTTGATCTTGATCCAGGCAAGCCCCTTGGCTTTGTAAACCGCGGCATACTCGGTGAGTTCGTCGATCTGCTTTCTGGTGAAGTCTGCACAGCCCTTGGCGTTGATGGCCTTGACCAGGCCGCCGTTTTTCACCACGGAGGCAAACACCTTGAAGTTGGCGTTTTCCACAATGTCGGAAACGTTACAAAGCTCCAGGCCGAACCTCAGGTCGGGGCGGTCCAGGCCGAACCGGTCCATGGCTTCGGCATAGGTGAGGGCGGGGAAGGGCTCATTAAAATCCAGGTCCAGCACCTTTTTGAATATGGCTTTCACCAGACCTTCGGCAATTTCCATGATCTGCTGTTCGTTCACAAAGGAGAGTTCCATATCGATCTGGGTGAACTCCGGCTGGCGGTCGGCCCGCAGGTCCTCATCCCGGAAGCATTTGACGATCTGGTAGTAGCGGTCGAAACCTGAAATCATCAGCAATTGCTTGAACAGCTGGGGAGACTGGGGCAGGGCGTAGAACTCACCCTGGTTGACCCGGGAGGGAACCAGGTAATCCCTGGCACCTTCGGGGGTGCTTTTGGTAAGAAACGGGGTTTCAATGTCCACGAACCCCTTGTCGTCCAGGTAGTTGCGCACCGCCATGGTGGCCTTGTGCCGGGCCAGAATGTTGTTCTTGAGCTGGTTTCGTCTCAGGTCCAGGTACCGGTACTGCAGCCGGATGGTTTCAGAGGCTTCCACCCGGTCTTCGATCTGGAATGCCGGGGTCTTGGCCCGGGAGAAAATTTTAAGTTCCTCCACCAGGATTTCAATGGCGCCGGTGGCCATGTTGGGGTTCAGCATGCTGCCCGGCCGGGCCGATACCTTGCCCCGGACACCCAGGACATACTCGCTCCTGATTTCCTGGGCTTTGGCATGGACGGCTTCGGATACCACGGGGTTGAATACCACCTGGGTGATGCCTTCCCGGTCCCTCAGATCCACAAAGATAACCCCGCCGTGGTCCCGGCGGTGCTGAACCCATCCCATGAGCACAACTTCCTGGTCAATATGGGTGTCTCTCAGTTCAATACAGGTATGTGTGCGGGTCATACTCCCGAGTAAATCTGTCACGTTTTTTTCCTTAAATCCAGTGTGTTAATGTGTTTATTATTTAAAAATGTTTACAAGATCGGTTACCAGGGAATCCACGGGGATGTCGGTCTGTTCTTTGGTGTCCATGTTCCGGAGGATGGCCTTGTTTTCTTTCAGTTCATTTTCTCCGGCAATCAGCACGTAGCGGGCGTTGAGTTTGTTGGCCCGTTTCATCAGGGCCTTCATGCTTTTGCCCCTGAAATCGGTGTCCGTGCGGACGCCTTCCCGGTTCAGGTCGCAGGACCAATGGTAGCTTAAGTCCATGGCGGCGTTGCCCAAAGGAACGATGAAAAGGTCCAGCGCCTTTTCTTCCCCCTTGGTTCCAAGCTGGTCCATCACTTCCACCAGGCGGTCAAAACCGATGGCAAAGCCGATGGCGGGTGTGGCAGGCCCCCCCAGTTCTTCCACCAGGCGGTCGTATCTGCCGCCGCCGGCAACCGCTGACTGGGCACCGAGGCTGGTGGTCTGGATTTCCCAGGCCGTCCGGGTGTAATAGTCCAGGCCGCGGACCAGGGCGTGGTCCACCTTGAAGTCCACCCCCTGGCGGATCAGGGATGCCCGGACCGTTTTAAAATGGTCGTCACAGGCCTCGCACAGGTGGTCCACCGTGGTGGGCGCCCCTTTCAGGGCCTCCCTGCAGGTTTCCACCTTGCAGTCCAGCACCCGCAGGGGGTTCTTTTCGATCCTGCGTTTGCAGTCCGTGCACAGGGTTTCCTTACGTTCGCCCAGGAAATCCAGCAGGGCCTGCTGGTAGGCGGGGCGGCATTCAGGACAGCCCAGGCTGTTGATATGGGCGGACAGCCCTGTCAGGCCCAACCGCTTGAACAATTCGTTGAGCAGGAAAATCAGTTCGCTGTCAATATAGGCGGATTCAACCCCGAACACCTCGGCGTCAATCTGGTAAAACTGGCGGTATCTGCCCTTCTGGGGACGCTCCCGCCGGAACATGGGGCCGAAGAGGTAAAACTTCTGCACCGGTTCGGAGGCGTACAGCTTGTGCTGAATATAGGCCCGGCAGATGGAGGCGGTGGCTTCCGGCCGGAGGGTCAGCTTGTCCTTCTTCCGGTCCTCAAAGGTGTACATCTCTTTTTCAACAATGTCGGTGGTCTCCCCGATACTTCTGGCAAACAACTCCGTCTTTTCCAGGATGGGGATCCGGATCTCCCTGTATCCGAATGATTCAAACAGGTCGGCAGCTTCTCTTTCCACTTTCTGCCACAGGGTAATGTGCTCCGGCAATATATCTCTAAACCCGCGTATGGTCTGCATTATCTTCGTCTTTACTTATTAGGGTTACGGTCAAAAATATACAAACGCTATATATAGATTAAAATCAGACTGTTAGTCAATGAATAATATATATAATCTTCCACCGGGCATGCGCATGGGAAAAACCGCATCTTTTTTAAGAAATTAAGTATATATATTCGATTATTTTTGATAAGATACCAACTTCTATTAAACACGAGTGATTGGGGCGCTGCGAAATTCCTGAGATGTCGGTATTCTTTCCTTACGTTTATACCGGCAGCAGATCTTAAGGTGCCCGAACTTTTAAGCGGCTGCGAATCAAACGACGGCCAAACGTTGTACAGGTGACGTTCATGAGTGACAAACCCAGTTATGAAGATCTTGAACAGCAGATAAAACGGTTGGAACTAACCGTTGCCAGGACCCGCCGGGCCGAGATGGTCAACAAGACCCTTTTTCACATCGCCAGCGCCCTGAACACCAGTGAAACCCTCCAGGACCTCTACCGGTCCATCCACAGGCACCTGTCTTCGCTCATGGATATGACCAATTTTTTCATTGCCGTGTATTACCCGGATAAGAATGCCGTTCAATACGTATTCAGAAGGGACCAGGAAGCCGCCCTTTCCCCCAAGTGGATCCATAATTTCAGTAAAAATCCTTCCCTCACCGGCGATGTCATACTGAAGAAAAAACCCCTGCTCCTGGACGAAAAAGAACTGGGGCAGCTCGCCGCCAAAGGACGGGTCCTGGGCAGTCTGCCCAAAAACTGGCTGGGGGTTCCCCTGATGATCCAGGGAGATGTCCTGGGCGTCATGGCCGTAAAGAGCTACAACAACCCCATCAAGTACACCCAGGATCATGTGGAACTGCTTAGTTTCGTTTCCGAGACCATCGCCGTGGCCATTGAAAAGAAGCGGGCGGAAAACGAATTGCTCCAGGCCAGGGAACGCCTTTTGCGCTCCCAGAAGCTTGAGGCCATCGGCACCCTGGCCGGCGGCATCGCCCACGATTTTAACAACACCTTGTCCATCACCCTGGGAAATATTAACCTGGCCCAGATGATCGCAAGCAGTGATCCGGTGAAAGAATACCTGGCGGATGCCGAGCAGTCCATCCTCCAGGCCAAGGAACTGGCCTCCAAATTTGTGGTATTCTCCAAGGGCGGCGGCATCCGCATCAAATCACACATCGATACCCACGGCTTCATCACCGATACCCTGGCCCCCATGGAGACCGAACACGGGGTCCGGTTTACCCTGAACATTGAAGATCTGCCCCCGGTGATGGAGGCGGACAAGGAGCAGCTCCAGGAGGCATTCAGGAATATCGTCATCAATGCGGGGGAAGCCATGGACAAGGCCAAGCCCGTGAGGATCGAAGCCAAAAGCCATCCGGACAAACAGGGCATGGTGCTCATCTCCGTCACCGATCATGGCCGCGGCATCGCAGAAGGGGATGTTGAAAAGGTCTTTGATCCCTATTTTTCTACGAAGCCCATGGGAAAAAGCAAAGGCACCGGTTTAGGACTTTCCATCGCCTGGGCCATCGTGAAAAACCACCAGGGCACTATCCGCATTGAATCCAGCCTGGGCCAGGGCACCCGCGTGGACATGGTCCTTCCCGTTTTCCAGAAGGAAGGCCCCAAAACGGCAGCCGCCAAGGCGGTGAAAAAGGAAAGCGCCCCTGCCCGGCGGATTTCCAGCCGCAAACCCCTGGTCCTCTTCATGGACGACGATGCCATGATCCTGGAAATTACCGGCAAGATTCTCGAACGCCTGGGGTATGAACCCGTCCTGGCCAGGACCGGGGAGGAAGCCGTGGATAAGTACCGTTCCTGTCTTTTGGAGGGAAAGATCATCGGCAAGGTGATTCTGGACCTGGAGGTCAAGCACGGCATGGGCGGTGTGGAGGCCATGGAAAAGCTGCTCTCCCTCAACCCCGGCATCAAAGGCATTGTGGCTTCGGGCTATTCCAACGACCCCACCATGGAAAACTGCACCTACTTCGGGTTTTCGGCAGCCCTGTCCAAACCCTTCTCCATTGAGACCTTAAAAAAAGCACTGCACGACCTGTAAATGAGACGGCCCCCGGCTGCCGCCGGTTCTGTTTCACCGCATCACCGCTTCCAGGACCCCGCCCGCAATGGCCCTGGCCTTGTCCGAAAGGGTAAAGCAGTAGGATTTTATTCCCCTGGGGTCCACATCTCCGATTTTCACGGATTTAGATACCTCGGTGCCCGGGCGGATCAGGCCCCGCAATACACCGGATATCGCACTGAAGACAGGGGTGCCGTTTACCTGCCCGATGACCTGGTTCCGGGTTACCATTTCCCCGATGTCAAAATCGCTTTTAAAGACACCCTCCGCCGGTGCCCGGAGCACCCTGGCCGTGGTATGGCCGCCTATATCCCCCGGAATCCCGGTATTGGGGGCCGCCATTCCCGTTTCAATGACCCGTCCCAGATCATGCCCCCGCTGGGTTTCCACAACGAAATGGACATCCCGGCCCGCTGTAAATCCCGGGCCGCAGCCGATGACCCTTTCGGCCTCATCCCTGCGGGTGCCCAGGTTTTTTTTCGCCAGGATGGCGTCCACCACCACATGGGGACAAATATCCGGGAGAATTGACCAGTCCGGGTCCGCACAAACGGCAATATGGCCATCAGCCCACGCGCTGAGAATTCCTTCTTTGCTCCGGGCTGACACCCCGTCAACCCCTTCCACGGAGATCCGGCGGTCATGGATCGCTTCGCAGAAGCTGACAGTCCGCCGCACAGCCAGGGGACGTGCCACTTCCAGCATGAATATTTTTCGGAATCCGGACCGGAAAAGACGCCAGGCAATCCCGGACGCCATTTCCCCTGCGCCCTTGATGCAGACGATTGTCTCTCCGGGAGACCGATGTGTCACAGGTTCATTCATTTCGCTTTATCACCCTTTAATTTAAATTCATCTAAATCATACCATCATTATGCCACGTTCTAAGAATTGAGAATATCTATTTGAATCATTTGGACCATCAGAATTATCAATTTGATCATGTGTTTCACCTTGAATATGAGTACCCATAAAAAGAGTTAGGATACAATTAGCGCACAAATCACTTTTTAAGGAGAAACAAATGAAAATGAAAAACACTATCAAATGGACGTTGGTCTGCATGGCAGCGGTACTGCTGCCCGCCGTTGCCGGCGCATCAGCGCTGGACACCTTTAAGGGAGAATCCGGCACCCTGAGGATTTCCGGAGGCACCGCCCATATTCCGGTGATGAAGGAAGCGGCAAAACGGATCATGCGGTTTAATCCGGACATCAGTATCACTATTGCCGGCGGCGGATCCGGGGCCGGCATCAAACAGGTGGGTGAAGGGCTGGTGGATATCGGTAACTCCGGCAGAAAACCTAAACCCCAGGAGATAGAAAAATACGGACTCTCCATGCATAAATGGGCCATTGACGGGGTAGCACCGGTGGTGAATCCCGATAATCCGGTCACCGCCCTGAGCTCTGATCAGCTTCGCGCGGTGTATGCGGGAAAAATCACCTCATGGAAAGACCTTGGCGGAGAGGACCGGGGCATCAATCTTTACACCCGGGATGCCTCCTCAGGCACCCGGTCGGTGTTCTGGAAAAAAGCCCTGGGCAAAGGGGATATCTCAGGAAAAGCCAATTTCGTAGCCTCCAACGGCGCAATGAAATCGGCGATCGGCAACGATCCTTACGCCATCGGTTATATTTCGGTGGGATATATGGACAAAAGTGTGGCCCCGGTGGCCCTGGATAATGTCCGTCCCAGCCTTGGCTCAGTAAAAAGCGGTGATTACAAGGTGGCCAGGGGCCTTTATTCCAATACCAAGGGCGAGGCAAAAGGACTGGCCGCAAAATTCATCGCCTATCTCATGAGTCCTGAAGGGCAGAAAATAGCCGCTGAAAAAGGATTTATCCCGGTCAATTGATGGACTCAGGAGACAGGGCGGCACGCCGCCTCTTTTTTTCAGCAGGGCTGACCTGTGCCCTGGCGGGACTGCTGGTCTTGGGATTCATGGTGGTGCTGGGGCTTCCCCTGATCCGGTCCGGGATGCTCTGGGACATTCTCACGGGTCCATGGTCCCCGGACCACGGACAGTTCGGCATCCTGGCCATGGCGGTGGGGTCGGTGTATATTGCCGGCCTCAGCCTTATCATTGCCTTTCCGGTGAGCCTGGGGGCCTCGCTGTTCATTGAGGTGGTCCGGCCCCGGGGGGCGGGCCGGCTGCTGGAATGGCTGGTCCGGCTGATGACGGCCATCCCCACGGTGATTTACGGATTTGTGGGAATTTTCCTCCTTGTGCCCCTGGTCAGGTCTTTCAGCGGACAGGGATCGGGGCTGTGCATACTGACCGCCGCCCTCATGCTGGCGGTCCTGATCTGCCCCACCATGATTCTTTTCTTTTCCAGGAGCATTGCCAGGGTCCCCCGGACCTGGCTGGACGCCGTGGATGCCATGGGCGGCACCCCTTACCAGAAAGTCCGCCATATCATCTTTCCCGCTGCCTGGCCGGGCATTGTTTCGGGCACGGTGCTGGCCTTTGGCAGGGCCGTGGGAGACACCCTCATCGCCCTGATGCTGGGCGGGAACGCCGTTACCCTGCCGGAATCCGTTCTGGATTCGGCCAGAACCCTTACGGCCCATATTGCCCTGGTGATCGCGGCGGATTTTGACAGCCTGGAATTTAAAACCATTTTTATCAGCGGCATCCTGCTGTACGTCATGACCGGCCTGGGCATTCTGGCGGCCAGGGCTGCGGAGAAAAACCTGTGATCCCTTCCCGTGTCAATGGAGAGGCCTGCGACCGGCTCATGACCCTGTTCTGCTGGGGCTGTGCCCTGACCCTGACCCTGGTGCTTGCCGCCATTCTGGGCTTTCTCTTTTTTAAGGGCTGGCATGTGCTGGGGCCGAAATTGATTTTCGGTGAGGTCCGCCCCCTGGATGCATTGCTGTTTAAAAAGCGGGTGTTTTCAGGGCTTTTTCCGGCGGCCCTGGGCACATTCTGCCTGATCTGCCTGGCCGTGGGAACAGCCCTTCCCCTGGGGCTGGCCTGCGGTATTTACATGGCTGAGTACGCTTCAAACCGGGTCAAGTCCTTTTTCAGCCTCATGGTAGACATCCTGGCTGCTATCCCGTCCATTGTCGTGGGATTATTCGGCTTTTCCATCACCGTATTCCTGCACCATTATTTCGGCGGCCGCATCCTTCCCTGCCTGGGCATTTCCGGCATCGCCCTGGCCTTTCTGGTGTTGCCCTATATCGTGAAGACCACTCGCATCGCCCTTGAACAGATCCCTTTGGAGATCCGGATGACCGGGCTTAGCCTGGGGGCAAGTCCCCTGCAGAACCTGCGCCATGTCCTGATTCCGGCCTCCCTGTCTGATATCATGGCCGGCATCGTGCTGGCCATCGGGCGGTGTGCCGAGGATACCGCGGTGATCATGCTCACCGGGGTGGTGGCCACAGCCGGGGTCCCTAAGTCCCTGTTTTCCCCCTTTGAGGCCCTGCCTTTTTTTATTTACTACACCGCCAGTGAATATTCAGACCCTGCCGAACTTGAGGCCGCATATGGGGCGGCCCTGATTCTGCTGGCCATCTGCACAGGTCTTTTTATCATTTCCTTTCAAATCAAACGGCGGTACAACAGCTTCAATTGAGCTTGATATGAATGACGCACCCAAAATAAAAATCAGGGGCTTGAACTTCTGGTATGCCAAAAGGCAGATCCTCGAAGATATCCGCCTGGATATCCGGTACCGGTCCATCACCTCCATCACCGGCCCCTCCGGCCAGGGGAAATCCTCTTTTTTAACAGTGTTCAACCGGCTGTGGGAGAACATCGACGGCGCCCGGGCCACAGGACGGGTCTGCATGGATTTTGGAAACGGGTTTGAAGATATCAACCACCCGGACTGCCGTCTGCCCCTGTTACGCCGCCGGGTGGGCATGGTATTTCAGATGCCCAACCCGCTGCCCATGAGCATCCGCAAAAACATGGCCTTTCCCCTGACCCTTATGGGAGAAAAAAACGGAAAAACCGTTGCCGCAAAAGCGGAAACAGCGCTTCGCCAGGCCCTGTTATGGGATGAAATCAAAGACCGGCTGAACGAGGATGCCAGGGCCTTGTCCGGTGGGCAGCAGCAACGGCTGTGCATTGCAAGATCCCTTGTGCTGGAGCCCCAGGTCCTTCTTCTGGATGAGCCCACCTCATCCCTGGACGAAGCCGCCGTCCATGAGATGGAAAAATTGTTGCTCAGGCTCAAGAAGGACAGAACCATTATCCTTGTTTCCCATTACATGGACCAGGTCCGGCGCATCGCCGACCGGCACCTGGTGCTCAGGGACAAAAAACTCGTATCCCCCTGATATGCCTCCTGGCGCAAAATCATGTTGACTTCCCTGGCCAGTTTTCTGGATTAAGACCGGATCTAATACCGTTCCTTGTATTCGTCGGGTATGATTCGTGTGAGATCATGCGCCAGCACTGTTCCAACGGTATTTTATAGGGGAGAATGTCGTTGGAAATGTTGGCGGTGGATTAAGGTTTTGCCACCGGCCGAGTCATCTACCCGGCAGTCGGCCCCGCGGGACCCTCCACTAATATTCCGGCAATCGTCGTGATCGCCGGAATAGCGGAGATTCACGGGTCTGTCTGTCCGGCTTCTGCCCTTGGGGTATGACGCCCCGCGTAATCTCACGCCGTTCCGGGCCTACACGGCACCGGCTGCCTGGTCCTCCGGGTTTGCTATCCGGTAAAATTTCCCCAAAAATGATGTGGACTGACAGCGATAGTGCTTGATTTTTTCTGAACTATCAAGAAGCAGGACTTATACCATGAGTAAACGCATTGAAATTACTCATTCCGTTGATAGATATCGTAAAACCACATAATTATTTTGATCATCAACGTTGATGCAAGACTCTTATAACTTAGCTGATTTTGGAAACACCCCCAATCAAAACCAATTGATCCCAAATACCCTATCCCTGTATTTCCACGGCGGCGTGTCTCTTATTTCATTTTCCGAATAGACTTTGAGCAATTGGTCTCCAAAGGTGGATACACCTTTTTCCAGTGGTTTTTCATATTGAAAATGCCACCACTCAGCCCCCAACCATGTGCCGCCTGTGAAAAAGGATTTTCTGGCCCTGATTCGCTTAAATCCTGCGGATCTGAACAGCGCTGTCAGATCAAGAAAATGATCGGACACCGTCCTGCCTGTTTTTCGTGAGCCGTAAGTGACCGCATCAATCTCCATGGCATCCCCGCCGGGTGCCCGGACATAAACCCGCCAGTAACGGTCTCCATCAGGCGTCACGACAAATGGATCCCTTGTCCTATTTTCCATGCCGCTGCCGACAAACAGATCCAGGGCCATACCCGTATAATGGAATGACGTTGCACTGCGGGAGGCACTGACCCTGGCGTTGAGAGATCTTCTGGCACCGGAGCTGGTTAAGATTCCCCCGGCCTCCACGACTCTTTCCCGAACCTGCAAATAGGCCTTGGCCGCGTCCTCTCTCAGAAAGAAACGGTCATATCCATCCCGGTATTTATCTGAAGGAACCCTCACCCAGGGCATTAAATCCGGCGGGGCAGCATTTCCGGTCAGCAGCGGCATTTGCTCATCCATATGAATCTTCACGGCCTGGTGAAGCCCCTTCCAGGTTGTGGGGCCGACGATGCCATCGGCATAGAGATCGTTTTCCTCCTGAAACTGCACCACCGCTTTCTCGGTTTTCTCTCCGAACCATCCGTCTATTGGCCCCGGGCCGTATCCCAGCTGCTTTAGAATCTCCTGAACGCTTTTAACCTCTTCTCCTTTGCTGCCAATTGTAAATCGCATACCTGCCTCCTTATCTGTGGTGTCCTGATAAACGCATTTTACATTCAGGGAAGCCATCCTCCCGGGGCTGTTGATACTGCTGCGGGGGGGGCAGCCGCCTGGGACTGTTCGGATCTTCGGGCCACAACCTTGCGGATATTGACAAAGGTTGACAGATAATCATGCCAGAACGGTGCCCCAAAACTCATGAGAAGCGCTGATATCAGGAACCCGACCACTTTATTGAGTATCTTCCAACCACGAAGATCATCCCATTTCTTTTTATCCCATCCGAAAAAGGTTTGGTTCTCTTCGATAAGCTGAGTCAGATCGGCAATTTTTGTTTTTACCCCCTGCACTTCCTGCGTGTAATTTTTAATCTGGGCCTGGTCCAGTTCCGCCATCTCCTTTTCCACGGTATCGAATCGATCCATGATGGATTCTGTGCTGTTAACCAGCTTGCCCCGGAGCGCGCCATTGCTCGAAATGCGGTTATAAATGTCGAAAAAACTGGCATTCATCACAATGACCAGGGCAAATGCAACAAAGAATGTCCAGGCCCGCATTTTACTTTTATAGCTGTCCTCAATTTTTCTCAGTGTATTTTCAAACAGGGTGTCCGCTTTGGTTTGAAGAGAGTCCAGGTGCTTTTTCACAATATCAAGATCTTTTGCAAAATCTGATCGGTTCTCCATGCCCAGATCCTTTTTAAGGACTTCAATGGCATCGGAGTTCAGAAATCGTGTCAACTCGCAGGCCACCTGTTTGACTTCCGGGGCCGTCAGCAGGCGGAATCTTTGACCGTCACCGAGTCTCTTTTTTTCAAATACATTCAGATGCTGGGCCTGGTGTTTTACATAGGATTCCAGAAATTGTGATGTCTTTTCACCCATAAAGGTTTTCATTTCTTTAGACACCACCTCTGCTTTGGTGCTCAGCAGGCGTTTGATCAGGCTCATAACGTATTTTTGCGCCATGCTCAGTACAAGGAAGATGACGCCCAGTGAAATCATAACATCCAGTGATTCAAGCATGATTTATCCTCCATCGGAAAGCGTTAAAAAGACGGGGCTTTAATCGGGCCCGCTCCCAAATATCCTGTTGAAATATAACAGCAGATTCTCGCTCGATGATTCCCCGTAAATTTCAAACTCTTTGAGCAATGTGATCAATTCTTTCCTCAAGGGTTTGAAATAGGTTTCTATCAAATCCGTTCTCTCCTCTTTTTGTATTGTTAAATCCGGGATTAAGAGGGTTGCTGAATGCAGGATTCGAATGGATGCAATTTGGGTCATGATGATATAAATCCGGACCGGGTGCTTCTGATCCAGCGCCTTGAGCGCCATGTTGAAATCGTTCATGGCACCATTGCCGCCAAGGATCATCTCTCTTATGCCTAAGGTCCCCAGGTATGGTTCCTTGTTCAGCCGTTTTGAATTGGCCTGTTCCGCCTTGATCAGGCCCGGAAGCGCCGTCATCAATGCTTTGTCACGGGGATAGAGCAGTTGCTGGTTTTCCAATGCCTGCTTTTTCGTGGACAGGGCGTCTTTTGTCTGTCCCAGTTTCCATTGGGAAATGGCTTTAATGGTAAATGCATTTCCCAGCAGCTGGTCTTGTTTCAGCTCTTTTTCATGGGTATCAATGACTTCTGAAATCAGCTTTAATGCCACAGCATAGTGGGAATGAATCTGATTATATGCGATGGACTCATCCCCCAGGTTCCGGGTCAGGACCGGTTCAAAGACCTTGCTGGCCTGAAGCTGGGAGGCCGTGTCAAAATGCTTCTGGGCGGAAGAATAATCGGCCAGATAGCTTTGGCACCCGCTGATAAGCAAAATGGAGACAAGAACAAAGGCCTGCGCTATCCAGCAGCCAATTGACCGGCTGTTTATTTTTTTTAAAGGGCTCATTTAAATCCTCCTGATTATGGGGTGACCTGATTGATCTGAGCTACAATGTCTTCTATGGAAAACCGCTCACCATTTCCGTACCGGATCATGGCCTGTTCTATGATCTGCTTGATCTTTTGAATCCTGTCCCTGGAAATGCCGTCAACAGCTATTTTATTGAATACGGCATCCACCAGGATATTGAGGACGTTGCCCCGTGCCATGACCCATCGAGCTTTTGCCGTGTCCTGATTTTCGAAGATCAAATCAAAAATCATATCCAGGACAAATGTAATCAAATATTTTTTATCCCCGGTGTCATCAATTGGAATCTGGTCGGCAAATGCCTTGCGCATGGCCACGGCCTTTAGGGCAGAGTTCAATATGCTTTTTATGGTATCCGGGGCCAGACGGTTTTCTTTTTTAATTTTATTCAAAGATTCAAAGGCGGCTTCCAGTGCCGTGCGGATCACAGGGGAAATTTCTTCGGAATCCCGGTAAAGCCATTCCGGATTCTGAATCACTTCATCAAGGACAACGGTTAAAATTTCTTTTGCATCCTCCCCTTTAAGCACAGGCACCCAGTTCTCTTCAGCATTTTCAGGTTTTGCAGCGATGGCTTCCAGGGTGTGTTTTGCCGCAGTGATCAACAGGTGTTTTTGGGGATCCTCTGACCCCTGAGGCCAAATGGCCTCCATATTTTCTCCGGTTTTTAATAAGATCAGCCGCATCACTTCAGGAAGCAGGTCAGCATCGATTGATTTTGAAGATTCAGACAACTCCAGGGCCACCCCGGAAACCATCTGTTTCAAGCCTTCGTTGCCGTCCGTAACCAATTCCGGATACTTGGCCAGCGTGGTCAATGCGGCCTGGGTGACTTTGTCCAGAGAGGCTCTATCAAACATGCCGCCAATATCCACGCCATTCTCCGTGATCAGGCCGTCAAGCAGCACGTTGCCCACGGCTGTTATCATTTCGGATTCCTCGCCTTCCGGAATTCCAAGGAATTTATTGGGATGGGAGAGGACTGTCTGGCCGGAATGGGTTAATACGGATTTAAAAACGATGTTGGCCCAGCCCTGGATCCGCTCTTCAATGACCAGGTTTTCACCTTGCCCGTCCTGGATTTCCTTGATCTTTTTTTCGACATCCTGGACAATGCCTTTGGATACCGCACAGACCAACTCCTGAACGTTTTCATCACCTGACAGGAGTTCAGGATTTTCAGAGACCGCTTCAATGGCCGAGACAAATAAATCCTGGGCAATGACATCCAGGCCGGATTCTGAAAAATTGGTGTCTTCAAGCCCTTTTAAAAAGCCTTTTATGACCTTTGTATGGGCGGATTTTTCGTTTAACGCGCCGGGAACATTGGCAAAGTAATCAATGCCGATTTCGATCAGCGCACCGGAGATCCGCTGCAGGGCAGATGGATTCTGCTCTCCCCCCCTTTTCCACTGGCGATAGGAAATCAGATCGGCAAGTTCCTGCCGGCCAATGCCCTGGTCCACCGTCTCTTTTTCTCTTGAAACCTTTAAGGCCCAGAATTCATCATAGAGCAGCATGAATTCCTGCCCTTCTTCGCTGCTTTGTTCAATGGTCCCTTTAAGGGCTTTTTTGTAAAGCACCTGAACCCTTTGACTGGATTCGAAATATTGCTTTCCGTCTCCTTCAAAGAAGGTGGCCGCAGAGGCAAAGTCCGGCGCACTGGGAAATTCAATAAACGGAAGCGCCAACGCTTTGTTACGGAGGTTGTCCACGTAGACACCGCGCATTTGCCTGCCCAATTTTACCGCAGACCGGATGGCAAGGAATACCACATCGACACTGAGGCTTGCTGGTAACATTTTAGCTCCTTTTTTATGATGGTTGATGTTCATCAATGCGCCCTGGTTTGCGCCCTTTGGCGCAGGGCAATCATCCTAGGTTCCTGAACCTAAGCGTTTGAAAAGATGTTTATGACCGATGCCACCAGAAGGGTGGCAAAAAAGTAGCCTGCGACCTGGAGGAAATAGAACCAATACCGTGTGATCCCCTGAAGCTTTATGTCATCATAGGCTTTATCCAGGGATATCAGCGGGATGGTGCGGTCAATGGAAAGACTGATGCCATATGGCATGCGATGCCGTCTGCCTTCCCCGCTGATTTTTAGAACCGCTGCCCCTGATAAAATGAGTATGAATACGGCAACTGATAGCCGCCACATTTCCTGGCCATAACTGGTAAAAAAATCAAGGCACCATAACCAGATCTTCTGACCTGGTTTGGTGCACGGACTATCCTTTTTACGATCATTGTGGGCAATGAATATCTCTTTTGCGATTTTATTGTATCCCATGCCCTTGAGGATTTTATACAGATGCAGATAGGCCTGTTTATGGTAGGGCTCTGCATTTTCATAATCCCCGCTTTTCTCCAGCCATTCGACAAACCAGCGCTCGGGTCTGTTTGATATGGTATTTTTACTGCCGATTGCTTCGCTGGAGCCAAAAAAACGGTACCCAAAATTTAGAAGATCAATGGATCGGGGCCAGGCTTTTGGATGATCCTGAAGCAGTCGGGCCGTGGTATTGCGCAGGTTCAATATCGGAAATTTATTTTTTTCAGAGGACGGTTCCCAGGTGATAAATCCATTGTCTTTATCCCAGAGAAAAAGTGCATTATCAATGGTTGTGTTTGACAGGTCCAATTGCTTTAAATGGCTGCCGCTGAGTTTGACATAGCCGCCAATGTCCATAAACCGCATGTCAATCGCACCCAGGCATTTGATATTAGACATAATCACATGACCATTTGTTTTGGTGGAATGCATTGAAACATCATTGCTCTTCATGTCAATGCCTGCAAGGTATAGGTGACGTCCGATCTCAGATCTGAGAATCGTCAGAGGCCCCTTTGAAAATACGGCATCGGCCAGATAAAGGCTTGTCCCGACATTGGTGTCAGTGATGTTTAAACTATCGAAATTCGCATCTGATCCATATATCAGACCTGAAATATTGGAGCCGATTATGCGGACCTGCCGGAATGTTGATCCTGACAGGTTTAAGGTCTCCTTGACGGTTGTAAAGCTAATTTCCAACCTCTGTTTGAAATCTATGCCCGCCCCGCCCATGGTTATGCCGCCGTCAACCCTTGCGCCATTGATCTTCACGTCCCCGTCGACGGCAACATTTCCAAAGAATGAAATATCCCTTTGGGTGGATGCGCCGCTTAAATTAATGGAATTCATTCGGGTTTGGCTTCCGCCTATGACCGCCATGCCGTTTGGGGCATTGAGACTGCTCCATAAGGCCTTTCCGCTGACTTTGATATCATCGAAAAAAATACCGTTTTTGATGGTGCTGCCGATCAAATCAAAATCGCCGTCAATGACGGCGTTATAAAGGTGTAATTCCCCGTCAACAACGGCCCGCAGTTCCAGAGAGGAAAAAAAAGAATCTTCACTAATGAAATTGCCGCTGAAAAGGGAGTCCTCAATAGTGCAGCTACCTTTAACCCTTGCCTTTGATAACCGGCAGTGCCAGGCAGTGGTTCCCCGGATGGTTAAGTCCTGCTCATAAACCGACCTTTTAAGAACCAATGAATCTGAAGACTTGATCTGATTCAGGTTGACCGTGTTTAAAAAGCAATTGCCATCCAAGGATAAAAGCCTTTTTAATACAGCGCCTTCAAAACTGATGGCCCCCTCAACTCGGGATTTGTCAATCCACAACGGAAAGGAAAGATTCACTGAGGATAGATCAAGGGGCTCTCTGATCCACGCCCCGATAATCATGACCCCGGCAGAGGTGATTTTCTCTGAATACGTTCGGTCTGTAAGAATTTCCTCGAGGAAGGCAGGCCTTATCCGCCTTTGATCTGACCATTCACACCGATTCTCAGGATCGGGTGCTTCATTAAACTTCTGATTAAAATCCGCCTTTTCGCCTTTTAAAATCCGGTGCCAGGCCCAGTGCTCATTCGCATTCCAATGCTTGTTTCCTGATGCAGGCGGTGGAGGGGCCTTGTCTGTCTGACCGTATGATTGTGATCCGAAATTGAGCAATATGAAAATCGCCAGAGCCAGATAGAAAGCCACAAAGAAAATTTGTTTTTTTCTGGATGCGGTATGCCCCACTTGGAACCTCCTGTACAGCAAAGGCTGATGACAAAAAAACATGCAGATTATCATTTGATGTGCTCAAAGGGAGGCAGAAGCAGAAAAACGGCCACATTCCATTTAAGCTTCAATTGATGATTATCAAACCTAAACCATAGATCAAGATACCATGTAGTTTATAGAAAAGACTGGATTCAGAATCGATAATGATATCTATACCTTGAAAGGCATACCAGCATTGCTTAGAAGAGTAAATACTTTTTTTGTCGTTAAATACAATTTGCCAAAGGTAAAACCCCATGTGGCTTATATGTTTTGTCCGCTCATTTAGTTTCCTTGCTACCCTTTTGGGCCAAATCTGTATGAGTCTTGCCTTGCTTGCTATCCCTTATTTTATATTCATTCGTCTCTGAGGTTGATAGAGGAAAATGGCCAATATCTATCATTCTGTTTAGAGAACAAGGTTGGTGATTTCTTATAAATTTTGCGCATAGGATTCAGTCTAAAAATGATATCGATTGAGGCTGTATATTAAAAAACAGAAAAAGTGAATTGTACGATATACTTTTGAAGTAAAAAGAAACCCCGTACTTTGTCTATAAACGAGCTCCCTAAGCCTTGCAATTAAAGACGTTTACTACTTTTGTCAACCCTGCCCTTTGGGAAGGTCTGGCCGCCCTTGTTTCAACTCACGGCTGCGAGTGTATCATTATTAAATTCATTTGCACCTCCTTACGATTCCCCAAAGTGCCAATATAAAAAAAACAGCCCTAAAAAAGCTGCGATCCCCATGATACCGAATGTAAGCCCCCAGGATATCAGGCCGGATCCTCCGCTGATGTCCAGAACAAATCCTGCCACGATTGGGGATAGGGATGCGGCTGCGAATCCACCCATAGACTGTAAGGCCATGGCTGCCCCACGGCGATTCGGGTCTGCCGCAGTGACAACCCCGGTATGGATGGCAGCGGAGTCGCCTTGGAAAAAGACGGTGTAGAGGAGACAAAAACACACCAACACGGGGTAGGGCAGAGCCCCCAGGAATCCCAGACTCAGGCCTGTCAGGCCGGAAGCTGCCATGATGGCGGCAACGGTTCTGCGGCGGCCGAATTTCACTGCAATCTCCCCGAACAGGATACTGGCCGCCATGCCGCAGATACCACCCACAGCCATAACGGTGGTCGGTATCATAAAGAGTTCAGAATCGGAATCTGCCTTTGCGGCAAAGGCCAGAAAAACCACCATCCAGGAGCGGGCTGCAAACATTTCCCACATGTGACACATGTATGCGATAATATAGGTCCGGGCCGGAGTGTTACGCCAAACAGGTCTAAAATCCAGGAGTTCCAAAAGGCCAGAGTATCTTTTGGTTTTCACTTCTACTGGACAAGGGACCAGAATTCCCGCGCTCATCAACAGCACCAGGCCGGAACATGCTGCGGCAATAACGAAAACAGGTTCCCAGCCGAGCCATTTGAATACCGTACCTGCATAATAGAAGGAGAGGCTCATGCCCAGACCGAAACATGCGGTGTAAAAAGAGACAGCCCTGTGAATGAACCGGGGAGCAACACGGTCTATGACAGCTTTGAGACCAGGGATAAAAGTGCCCGCAAGTCCGATGCCGCATAATGTCCGAAAGATGAGTGCCGACCAGAAACCGCTGCTGAAAAAGGCAAACCCCAGGTTCGAGGCCAAGCAGATCAGGCAGGAAAATAAATAAATTTTCCTGGAGTCGATCCGGTCCGTGAGGCTGGTCAGAACCGGGACAGCAGAAGCGTATCCGCCGAAATAGATACCGCTTATCCACCCGGCCCGACTGTTGCTCAGATCCCAGATTTCGATGAAGTGGGGTAGCAGGGCCGGAAATGCAAATGCCCCGAGCATGCCGAGCACCTGGGCCAGGCACATCGCCGCAATCAGTATGGCGGCGCTTGTTGCCTGAGAAGCGGGAGGAGGTGTCGGTTTCATGAACTTCAGTTTAGACCCGGTTATTCAATGCGGCAAGAGGATTCTGCGCATCCTCTGCTGTACCGTATATCTCTGCGGTTTTTATTGGTATGGTCTGCCCGCGTCTCAGCCGTTCAGGACGAACGCTTGAGATTTAACGAGAATTTTCCCCGTCCCCGCCTACTGGGTGGATAGCAAACCTGTCACCCATATCGGGTACGATCTTTAGGCAACAAAAAAGGAGAGAGCTGTAAAGCAACAGGCTCTCCCCTTTTGGGTGTTTATCTATGTTGGTCCGTGACCGGTGCTATTTTCTGACCTTCACCGAATTGGCATGGGCGTCCAGGCCTTCGGTCATGGCCAGGGTGACCACATCGTCGGCTTCCTTCTTGAAGGCATCCTCGGAGTAGTGGATCAGGCTGGTTTTTTTGGTGAAGTGCTCCACGCTCAGGGCGGAGGAGAACCGTGCGGTGCCGGCGGTGGGCAGGACGTGGTTGGGGCCTGCGATGTAGTCGCCCATGGGTTCCGGGGTGTAGGGGCCAAGGAACATGGCGCCGGCGTTGCGGATGCGGTCGATCCAGGTGAAGGGGTTGTCCACGAGGATTTCCAGATGCTCCGGGGCCAGGCGGTTGGACAATTCGATGGCGGTTTCAATGTCCGGGACCACCAGGATGGAGCCGAAGTTTTCGATGGACTCTTTGGCGATCTCTTTTCTGGACAGGGCTTCCACTTGGGTGGCAACGGCTGTGACGACCTTGTCGGCCAATTCCCTGGAATCGGTGACCAGGATGGCGGAGGCCAGGACGTCGTGCTCGGCCTGGGACAGGAGATCCGCTGCGATGAAGTCCGGGTTGGCACCCTTGTCCGCGATGATGAGGATTTCACTGGGACCTGCGATCATGTCGATGCCCACGGTGCCGGAAACGATTTTTTTGGCCAAGGTGACGTAGATGTTGCCGGGGCCCACAATAACATCCACCCGGGGGACCTGTTCGGTGCCGTAAGCCAGGGCGCCGATGGCCCAGGCGGAACCGGCCTTGAACACGGCGTCGATACCGACTTTTCTGGCGGCGGCCAGGATATGGGGATTGATCCGGCCGTCTTCCATGGGCGGGGTCATAAGACAGATATTATCCACACCGGCAACCTTGGCCGGAATGCCGCCCATGAGAACCGAGGAAACCAGGGGGGTTTTACCGCCCTTGGCGCCCGGGGCGTAGACACCGGCCGCCTCCACCGGTTTGACCATCTGTCCTACCATCACCCCGTTTCTGGGGGTGTCGATCCAGGAGTTTTCCTTCTGCTTGGTGTGGTAGACCGTCAGTTGTTCCACTGCCCGGTCCAGGGCCTGGAGAAACTTTGGTTCCATTCCGGCCAGGGCCTCTTGAAATTCCGCCTCGGTAACCTTCAGGTTGTCCGGGGTGACGGCCTTGGAATCGAAACGGTTGGTGTATTCCACCAGCGCCGCATCCCCGCGCTGCTTCACATCGTCCAGGTAGGCCTGGACATTCTCATGGTCTTCCCGGGAAAATCCCAATCCTCTGTCTATGGTGTCCCGGACTCTCTTTTCTGCTGCTTCGGATGGATATTCAAATATTTTCATGGCGCTTCTTCTTTTTTTCGTGTTTATTAATGACCTGGTGCCTTTTGGGTCTTTTCATGTAACCCAGAGAGATGACCATGGCAAACCTTATTTTATAACAGAATCCGGCAATGAAGGATACGGTAAATTTAAGATGACAACAGCCCCCGCCCCCAGAACCGGTATGAATCCCAGGTTGTTGGCGCTGATGCTGGCCGTCAGCATTGCCGGGTTGAGCTGCCTTTTCTATTTTATCTATTCCGAGATGTCCAGCCGCATCCGGGAAGACCGGCAGGTGCTGATGACGGAAACCGCCGGATTCCTGATTTCCCATGTGGACGAATGGCTGGACAAGAACATCCGGGTGCTGACTGCGGCTTCGGGACAGCCGGGGATGCAGGGGATGGCGGCGGGTGACCAGACAAAGATATTAAAAGCGGTACAGGCGGCCTACCCCTGGATCTATCTGACCTTTACCCTGGATGCCGAAGGGCGGAACATCGCACGCAGTGACAACGGCATCCTCAGGGACTATTCGGAACGTGCCTATTTCAGGGCGCTGAAGGCCGGCAGAACGCTGGCCTGGCAGACTCTGATCGGAAAAACCTCGGGCCAGCCTTCCCTGGTGCTGGCCCTGCCCATTGTCCGGGATGGTGCGTTTGCAGGTGTGATTGCCGCAGCCATGACCACGGAGGCCATTTCCAGGACCGTGGCAGACTGGCATATCGGGGTGTCCGGGTTTGCCGTGCTGCTGGATGAGGAGAACCGGGTGATTGCACAGCCGGCCCGGCCCGGGGATTTCCCGCGGGACCTGGGCCGCCACATCCTTCTGGACCGGGGGAAAACCGCAGGTATCCAGATGTATAGGGACAGGGCCGGCATCAGCCGGATCGGCATCGTGGAGGAGAACCGTTTCGGATGGCATCTGATTTTAGAGCAGTCTTTTGAAGAAGCTTTCCGGGAGTTGCACACCTTCCAGAAGTTCATGATCATGGTTTTTGCCTCCATGGTGGTGATGGTGCTGGTCATTGCCTGGCTGTTTGCACGGATCTCCGTGACCCCGGTGGTGAAAATGATCGATGCGGGCCTGCGCCGGGAAAAAGATCTGGAAAGCCGGCTGCAAAAGGTTCGGAAAATGGAGGCCCTGGGCACCTTTGCCGGCGGAATCGCCCATGACTTCAACAATATTCTGGGGGCCATCACCACCTGCAGTGAAATGGCCATTGAGGATGTGGATGAAAAGAACCCGGCCCATGAGGATCTTAAGCATATTTTAAAGGCCGCCACCCGGGGCAAGAAACTGGTGAAGCAGATCCTGGAGTACAGCCGGAGCCGGAACACCCGCCAGAAGCCGGTCAAGCTTCACCGCATCATTTTGGAGTGCCTGGACCTGTTCAAAACCTTCAAGCCGGATGAGGTGGAGGTGAAATTGAATATCGCCTCCAAGCTGGACTTTATCCTGGCCGACTCCACCCAGATTCACCAGGTGGTGATGAACCTGCTGCTCAATGCCGAGCACGCCATGGCAGGTTCCCCGGGCACCCTGACCATCTCCCTGTCCAAAACGGATTCTTCCAAGACCGATGTCTCCTGCCTCCGTGACCTTCAAACCGGCCCTTACCTTCACCTGTCCGTTTCAGATACGGGGTGCGGTATGGACCCCCATGTGCTTGAACGGATGTTCGACCCCTTTTATACCACCCACATGAACACCGGCGGCACCGGTCTGGGACTTGCCATGAGCGACGTGATCGTCCGGCGCCACAAGGGGGTGATCACAGCCGAAAGTGAAGTGGACCGGGGCAGCACCTTCCATATCTACCTGCCCTGCATGGGAGACGGGCCAGTTCTTGAGGAGGATGCATTGACCGAACCCGTGAAAATGTCCGGGACCGAAGAGATCCTCTTTGTGGACGATGATGAACACATGGTCTATTCCGCCCCCAAAATGCTGAGGCGGCTTGGGTATAGGGTCACGGCTGCGGAAAACGCCCGGCAAGCCCTTGCCCTGTTCCAGCAGAATCCCGCACGTTTTGATCTTATCATCACCGACCGGGTCATGCCGGGCAGAACCGGGGTGGAACTGGCCCACGACATCCGCCGGATCAGAAAGGATATTCCCATTATCATGTGTTCCGGCTTCTTTAATAAAAAGGACGACACCTTCCTGGATACGGAATATGATCTCGAAGGGCTGATTGATGAAACCGTGTCCAAGCCCTTTGAAATTAAACCCATGAGCGTGGTGATCCGGAAGGTGCTTGACAGGAGGCGGCATGGACGCTGATATTCAGGTACTGGTGGTTGATGATGACGAGGATTTCTGCTACGGCATCCGGCGGATTGTGTCACGGCTGGGGCACGGCTGCCGGTCCGTTGCCACCATGGCCGGAGCCCGGGCGGCCGCAGCATCACAACGCTTTGACCTGGTACTCCTGGATGTGGGGCTGCCGGATGGCAGCGGCCTGGATCTTTTGCCTGAACTCAAGGCCCTGGAGCCTGCGCCGGAAGTGGTGATCATCACCGGTGCCGGGGATGCCGGCGGTGCGGAACTGGCCATTCTCAACGGGGCCTGGGACTATATTGAAAAGAGCGCCTCTACCAAGGAAATCTCCCTGACGGTCAGCCGGGTGTTACAATACCACACGGCTCGCAGAAAAGCCGCTGACCCGGACCGGGTGACAAGCCTTGTCCGGGAGAAGATCATCGGCAGCAGTCCTGCCATCCAGAAGGCCCTGGACAAGGTTGCAAGGGCTGCGGCATCCGACGCCAATGTGCTGATCACAGGGGAAACGGGGACGGGAAAGGAATTGTTTGCCAGGGCTGTCCACGAAAATTCCGTCAGATCCGGGGGCGAAATGGTGGTGGTGGACTGCGCCTCCATGCCTGAAAACCTGGCGGAAAATATCCTCTTTGGTCATAAAAAAGGGGTGTATACGGGGGCGGATGCCGAACGGCCAGGGCTTGTTGCCTGTGCGGACAAGGGCACCCTTTTCCTGGATGAGATCGGTGAACTGACGCAGGCTTTGCAGAAAAAACTGCTCAGGGTGCTCCAGGAAAAGCGGTTCCGTCCTTTGGGCGGCGGCCGTGAAGTTGCAAGTGATTTCAGGCTGGTGGCGGCCACCAACCGGGATCTTTCACGCATGGCCGATGAGGGCAGTTTCCGCAAAGACCTCCTGTTTCGCATCCGCTCTTTTCATATCGAGCTGCCGGCCCTTCGCCACCGCGGCCGGGACGTGGCCGCACTTGCCCGCCATTATCTGGACGCCTGCTGCATCCGTCAGGGGCTTGATTCCAAGGGTGTCTCCTCGGATTTTTTCGAGGTGCTTGCCGCCTATTCCTGGCCGGGAAACGTTCGAGAGCTGGCCCATACCATGGAACATGCGGTGCTGGCAGCCATGAATGATCCCAAGGTCTTTCCCGCACATCTGCCCAAATCTTTGCGGGTATCTGTGGTAACCTCCGGATTTTCAGGCGGTCAGACCCATACGGCTGAAGGCAAGGACGATGACTTTGAGGGATACGAAGCCGGGGCGACGCCCACCTTGGCCGCATACCGGGAAACCGTTCTGAGCAATTACGAAAAAAAATATCTCTCCGATCTTATGGCCCGGACCCCATCCGTTGCTAAGGCCTGCCAGGTGTCCGGCCTGTCGCGCTCAAGACTGTATGCCCTGTTAAAAAAATACGGATTATCGGGAAGATAGGTATCGGCGGCATATGCCAATGAAATCAGTCCTTGCGCCAGCATTCGCTTGACATACCCCTGTAGTTTACTTACAAATTAGTATACGATTTTATTTAGCGTTCGAATCAGCTTTTTCCAATCAGACAAAGGAAAGGACCGGCCATGAAAAAATCGTCCAAAGATGAGGCTCCGGAAGCCGCCCCTGCCGAACCCCAGGCAGCCAAAACCGCCCCTGTTCCGGATATCGCAGATGCCGGCAGTATGGATAAGATCCGCGATATTCTTTTCGGCAACCAGGCCAGGGATTACGACAAACGGTTTTCCCGCATGGAAAACCAGCTCAACCAGGAAGCGGCAGCGCTTCGCCAGGAACTGCTGAAACGGATCGATACCCTTGAATCCTACATCAAACAGGAGATCAAGGATATCAATACCCGGATCAAGAATGAAAACGCCGAACGGACCGAAAGCGACGCCCAGATTCAAAAAGACCTCAAGGAGATGTTTGAAACCCTGAGCAAGAAACTGCACCAGGAGGAAGAAAACCTGGCAGAGCGGTCTGCAGAACTTCGCGAACAGATTTTAGAGCAGTCCAAACAATTGTCCAATGACATTTCTACCAAACATGAACAGGCCACCCAGAGCCTGAAACAGGCCGCCATGGAGCTGGACGATGCCAAGATGAACCGGGCTGACCTGTCCGGATTCCTGCTGGACATCGCCATGCGCATCTCAGGCGATGAACTGGGGGTAACGGGCACAGCCAGAGACTAATCTGACATGGGCTCCCCAAATACGGACAATGAGTCCAAAAAAAAGGAATCCACTGAAGAGGCATCCATTGACGCCCTGAAGCATCTGCTGTTCCAGCCGGAAAGCGACCGTCTGGCTATGCTGGAAAACAGGCTGGACGATCCCATGACCCGGGCTAATGAGATCAGCCGTTCACTGCCCGAAGCGGTGTCGCTTTCCGTGATGGAGGGGGATCGCCTGACCCGGGTGATCCAGCCCGTGATTGACGATTCCCTCAAAGAGTCCGTAAGGAAGAATCCCAAAGCCCTGGCAGATGCGATTTTCCCTGCCTTGGGGCCCGGCATACGAAAAGCCATCACCGCCACCATCATGGGGATGATCCAGTCCCTGAACCAGGTACTGAACCACAGTTTTTCCATCCAGGGCATCAAGTGGCGGCTTGAAGCCCTTAGAACCGGCCGGCAGTTTGCCGAAGTGGTGATGCTGAACACCCTGGTTTACCAGGTGGAGCAGATTTTCCTGGTCCACGGCGATACCGGCATCGTGCTCGAACATGTGGTGGCCGAAGGGGCCATGATCCAGGATCCCGACCTGGTGTCGGGCATGCTCACGGCCATTCAGGATTTTGTGAGGGACTCCTTCAGTACCGACGGCGAATCCGAGTCCGACGGCGATCTGGATACATTGAGAATCGGGTCTAACCGCAGTGTCTGGGTGGAAAAGGGGGAGCATGCCTTTCTGGCCGCGGTTATCCGGGGAAACCCGCCCATGGAACTGCGTACATTTTACCGGGAAATCATCGAAGATCTCCATTTGAAGGCCGGTTCCGCCCTTGCCGCCTTTGACGGGAATACCCAGCCCTTTGCCCTGTTCCGGGAAACCCTCAACTCCGGTCTCAGGTTCAAGGAAAGAGAAGATTCGCAGCAGATTTCACCGGTGGTTTGGCTCATCGTGGCCCTGATGGTCGCCGCCGCTGTTGCTCTCCCGGCTTATTGGGGATACCGGGTAAACCAGGCGTCACAGGAATGGAAGGGGCGGCTGGAAAAGATACGCGACCAGAAAGGGGTTCTCGTGGTGTCCGTGGAGCGCGATGACGGCGTTTACCGTTTGAACGGCCTGAAAGATCCCCTGGTGGAAGACCCGTTGACCGTGCTCGCTTCTGAAAACCGCTCGGATATACGGGCACGGTGGCAGCCGTTTTACAGTCTTGATCCGGCATTCGTGTTTCAGCGGGCGCAAACCCTGCTGAACCCGCCGCCGGGGGTTACACTCTCCTTAGACCGGAACACCCTGATTGCGAAAGGCAAGGCCGATCAGGCCTGGATTGATACCTTCGACATCCGGGCCACCGCAATTCCCGGAATTGATGCGGCCAACGGCGACACCCTTGTGAACACAGACCGTATTGCCCTGTCAACGGCCGTAAACACCCTGACAGCCCTGAAAATTTATTTTGAAAACAACAGTACGGAATTGATACCCGGCCAGACACAAAAACTGAGCCGGCTGATAGAAACCATCCGGGACGTGAACCGGCTGATGGTGATCCTGAATCTCTCTGTACAGATTACCATTGTGGGGCATACGGATTCATCGGGAACCGAAAAATACAACATGAAACTGAGCCGGGAGCGGGCGGAAACAATTTATGCATTTGTAAAATCCCGCAGCATGTCTTATGGTTTTATTAATACGCTGGGTGTCGGCACACAGGTCCGGCTCAAGGAAGAAACCAGAGAAGAAGACCGGCAGTTTAACCGGGCTGTTTCTTTCCGGGCGAATGTCCTTTCCGCAAATCAGGGCACACCTTTAAACAGAAGGGCGTTACAGGATCCACACCCTAAACCAGACGGGAGTTAACAAAGGGATGACCAAAAAGAAAATCTGCCTGCTCGGGGCCTTTGCCGTAGGAAAGACCAGCCTGGTCCAGCAGTATGTCAACAGTATATTTTCCGACAAGTATCACACCACCGTAGGCGTGAAAATCGAGAAAACAAGTGTGGATGTTGACGGCGAGGCAGTGGATCTTATCATCTGGGACCTGCACGGGGAAGATGACTTCCAGCATGTGCGCCTGTCATACCTTAAAGGCTCCGCCGGATTGATTTTCGTGGCGGACGGTACCCGTCACAGCACCCTGGCAACGGCGCTGAACCTTCGTCAGATCGCCGAAAGCTCCATGGGGTCTTTGCCCTTCATGCTTCTGGTCAACAAAGCGGACCTGGCGGACCAATGGGAGATCGACGATGAAGTGATGGAGGATTTGAGGGGCCAGGGCATATCCGTGATTCCCACCAGCGCCAAAACAGGCCAGTCCGTTGAATGGGCCTTTGAAGAGCTGGCCCGGAAAATGGTGGGGAAATAAAAATGACCACCGGCTATGCCCGCATTCTCGATACCCTTTGCCGAAAAACCTTTAAGGATTCGGCCATAGCCTGGTTTATCACTGATTTGCAGGGCACCATCCGGTACTGGGGGGGGAGCCTTTCCCGGTTGAATCTGCCGGAACCCGGGAGCGATACCCAGATTTGCGATCTGCTGGTTTTTCTGGAGGGGATGATTCCCGTGGCAGACGATGAACTGGAATTTTCCTTTATTGAACTGCCCTCGGGCGTCTGTGTGGATGCCTGCATCTACCGCCAGGAGTCCTCTCTGGACATTATTATATGGGACAGCAGCAGGAAGCAGTCCCATCTCAGGCCCACCCTCCAGGTGGTGAACGAGATGAGCCTGCTCATCGAAAAAAAAGAAAAACTGCTGGCCGATCTGGACGCCGTATCCGTATCTGATACGAAAACCGACATGAAAAACGGGCAGGCTCCCCCCGGGTTTTTAGGGGAGTTTTTCGCGGCATTGAATGTGGCAGTGCTTGAGATGGACGATCAGGGCCGGTTTTTCTTGTTCAGTCAACCGCCGCCATGGCTGGACAGCCTGCCCCAGGCGGAACGGCTTCGCAGCGGCAGTCCTCTTGAAGAAGATTGTTTCAGCTTCCTGGGCAATTTTATCCAGGAGGCCAAAACCAGGTGGGACCAGGGGCAAAAGCAGACCTTTGGGTCGGGGCTGTGGATAGAAGAGGACCACCGGGGTGAGGAACTGCTGTTCGAAGCCTCGGCCCTGGCGGTGCAGGGCCGGCGGCTGCTCATTATCTCCAAAGATGCCTGTCTGCCTGATGAAAAACAGGCCATTATTCAAAAAGGCCGGGACCTGGCCCTTCATTATGACAATGAGCGCAAATCAGGCCGGCAGCTCAGAAGCCTGAATGATATTCTGGAGATTCGGGTCAGGGAAAGGACCCGGGAGCTTGAATCCGTCAACCAGCAGCTTTCCATTGAACTCAGGGAGAGAAAGCGGGCGGAGACGGAAAGAACCCAAGCCCTGGAGCAATTGCGGCAAAGCCAGAAAATGGAAGCCATCGGTACACTGGCCGGCGGCGTGGCCCATGATTTCAACAACATCCTTTCCGGAATCATCGGATACACTGAGCTCAGTATCGTAGAGAGCGGAGAAAACGAAAAACTGGATAAAATTTTAGGGGCCGCCTACCGCGCCAGAAACCTGGTTCAACAGATCCTCACCTTCAGCCACCAGGACGCCCGTGAGCGGGAACCGGTGATGCTGTCCCGGGTGGTCAACGAGGTTGTGGGACTGGCAATGGCCTCTTTGCCGGCTGACGTCGGGATTGACAGCGATCTGAACTCCAACGCCTATATCCTGGCGGATTCCACACAGATCCATCAGGTGGTCATGAACCTGTGTACCAATGCCTGGCAGGCCATGGCGGAGAACGGAGGGATGCTTTCAGTGGGGTTGCAGGAAAGGGAACTGGATGAGAAACGTCATCTGCTGCTCACCATCAAAGACACCGGCCCCGGTATTCCGGCGGACCTGATGGACAGAATTTTCGATCCTTACTTCACCACCAAGGAAGAGGGCAATGGCTTAGGGCTTTCCGTGGTTCAGGGGATCGTGAGAAAATCCGACGGCTATATCGAGGTGGATACGGCCCAGGGCAAAGGGACGGAATTCAGGGTAATTTTTCCGGTGTGGGATCTTAGGAACCAAAGTAAGCTATAGAGACAGACGGGTAAAGATAAAAAGGGGTACCGCGGGCGGGGGATCGAATGTTCTCTGTTGAACCCGTGGTACCCCTTTTATTTCCTGAATCAGGCCGGTCGGCAGCAGGTACAGCCGGCGCCAGGGGGTGACAGCCATATCGTACCCGGATATTTCACGAAGTGTTTTCGCCTTAGCTGCAAGGCACAGGACGTGAAGCTGTAGTCCTTTACCGCGAGCGTTCTGTAACGCGGCAGATGAGGTAAAAACACTTCGCCCGAAGGGTGACATTTTGATTTGCAGGGTATTGCAAAATGAATACACATCAAAATGTCATGAAATATTCGGGCTACCCTTGGGCCAGCAAAGCCCATTCAGGAATCACATTGGGGTCAATGGAGAAGACAAAGGTTCCCAGGGCGAGGAACAGTCCGGTGATCACAAAGACACCAATGAAGTTGATAAATATGCCCGCCTTGACCATTTCAAAGATCCGGACCCGGCCGCTGCCGAAGATGATGGCGTTGGGCGGGGTGGCCACGGGCATCATAAAGGCGCAGGATGCGGACAGGGTGGCAGGGATCAACAGCATCAGCGGATTGGTCTTCATGGCCACGGCAATGGAAGACAGGATCGGCAGGATCATCTGGGTGGTGGCCGTGTTGGAGGTCAGTTCGGTCAGGAAGGTCAGGGTGGTGCAGATACCTGAAATCATAAAGATATTGTTGGCGCCTTCCAGAACGTTGAGTTTGGAACCGATGAATACCGAGAGTCCGGAAGCCTGAAACCCTTTGGCCAGGGCAAATCCGCCGCCAAAGAGCAGAATGATGCCCCAGGGCAGCTTTGAAAACACGGATGCATCCAGAATGGCGGCGGAGTCGGCGGTTTTAGACCGGGTGGGCAGGAAGAACAACAGGGCGGCCATGGCAATGGCCACGGTCCCGTCGTCGATCAGCTTGGGAAAAGGCAGCAGTCCTGCCCATCCCGGAAGGGTCATAACTCCCAGGTTAAGGTCTTTTCTGAATATCCAGAGGGCGGCAGTGGCGAAAAATACCACCAGCACCATTTTTTCTTCAGCGGAAAGCTTTCCCAGGGCTTTGTATTCCTTTTCCACAATGGAGTGATCCACCGTAATATGTTTGGGCACCCGGAAGAAGACCCGGGTGAGCAGGAACCAGATGACCATCAGCATGGATGCGGCCAGGGGCAGGGCCATCATCATCCAGACACCGAAGGAGATGGGAGACGCCGTGGGGAAGGTCTGCTCAAATGTCCTTACCAGCACCAGGTTCGGCGGGGTGCCCACAAGGGTGGCGGCACCGCCCATGGAGGCGGCGTAGGCAATACCCAGCAGCAGGCAGAGGGAAAAGTGATGGGTATCCTTGGCTGTGAACTGTTCTTCCATCTTCAGGATGATGGACATGGCGATGGGCAGCATCATTACAGCGGTGGCCGTATTGGAGATCCACATGGACAGGAAGGCTGATGCCACCATGAAACCGAACACCAGCCTGGAAGGGCCGCCGCCGATTGTCTTTACCGTAAACAGGGCGATGCGCTTGTGCAGGTTCCAGCGTTCCATGGCCAGGGCGATGAGAAAGCCCCCCATAAACAGGAAGATGGTGGAGTTGAAATAAACGCCGGCGGCAGCCTTGCCTTTCATAATCCCCAAAAGTGGGAAGAGAATAACGGGAATCAATGCGGTGGCCGCCAGGGGTACGGCTTCGGTGACCCAGAGCACGGCCATCATCACTGCCACGGCAGCCATCCGTGTCACCAGGGGATTGGCCGGGTCCAGATCCAGCATCATTACGGCAAAAAAGAATAAAGGTGCGAGCACCAGCCCGACTTTCTGCAGAAAACTTCTTTCATTGACAGCGTCCATACATCCCTCCGGTTACTATGTGTGAGTGTTGACGGGAATATTAGCAATGGATGTGCCAATGTGTGGGGGTGAGGGTAAAGTGTTTATTTTTCAGTGGGTTGGGTGGGTGGCAGTCTGTCCTGTCCTGCGGGACGGGACAGGTGGGTTGTCCTGCCGGACAGGACAATTGTCTTTTTCGGCAGGACAAAACCGTTTTTAGGGATCAGGTGCCGTACTCCCGGGTTTCAATGACTTCATAGTGGGAGGACCGCTGGTCCCAGCGCTTGAGCACCTTTTGTGCCGCATCCGGTACATAGCACCGGGTGTAATCCTCTCCCTGGAAGTCGATGACGTTCCGCAGGGAATCAAAGGTCATGATGGTGATAAACTCCACCTCATCTTCATGGTCCAGGCGCAGCAGCTCTATTTTCCGGTACCCGGGGATTTTCTTGGCTTCGATTCCGGGGAAGACCTCATTGTGGAGCAACTGCTGATAGGTGTCTGCATTTTCAAGGGTTGTCCAGCCGTGCCAGACCCGTTTAACTGCCATAGTCCGCCTCCGTTGTTGTTCAGGATATAAACGGGTACTTTATACTTTTTTTAGTATTTCCGGAATGAAAATATCCGTTTAACATCAGGTCTGCCGTGACTGAAAGGCTGTTTTCAAGGGCGTAGATGCGTTGCCGGCAGCCCTTCACCCTTAAAGATTTTGAACAAAGCGTTTTCCGTAGTCCCTGCAGGCCGCCATATTGGCGTCGTCAGGCGCCCAGGTCAGGCGCAGCCCCTGATCAGGGGTCGAGAAACCGGAATCCGCCAGCCGTTCCAGCATTATTTTGACGGCCTCTCCGCTCCAGCCGTAACTGCCGAAAGCCCCTGCGGATTTCTTTTTGAATTTAAGGCCTTTAATCTCTTCCAGCAGGGAGGCCACATGAACCAGGATGCCGTTGTTGATGGTGGATGACCCCAGCAGGATGGCTTTGGACTTGAAAATTTCGGTGACCGCGTCGTTTTTGTCCGTCTTGGCCAGGTTGAACAGCTTCACCGTCACGTCGTCGTCCGCCTGCCTGATGCCTCCGGCAATCTGTTCGGCCATGATGCGGGTGCTGTCCCACATGGTGTCGTAAAGGATCGTGATCTGGTTTTCCTGGTAGCTGTCCGCCCATTCCAGGTATTTTTCAACGATCTGGGCAGGGCTGTCCCGCCAGATGATGCCGTGGCTGGTGCAGATCATGTCCAGGGGCAGGTTGAATCCCAGGATTTCTTTTATTTTCTTGATCACAAGGGGGCTGAAGGGCGTCAGGATGTTTGCATAGTACTTCATGCATTCCTGGAAGAGTTCGGCCTGGTCCACCCGGTCGTTGAACATGAACTCCGAGGCATAGTGCTGACCGAAGGCATCGTTGGAGAACAGAACTTCGTCGCCGCTCAGATAGGCGAACATGGAGTCCGGCCAGTGGAGCATGGGGGCTTCCACAAAGGTGAGGGTCCGGCCGTTTCCAAGATCAAGGGTATCGGAGGTTTTCACGATCTTGAAGTTCCAGTCCTCATGGTACAGGCCCTTGAGGATTTTTTCTCCGTTTTTAGTGCAGTATATGGGGGTGCCGGGAATCTGCCGCATCAATTCGGGAAGCGCTCCGCTGTGGTCATTTTCCCCGTGGCAGGCGACGACATAATCGATGGTGGAAAGATCCACCGTTTTTTTCAGATTTTCCACATATTCTTTTGCAAAGGGCGTCCATACCGTGTCGATGAGGGCGGTTTTTTCTTCCCTGATCAGGTAGGAGTTGTAGGATGATCCACGGTGGGTGGAGTATTCGTCTCCGTGGAATTTTCTCAATTCCCAGTCAATTTTTCCCACCCATTGAATATTATTTTTTACGGTGAAACTCATGTTGCCTCCTCTTTTGCTTATACCACCCGTTTTTTTTGATACCGCATAAGGGTTTTTAAGGGAAGTCTACAGAAGAGGTGCGGGGTGCTGCATTGATTCAGGTCAATAAATCCGGAAATTCGTTTCAAAGGTGAACGTGAGGATGGAACCTTACCGGCATGCATACAATAAAACGGCAGGGCGAAATCGTTTTATTTCGCCCTGCCGTTTAAATTGCTAAATCTTCAGAAAAATGCGGATTAGAAATCCAGGGTTTTCTGAAGATCTTCTTCGGTGAAATCCCAGGTGCTGTTGTGGGGCGGGAAATCATCGTTGAACATCTCGGGCAGCTGGTCGTCCACAGGGGTGAAACCGGCTTTCTTGTTGAATTCCTTCTCGTTTCTCAGGATGGATTTGCCAAGCTCCAGAACATCGTCCGGGGTCAGCGCCAGGCCATACTGGGCATTGATCATCTCGCAGATGGTGGGCAGGCCGTCTTCGTTGTCCAGAACGGCAAAGGCCACAAAGAGGCAGAGGCCGGCCGCGTCGATGGCTGCGGTGGCGATCTGAAGACCCTGGGAGAGTTCCATGTTGCCCTCTTTTTTCAGGGGATCAACGGAGCCGCCGACAGACAGGATGTTGGCGGTAACGCCGTAACCTGCGGTGTGGTCAGCGCCCATGGGGGTGGTGGCGTAGGTGACGCCGACACCCTTACAGGCACGGGGATCGTAGGCCGGCAGGGCCTGTTTCTTAACCACGGGCACACGGTCAACACCGAGGGCATCGCCGGTGAAAAGCGCCCCGTTGCCGATGATTTTGCCTTCGGGGGCAAATTCGCCGATCTTGGAGAGCAGGTCAATGGCAGCCTTGCCGTCGCCCCAGGGGATCATGCCGCCTTCCATGGCAATACCCAGGGTGACGCCCATTTCAATGGTGTCCAGGCCGAAGTCGTCGCAGAGACGGTCCAGCATGGCAATATCGTCGAGTTCTTTGATGGTGGTGTGGGCACCGAAGGCCCAGATGGTTTCGTACTCAAATCCTGAGGTCAGGTACTTGCCGTCTTTGTCGTGGTAGACGTTGGAGCACTTGATCACGCAGCCCGGATGGCAGGCTTCCGAGGGAACACCGCCGCGGGCTTCGATGGTTTCAGCCATGGTTTCGCCTGAAATAGCCTGGGCATGTTCAAAGCGGCCCTTTCTGAAGTTCTGGGTGGGCAGGGTGCCGGCCTCGTTGATAACGTTCACGAGTACCGCAGTACCTAAGGCCGGCAGGCCTTCGCCGGTGACAGGATGGTTGCGAAGCATTTCCACCCAGCGCTTGTTGGCGGTTTTGAAGGCGTCTTTGTCTTTGACTTCAACACGTCCCGCCCCTTTGTCGTCAACCACAATGGCTTTGATTTTTTTGGAGCCCATAACGGCGCCGAGGCCGCCGCGGCCGTGGGCACGACCGGGGTTGCCGTTCATATCTGCCTGCTGGATGGAGGCGCCTTTGAGGCATTGCTCACCGGCCTGGCCGATGGTGAGCAATCCTGTGTTCTTGCCGTACTTGTCCCAGAGGGAGGACATGACATCGTAGTTGCCTTTGTTCACCAGATCGCCGGCCGGCAGGATTTCCACGCCATCGTTTTTGATGACGACCATGGCATAGTCGTCGCCTTCGGGCTTGTCTTCCAGGACAACGGCCTGGATACCCAGCTTGGCAAGCTTCTGGGAGACAAGTCCGCCTGCGTTACTCTCTTTGATGCCGCCGGTAAGGGGGCTTTTGGCGCCTGCGGAAAGCCGTCCGGAATCTGCAGCAGGAGACCCTGCCATGATGCCCGGGGCGAAAATCAGCTTGTTGTTTTTTCCTAAGGGATGGCAGGTGGCAGGCACTTCATCCAGGATCATCTTTGAGGTGAGGGCACGGCCGCCGAGACCCGCATAGGCTTCGGGTACCTCTTCAAAGGTGTAGGTTAACTCCTTGGTATTAATCCTCAATAATTTCCCCATAATAATATATCCTCCTTGGCTAAAATTAGAACTGTTAGGGGGTTGAAAAAACTTAACGGCACCACTAGTGAGATTGTTAGAGGTGCCCTCAACGATTTCGATGTTTCTTTTTTTTGCGCCGGCGCTTGCCGGACCGGCCGCTTCTGGACTCAGGCGGCGCCATTTTCACAAGTTTCGGCTCAAACCGGGCCAGCGTCTCAACAAGACCCTTTTGCTGGGACATGACCGCATCAATATTTTTATATGCCATGGGTATCTCGTCAAGTCCAGCAGAAATGAGGGTGACCCCCCTTTTTGTGAGGATGTCGATCAGGTCTTTGGACGTGAAGGTATTGAAGGCCGCCGTCCGGCTCATTACCCGTCCTGCGCCGTGGGCGGAGGAGTTGATGGATTCGGGATTTCCAAGACCACGGACCACGTAGGTGGGATCGGCCATGGAGCCGGGGATGATTCCCAGGGTGCCTGGGGCCGCCGGAACCGCCCCTTTGCGGTGGACGATGACTTCCCTGAGCCCTATTTTTTCCCGGAAGGCAAAATTGTGGTGATTTTCCACGGTGATAACAGGACGCTCCCCGATGGCCTCCAGGACGGATTCGTGAATGATATCGTGGTTGGCAGCCGAGTATTCCCCCATCAATGTCATGGCCCTGAAGTACTCCTGTCCTTCGGCCCTTTCCATGGCAAGCCAGGCCAGATGTTTCAGGTGCTTGGGCAGCTTTGTGCACAGCTTCTGGGCCAGGGTGGAATAATGCTTGGCAATGGCGGCACCGGTGCCCCTGGAGCCGGAATGGGTGAGCAGGGCAATATAGTCCCCGGGCGTAAGTCCCAGGGCCTTCGTATCACAGGTCAGGCAGCCGAATTCGGCAAAGTGGTTGCCGGAGCCGCTGGTGCCAAGCTGCTTCCATGCCTTGTCCTTGAGACCTTTCACCGTGGGGCAGAATCCCCAGTCCCGGTCCATGACAGCATGATCCTTTGGCCGTTTGAACGCTCTGCCGTAGCCGAACCGGGTCTGTTCCTCCAGGGTCTGTTTCAGTTCTCCCCGCAGGTCATCAAACCGGTCAAAGGGCAGGGGCAGAACGGACATCTTCACCCGGCAGGCAATGTCCACCCCGACGGCGTAGGGGATCACGGCATTGTCCGTGGCCAGCACCCCGCCGATGGGCAGGCCGTACCCCTTGTGGGCATCGGGCATCAATGCGCCCTTTACTGCGACGGGCAGGGACATGGCGTTTTCCATCTGATCGATGGCGGCGGGATCCAGGTCCTCGCCGAAAATGGTGTATTTGGGTGGTTTGGTCATCATCACCTTAATTCAATGCATATAGAGGCAGTTATCAACTAAAAGGCGCCATCAGCGGGAAAACGGCAGGTGCGGGAGATTGCGGTTATAAAAGCGGCCGGCTACAGACGGCCCGCATCAGACAGTTCGGATAATCCGTCCGGGTCATGGATCAGAATATCCTTTGTCTCGACTTTTATCAAGCCGGCGTCCCCCATTTTTTTGAATATCCGGGAAACGGTTTCCGGGGTGGTGCCGATGAGGTTTGCCAGCTGAGCCTTGGATATGGGCAGGGTGACTTTGTCGGGCAAATCATCCGGATCATCTGCGGCTTCCCGGGCCAGGGTGAGGATGTAGGCGGCCAGCCGTGCCGGCACTTCCTTGAGGCTTAAGTTTTCGATCTGAACGGTAAATGCCCGGAGTCGCCGGGATAGATCGGCCAGCATGTTCATGGCCAGGGCAGGGGAGGCCGTGAGAAGTTCAACAAAGGCATCCCGGGGGATAAAGAGGATCTTTGAGGCTTCCAGGGCCATGGCGGAGGCCGGAAAACTTTTTCCTTCGAACACCGGCACTTCCCCGAAAGTATGGCCGGGGCCGTAAATGTGGAGGATCTGCTCCTTGCCCTCAAAGGAGAGCTTGAATACCTTGATCTTACCCTTTGCCACGATGTAAAACCCATTGCCCCGGTCCCCTTCCTGGAAGATCATCTCTCCCCGGCCGAAACCCAGGTGTTTGGAAAGATCCGAGATCTGTTCCAGCTGGTCTTCGGAAAGCCCTGAAAAAAGCGGTATGGATTTTAAAAGTTTAATGGTAAAATACCCTTTATTCCGTTCAAAGTGACATAAAGTTTTTCATCCTGAACCAAAAAATTTAATTCTTTTGTTTTCATCTTGATCCAGGTCAAGGTTCCGTGACCCTTTCTATAGTAGGTTGATGCCAGGATGTAAAGATGAATTGTCCGTTACAATCAATAACAAGGAGACTGTCCAATGTTTTGTTTTCAATGTCAGGAAGCAGCCAAGAATGAAGGATGTACCGTCAAAGGCATGTGCGGTAAGGAAAATACCACTGCCAACCTTCAGGATCTTCTGATCTTCAACCTCAAGGGCATCGCCCTGCTGGCCCAGTTGTCCAGGGATGCCGGGGTGACGATTCCTGGAAATGTCGGGGCTTTCATCGGCCAGGCCCTTTTTACCACCATCACCAACGCCAACTTTAACGATGAAAACCTGGTGCAGTGGATCAACCGGGCACAGGCATTGAAAAAGCAGATCGCAGATGCCGCCGGTGACAAGATCGGCTCCGATCTCCATGAAAGCGCCACCTGGTACTCCAACGATGTGGCCACCTTCCAGGCCAAGGCTGAAACCGTGGGCGTCATGGCCACTGAAAACGAAGATGTCAGATCCCTGCGCGAACTTTTGATTCTCGGTATCAAGGGGATGGCAGCCTATGCCGACCATGCGGCCGTTTTGGGTGTTGAAAAAGAAGAAATCTGGGACTTCATGATTGACGGCATGGCCTCCACCACCAAGGATCTTACCGTGGATGAGATGGTTGCCCTGGTTCTCAAATGCGGTGAAGTCACCGTGACCACCATGGCGGCCCTGGATGAAGCCAACACCGGCGCTT
>CAJWHT010000012.1 GCA_913041495.1 uncultured Desulfobacteraceae bacterium | reverse complement strand
CCAGAACGGTGGTAGCCGTATCGTCGCCCTGACCCAAACAACTGATCTGATGCCTACCTTTCTAGAGTTTCATGAACTGCAAATCAGCAGTAATGTCACTGGGCAGTCTTTGTTGCCCTTGCTGACGGGGCAGGTCGAAAACATTCGTCAAATAGCACTTTACGGGATTTTTGGCGGGGCGATTAATGCAACAGATGGCCGTTACACCTATTTTCGCTACCCTGCAGAAATGGACCATAAGGACCTGTTTGAATATACATTGATGCCAATGCATAACCGCAGCCTTTTTGAAGTCCGCGAACTGGCTGCAGCTGAATTATATCGCGGGTTTTCATTCACAAAGGGCGCTCCTGTTCTGCAAATCCCCGCCCTGAAGGATGCAAAGCGATCCCCACGCCAAGGCGGTTTTGCGCAGACCCAGACCAGTTTATATGATCTGCAGGCTGATCCGGAACAAAGCCGCGCTACACAGCCTTGTCACCGACGTTCCCCCGGCCGCAGAAAAGATCATGACCCGGTTCTGGCCCGGGGGCATTACCCTGGTTTTTAACGCCGCCCCCCGCATTTCCCCGCGGCTCACCGCCAACACCGGTAAAATCGGTATCCGCCTACCCGGCCATCCCGTTGCAAAGGCATTGACCGAATCCGTGGATTTTCCCATCACAGGCACCTCGGCGAATCTCTCAGGGCAACCCGGCTGCATGCAGGCAACGGAACTGCCCCGGGCGATTGTTGACAACGCCGACCTTATCCTTGATGCTGGAAGGGTACAGGGGGGTACAGGATCAACGATCCTTGATGTCACCTGCACCACTGTCCGTATCCTGCGCCACGGTGCGGTTAACGAGGCTGATATCCGCTCCTGCCTGGGGTAACACCCCCCCCGGTTTTTTCCTTACAGATCCCTCACAAATTCGTTGACAAATCCGCCCGATTTCTTTAAAAGGGAGTGTCTTATGCCGGAGTGGTGGAATTGGTAGACGCAGAGGATTCAAAATCCTCCGGGCTTAGCCCTTGCGAGTTCAAGTCTCGCCTCCGGTACCACAGAATTTGAAAGGGTTTTGGCGGTTTCGTCAAAACCCTTTTTTATTTTGGCAAAAACATCCCCTTCCTGCACAGCCATCTATCTTGCAATGTGTTTACTTGTTATCGAACGGCTTGCACGGCTACAGGCATCAATTCAAATCTAAAACAGAAATGAAAATCTAATATGACTTGCTTTTTTTGATTTTTGTATGATAATGAGTTGCCTTGCAATTTTATTTTTACACAAATCAAACAGGAGAGTTATGATGAAAAAACATATCATATCTACAATTATTGCGTTTTTTATTATTTTTTCAGGAACAACAGCCTTTGGTGAGACGATTACCCTGGCAACTTTAAATTGGGCACCATTTTATGGCGAAAAATTGCCTGAAAATGGTTTTTTTGCTGCCCTATCCAGGGAAGCCTTTAAGCGGGCGGGATACGATATGAAATTAAAATTCATGCCCTGGAACCGGGCTCTGGAGATGTCAAAAACCGGAAAATTCGATGGGCTGCTTGGGGCGTACTATAGTGAAGAACGCGAAGAGCATTTTGTGTTCACCGTTCCGGTATCTCAAAATCAGGAATCTTTCTTCCAAAAAAAAGGCGGAAACATTTCCTTTTCCACACTTGACGATTTGAAATCCTATAAAATTGGCGGCCTGCTGGGTGGGGCGCCCACCAAAGAGTTGAAAGCCAAGGGGTTTAAGGTCGAAGGGACGGCAAATGAACTGACCAGTGTTAAAAAAGTCAATGCAGGCAGGTTGGATCTGTTGATCATGGGCAAGCAGAATCTTTATTATGCCATGTCAAACGACCCGGAATATAAAGCGTTCAAAGATGCGCTTGACGTGATTGAGCCCCCTTTTAAATCCTATGATCTCTATTGCCCGATTACCAAGAAACGCCCGGATGCCAAGACTATCGCTGACAAATTCAATGCGGCGTTGGAGCAGATGAAGGCCGATGGCACGTATGATGCCATTCTTGCCCGGTTTGGACAAAAATAAGTAACCCCGTTTGATGGATCACAACAACTGCCCGGTCAGTTTACGGCCGGGCAGTCATCCCCCCCATACCCCTGTTCCGCACGCCATCTATCTGTCCAACATTTCCCAGGCACCATGCCAAGTGGATCCTATAATAACTGATCCAATACCTTGAGGCTTTGCGCAGACCAACTTGTAAAAGCCCCCGGTAAAATAAACATTCTTGACTTGCATTGTCCTTTTTCAATATCCTTAAATTTAGCATTGAATATAACGAATCAAATAGTTGATATGCGAGACCTCTCTATCTCCATTAAACGATATTGAAAAGAGGTGAACCATGGGAAAACGCAAGATTATTGATCTCAGCATTGGTATTGAGCCAAAACTTCCCAGTGACCCGCCTATGATGATTCCCGAAATCACCTATGTGAATCATGAGGCAGGGGCCGCTCAGATGGAAGATTTCTTTCCCGGACTTGAGAAAGAACAGCTTCCGGGGTGTCTTGGCTGGTCATTGGAAATGATATCCCTTACCACACACTCCGGGACGCATCTTGATGCCCCTTATCACTATCACCCCACAATGGATGATGGAAAAAGAGCGCTCACTATCGATGAGATCCCCCTTGAATGGTGTTATAGCGATGGTGTCGTTTTAGATTTTTCCCATCTTGCAGACGGAGAAAAAATCACAGCCGATCACATTGAACAGGAACTTCAAAGAATTGATTATCAAATAAAACCGCTGGATATCGTCCTGGTAAGGACAGGGGCGGATAAATTCTGGGGCAAAGAAGAGTATCTGGTCAAGGGATGTGGAATGACCAGGGAATCAACGCTTCATCTCCTGAATAAGGGGGTCAGGATAACAGGTATTGATGCCTGGAGCTGGGACAGGCCGCTTCCCTTTATCGCAGAAGAGTTTAAAAAGACCAATGATGCGTCACTCATATGGGAGGCCCATTTTGCAGGGATTGAAAAGGGGTATTGCCATATGGAAAAACTTGCAAACCTGGATAAAATACCTGTACCCCACGGGTTCAAGGTGTCATGTTTCCCGGTAAAAATAAAGGCTGCCTCAGCAGGATGGATCAGAGCGGTGGCGATTGTTGAATAAAAAATAGCTGCCTTTAGATTCAGATTAAACTTGCAGGAATAAAAACGTCAGCCCACAGGGGGGCGGTCCATCCTTGTCTTATTGTTTCTATGCGCCATGGATCACATCCCGGGTCCATTCATTGATCTCTTCCTCTTCGGGCTCACCGTCAATCCTGAGCGAATCGGCCACCAGAGTGGCGCCCAGTTTCTGCACCCGCTCTTCAATCACATCCACCGCGCCGCAAAAGTATTCGTAGGATGAATCTCCGCAACCGAAAACGGCAAACTTCTTACCGCTCAGATTGAGATCCCCGGTGAGTCCCTCATAAAAGGATTCAAAATCTTCCTGAAGTTCAATCTCCTCCTCCCCCCAGGTGGAGCATCCCAGAAGATAGAGGTCCCAGGCATCGTTCAACTCCGACACATCGATATCGGCGACACTTTTAAGGGAAACCTCATACCCCCCGTTGGCCGTCAGATAGGCGGCAATGGTTTCTGCGGTGTATGCCGTATTTCCTGTTGTTGATCCGTAAATAATCAAGGCGTTGCTCATATTGCCTCCCATTGTGATATATAAAATGCACCATCTTTGTTTTTCATGAAGATAATTTTAAGCCTCGACTAACTTCTAAGGATATTTTTTCACCGTGTCAAGATATTTTTAAACTCAAATAACGATATGAATGGTAAAGTCTGATAAGATGCTGTGTATCCTGCCCTTTTATCATTAACCCGAATGAAAGGAGTCCATCAATGGGAAAAGAAACCGTACTCTTAAAAAGTGAAGAAAAAATGTCCGGACAGGAAGCGGCCAAACTGCTCAGAGACATTGCTGACAAAGTGGAAAAAGGAAGGGTGGTTCTTACCCGCGGAAACGAAGAGGTGATCCTTGAGCTGCCGGAACGCGTGGAGGTAGGGATCAAAGCCGAGGAGGAAGTGGGCAAAAGCGCCACCAAACGCAAACTCGAAGTCGAAATTGAATGGAAACTTGGGGATCCCAAAACCCCCAAGGAATCAATGGTTATCAGCTAACTGATGATATTTCATCACACCCACAGTATTTAACCAACACGTCAGGGGCTGTTCAGGCCCCTTTTTTTATCACTTTCAAGTATTCCAAATCAGATCAGCGGGTTGCCCCTGAAGCCCCTGAATTCCCATGGCCATTGGCATGAATGTTGTAAATTCAGGTGCAGGTATGCGGAATCTGAAACAAGAACTATTCGCCCGTTAAGGAGTTCTCTGACTGATGCACCACTTGAAAATCCCGACTGTTATCTGCCTGGCCTGCATTTGCCTTTTTCCCACCGCCTCCAACGTCATGGGGTCCCTCACCCCCGGGAAAATCCCGGAATTCCAGCTCACGCAACAACCCTGCGCACCGGATGTCGTCATAAAAAAAGGGGTGGTCAAACCGGGGGAAACCATTTCCCAGATTCTCGATCCTTACCTTCCCCTGAAATGCGTATATGCCCTTAACCGGGACAGCCGGGCCGTGTTTTCCCTGCAGCGAATCCGTCCGGGCAGACCCTACAGAATATTTTCCGAATCCGGACGTATGGCAAGGTTTGAATACGATATCACCAACCAATGCCGCCTTATAATCCAAAAAGAGGGCAACGAATTTTCCATAACCAAGGCCCCCATTGCCCATACCCAGGTCTTGGAGATGGTGTCGGGCACAATTACCACAAGCCTGTACGGGGCATTACTAAAGACAGGGGAAACCGGGGAACTTGCAGGGCGTCTTGCCGCCATATTTGCCTGGGATATTGACTTTATCAGGGATATCCGTCCCGGGGACCGGTTCTCACTTCTCGTGGAAAAAAAGTACCATGAACAGATATTTTCCGGATACGGGCGTATCAGGGCGGCCAGGGTTATCAACCGGGGAAAGGCCTACGAGGCCGTCTGGCACCAGGGAGAAAAAGGCTCTTGCGGATATTATGACGCCAAGGGCCGCTCCCTTGCCAAGGCCTTTCTCAAAAGCCCTTTGGACTATTCCCGAATATCATCCGGCTTTAACCTTAAACGGATGCACCCCGTTCTCAATGAGGTCAGGCCTCACCCGGCGGTGGACTATGCCGCCCCCACGGGAACCCCCATCAAGGCTGTGGGGGATGGCGTGGTCACAGCTTTAGGATACAGCCGCACCATGGGAAACCATATCACTCTGCGCCACTCCGGCGGATATGAAACCCGGTATTTTCATATGAGCGGGTTCTCCCCAAAACTTTCCCGCGGAAAAAAAGTATCCCAGGGAAAAGTTATCGGATTCGTGGGGAAAACCGGCTACGCCACAGGCCCCCATCTTTGTTTCAGGATGACGGTTAACGGCCGGCCGGTGGATCCCCTGGGCCCCAATCTGCCTTCCGCATCCCCCGTGCACCGGGATGACCTGGCCGTATTCAAGGCTGAAGCCGGCAGGCTGCTCAGGGTATTGGAAGGTGATGCCAAAAGCCTGGCATCACTTTGATCCTCAACATCCCAGTCGTAAACGGGTCGCTCCCATCAGGGTCACCGGCACCTTGACAACCCGCCCAGGCGTTTTTAGTTTAAGTTAATTTTTACCTGAAACAAAACCCTTTGGAGACGATATGCTCAAACTCGGAGAAAAGGGAGCGATTCCCCAGAACGATAATGAAACCTATGCCATTGCCCCCCACATTCCCTGCGGCGTGGTAACCCCGGAACTGCTCAGAAAAATAGCTGACGTATCTGAAAAATACGATGCCAAGGCCATCAAAATCACCGGTGCCACCCGCATGGCCATTGTTGGACTCAAAGAAGAGGACATCGACGGGGCCTGGGAAGACCTCAAACTGGACAAAGGAGCGGCCGTGGGGTTATGCGTGCGCTCCGTGCGCACCTGCCCCGGCACCACCTTCTGCAAGCTTGGCAAGCAGGATGCCCTTGGCATCGGTATGGAGCTGGACAAACGCTATCATGCCCTGGAGCTTCCGGGAAAATTTAAAATGGCGGTTTCCGGCTGCAAACTGAGCTGTTCCGAATCCTGGGTCAGGGATATCGGACTCATTGCCTTTCCCGAAGGCTGGACCGTTGTCATCGGCGGCAATGTGGGCATGACACCCAGAATCGCCCAGGAACTCATCACAGGCCTTGACGACGACCAGGTCCTCACTGCCTGTGAAAAAGTCATTGACTGCTACAAGGAAAATGCCAAAAAAGGCGAACGGCTGGGCAAGACCATTGAACGCATCGGCCTTGACCCGTTCAAACAGGCCGTCAGTTAACCCTGCCGCAGTTGAAACGCAGGTACCCTTTGCCTGCGGATGAAACCAAAGAGAAGGCCGTCAACACCCATGGGCGTTGACGGCCTTCTTTTTGTATCAGGGTTTCGCATCCGAGTCTTTCCATCCGCTTTACATATCAGGGCCGCAGTTCGACCCTGCTCTCCGGCCCGATCACCAGCAGGGGGTTGCCGATGGTGGATTGAATTTTCTCAAGCTTGCTGCCGAAAAGAACGTCCTTGATAGGTCCGTGACCATAGGCCCCCATCACCACCAGGGCATCATGGGGGATGGCGTACAGCATCTCCTCGAAGGCAGGTCTGTCAAAAAAAAGCCAGTCTTTTTCCGCCTGCTCCCCTAACCCTTCCGGAAGCCTCTTTTTAACGATCTTCCGGTAATGGGCCTCCTCCTTCTCCTTGAGGGTAAATATTGTCATGTCCACCCCGGAGGCCATGGACAATTTCAGCCCGAGATTCAACGCGTTCACCGCATTCTCAGACCCGCCGAACAATACCGCAATCCGCTTCCAGGGTTTGAACACCGGACTTGTAATCAGCACCGGAAACCGGGCATGCTGAATGATCCGCCTGACCCTGGCGCCGATATGACCCAGGCCGATTTTCGAAGAGACATCTGACACGGACCGGGGACAGCACAAATAGTCGAACCGGGTGGAGATATCCGGCAATGTGGATGCCGTATAATTTTTCGGCGTATAAAACGAAGGTGAAATACCCATCTCTTCAAACAGCTGTTCTGCATTTTGCTTCGCAGTTTCAGCCGAGGTCAGGTAGGAGCGGTCCAGATCCACCTGCACCGTATCTTTATCAAAATAAAACAAGAACTTATCACTTTCAGGAATGTACACCACAGGACGGGCCTGGATGCATTTGCAAAAGTACAGGGATTGAAGAAAGGTCTCCCGGCCAAAGGGGGTATTTCTGAAAATGTGAAGCAGTACGTAATTCATTTTGCTCTCCGTTGTCCGTATAAAGGTCAGTGAACGCTGGTCTGCATGATCAGTTCCCTGCGGTACAGATCCAGGATTCGTGTTTTTAAAATCATGCCGCCAAACCGGCCGTCTTCCACCACCGGCAGGGCATCCGCACGGTGGAGATCCATCAGTTCAATAACGTCACCCAGATCATTCTCCCAGGATACCGTTGCCATCCCGGTATCCATGATCTGGCTGACCAACACCATATCGTGCATCATGGGATTGAGCGCATATGCCCGGACGGCGCTCAGCCGGATCATGCCCCGGTACGCTCCGGACCCCTTGCTGATAACCGGGAAATAGTCCTGGGACGAAGTCTTGATCACCGCAATGAAATCCCGGAGCACCATGTTCTCATCCACCGGTTCGTAATCCGTCCGGACCACTTCAGACAGATTCAGATCCGCAAGTATCCTGGCATCCGTGCCCGGCCGCAGAAACTGCCCCTTTTCAATCAGCTCTCTGAAATAAAAAGACGCCGGTTCAACATAGTGGCTGATGGTGGAGGAAACGGCGGAAACCGCAATCAAGGGAAGGATGGTCTCATACCCGTTTGTGATTTCAAGGATGAGGAAAATCCCGGTCAACGGGGCCTGCATGACGCCGCTGATTAACCCGGTCATTCCGATGAGGGCATAGGCCCCCTGGCCGGCGAACCCGGATTCGGGTAAAAGGGCCGTCATCCCCGAGTGAAATACCACCCCGGTGAGACTGCCAAGTACCAGGCAGGGGGCAAAAACCCCGCCGGAGCCCCCCCACCCCAGGGTCATTGCCGTGGCCAGCATCTTCAGGCCCAGGGCCAGACAGGTCAGGGATAATCCCAATGAAAAGTGCCCCGATATCATGGCCTGGATATGATGATAGCCTTCCCCCATGATCACCGGCAACCCCAGGGCCATAACCCCCACCGCGCATCCCCCGAGAAAGGCCTTTGCCCAGAAGGGCAGCGGCACCTGCTTTGCCACCGTGCCGGACAGCCTGAGCACCCGCATAAACGCAATGGAGACCAGGGCAGTGACAGCCCCGAAGCAAAGACAGGCCATGACATCCCTTAGCCCCACGTCAAAAGGCTGGTGATGAAACAATACCTGCTCGGGCACAATGGCCAGGCTGACTTCAGCACCGGCCACAGCGGCAATGGCAATGGGAATGATCCTGACGATCTTCCACTCTCCTAAAATCACCTCAACGGAAAAAACAAGCCCTGCCAAAGGGGCGTTGAAAATGGCCGCAATGGCACCAGCCGCCCCGCACCCCACAAGGGTGACACGCTGCCGGTCGTTGAGTTTGAGCCATTTTCCGATGTTAGAACCGATGGCGGAACCGCTCATCACCACCGGGGCTTCCGGCCCGGCAGACCCACCGCTTCCGATGGTCAGAAAAGAAGAGAGCAGCCGAGAATAGGTGGAACGGAATCGAAGCAGCCCCCCATACCTGGACACGGCGTAAATCACCTCAGGAACACCGTGGCCTGCGCACTCACGGACACCTTTTTCAAGATAAATGCTGGACAGACAAGCCCCGGCCCCGGGAAGGATAACCGCCCACCACAGGTGACGGTAAGCCTCAAGCCAGGTCAGGGACCATTCAAGGCTCAGACGCAGTGCCACCGCAGCAAGGCCGCTGGACATGCCCGCAGCGATGCCGGCCAGGATCAGAATCAACCGGTCATCCATGACAAATAGCCGGTGGTGAAAAAAACGGAATACGGATAGGATAAATTTCATGGATTTGCCTTTGACGCCTGTCTATTTTTGTCCGCAGGTGTCACGAACATTGATTTCGGACACCAGGTGTTCCAGGCCGGGTCCCGACATAAGAAGCGCGTGAAAAGACTTGTCCATCAGGCAAAACGATAGTGAAGACAACAGGGTCAGATGGATCCGTAACGTCGGTGCCAGGACAAGACAGAACACCGACACCGGTTTGTTGTCGATGGCGTTGTAATGCACGGGTTCCTCCGGGATAAATACGGGGACCATCGGGGCAGACAGGTATGCCAGGGGCTCTCTGGGATGGGGCAGGGCCACGCCGTTGCCCACACCGGTTGAAACGGCAGTTTCCCTTTCCACCAGACGCTCCAGAAGATCGGCTTTGAAATCTTCGGGTATGGTAGGCAGTTTTTTCACACAGGCCGCAAGCACCTCTTCCGGGCCATCGCCCCGGATTCCCGTATACACACCGCCGGCCCTCACAGCGTCTGCCAGGGAGGTGCCGTTAGCATCCTTGCCTGGCGCATTGCCGGCGGCCGACACATTCAAGGTAATCTTATGCCGGGCCGCCCATTTTTCAAGTTCGGATCTCCGGAACATGAAACGTCCGTCTTTCAGGGAACAGGGCAGTTTACCCTGGGCAATCCACCTTTCAAGGGTGCCGGAGGTCACCCCCAGACATCCGGACAGGTCCGCAACGGACAACAGCAGGTCTTGCTTTTCTTCCAATTTATTTTAATTCCTTTAGACCGGTACAGCCGGTCTTTTCAAATATATTCCAAAGAAACGGTCAACAGGGCTTCAAGATCTGCCAACGCTTTTTTAACGGCAAAAAGAATCATCCGGTCCCCGTCCAGAAGCGGGGTATCACCATCAGGGATAATGACCTCATGTCCCCGGGCGATGCAAACCAGAAGCGCCCCGGAAGGAAACCTGATATCTTTCAGGCACCGGCCGGTGATTCCCGATGCGGCCACGGCCACGGCCTCTATGAACTCCCCCTTCTCGCCGAAAATAGAGATGTCCGACAGTACCTGCCCTTTACGGACCTCATGGAGGATGGAACTGATGGCCGAAAGCCTCGGGCTTACAATCTTCTTGATGCCAATGGTTGACAGCAAGGGAAAATACCCCGGATTTCCGATCCGGGTAATGGTGTTGCAAACCCCCAGATTTGACGCCAGCAATGACACCAGGATATTTGTCTCATCATCCCCTGTCACAGACACCACAACATCCCGCCTGCCGATGTTTTCCTCCCTGAGCAATGACAGGTCCGAGCCGTCACCGTTCAGCACCACGGTTTTGTTCAACCGGGATGATAACCCGGCACAACGCCTTGCATCCCTTTCGATAATCTTGGTATGGATCCCTTCGGATTCCAGGCTTAAGGCCAGGCGTTCACCGATTTTACCGCCGCCCAGGATCAATGCGCTGCGTACCGTCTGGGGCGTCAGTCCGAAAATAGCCAGATGGGCATCAAAATCCCCGGTTTCACTGACGAAGTAAACAATATCCCCGGCCTGCACGGCATCGTTTCCGTGGGGAACGATCACCTCGTTTTTTCTGATGACAGCGGCAATCAGCGGCCGTCTGCTCCCGTATGCCGCAGGATAATCCGCCAGCCGCATTCCGATAACAGGGGCGTTGGCATTGATATGGGCCCCGGTATATTTAACCCGGCCATCGATGAATGATCCCACATCAACAGCCCCCGGCACCACCATCAGCTTGCGGATCGTATTTACCACCTCTGCTTCCGGGTTGATGATGGTATCAATATTGGGAGGGGAGGTTTGCAGCGCGGTATGAAGCGGATCAAACTCGGCGTTTCTTATCCTTGCCAGCTTTCGGGTGTCCGGGGACATGTACTGCGTCATCAAGCAGGCCATCAAGTTGACCTCGTCGCTGTGGGTGACTGCCAGAAAAAGATCTGCCCCCGTCACTCCGGCTTCCCTGAGAACGGCAGGAGAACTGCCTGATCCCCTGACGGTTTTCACGTCAAGGGTGTTTTCCAGCCGGTCCGTGGCGGCCGTGTCAATGTCAACGACAACCACTTTCTTGTTTTCTGACACCAGGCGCCTGGCGATCGCGCTCCCAACAGCTCCGGCGCCGATGATGACTATATTCACGGTGAAACCCTGCGGACCTTTTGATCAGGGGCCAACGCGCACGCCCCTGAAAAGGCGCTACTTCCCTTCGTCTTCCATCTTGGCCATCTCCTTGAGAATACCCAAAGGAGACTGCCCCATCGCAAGGGCTTCCAGCTTCTGCATTCTGGCCTGATCCCGCTCAAATTTCCGCTTAAGTCTTCGCTCATAAGCATCTTTGATGGCCTCCACCAAATCATCAAAGGGGCAGGGTTTTTCAAGCACCTTGAAAGCGCCCATTTTGGTACACTCTACGGCTGTGCTGACGGTGGCATGCCCGGAGAGGATCAACACCTCAAGGTACTGGTGATTTTTTTTGAGAATTTCAAGCAATTTAATCCCGTCAATGCCCGGCATCTGCAGGTCAACGACAGCCACGTCGAACCCGCCCTTTTCTGCGGCTTTAATGGCATCCTCACCGTTTGTGGCCGAAGTGATTTCAAAAAATTTCAGCTTGAGCCGTTCTGTGATGGTGTCCAGAAATTTTTTTTCGTCATCCACCATGAGCAGATGAATTGATTCGGTTTTGTCCATAATATCCTCCTTGAGTTAACTATCCTGAAGGCCGAAAACGCCAATGCATCATACGGCCTGCCCCCGCGTTGGCCCTGCCCTTCCCTGTTTACAACTGAAGCACCTTGGCCAGAGCAACTATCTGGTTGCTGACATAGGGTATTTTCAACTGCAGTTGTTCCGGATCATCGGTCAGTGACATCTCGATACCCAGGATACGGGCGGCCTCCTCTATCTTCGGGGTGGGGAAGGCGTTCCAGGTTCCCGGTACGGGACTGTGAATCCTCATCAGGTCTCCGCTGTCTGTGTCCGAACTGACAAGAATGGAAATTTCCCCGTCAGGCCCGGCGGTTTCAGAAGCCAGGCAGAGTATCCGGTAAATCAAATTCTGGAGCAGAAAGGGACTGGTCAGAATCCGTCCCACCCCTTTCCGGTCTGCGTTTATCCTGACCGTTGACGTCGTGCTCAGAAAACCTGCCAGTTGCGCGGTCAATGATAAGGTGTCCATCAGGTCTATCTCCGTAACCGGGACATCGACGCTGTGGGCAAACCGGTTCATCTTTTTGATGGTGGTAAACCCACGCTGGATCTCTTCTGCAATGCTCTGGTTGCAATTGCCCAGCAACGACAGATTCAGCGGCTCCCCCTGGCGGGCAAGATCGGTGAGGTCATTTAAAAAACCGCTGGTCTCCGAAATAATTGCCAGAATATTTTTCAGCTCATGGGAGATACTTGCATTCACCCTTCCGAAAAACTGAAGCCCTTCCGCATTGATGTAGTTTATGGTGTCATTCGCATTCATTGTAAGCGTCTTCTCCTTCACCACTGGCCGCCCTTACCTGCCTGCCAGCTTCCCTATCGTTTCGATCAGAAGGTCCAGATCGAGGGGTTTGGACAAATACACATCGGTCTCACCTCCCGCATCAGGGCCCGACCCTGTTGCTCCGCCGTGCCCGGACACAAATATAACAGCCAACCCGGGATCTATTTTATTCAATTCAGCCTTTAGTTCGTGGCCGCTGATACCCGGCATCTTGATGTCAAGCACCGCCACGTCATAGTGCTTTTTTTCCACGTTTTTGATGGCTTCTTCGCCGGAATAAACGGCATCCGCGGCAATCCCCCTGAATCCAAGCCGCCTTGCAAGCATATTGATGAATTTCTTCTCGTCATCCACCAGGATAACCCTCATGCCGCCCCCCTTTGGTTAAGTTTCATCGGTAAACGAATGGTAAATGAAGTCCCCACACCTTCTGTGCTCTGTACAAAAATTTTACCGCCCAGTTTTTTTACCAGGCTGTAAGTGATGGACAAGCCCAGGCCGGTGCCGGATTTTTCCTGTTTGGTACTGAAAAATGGTTCTTGAATCCGTTCCAGATTTTCCTCCGGGATGCCGCATCCGGTGTCTTCTATGACGACCTCCACCTGTTCTTTTTCCGGCATTGACGCCCGGATGGTCAGACAGCCATCCTCATCCACCGCCTGAAATGCATTATTTATAAGGTTGACCAGAACCTGTTGCAGCTTGCCGCTGTCCGTTTCCATGGGCGGCAGGTCATCCGGCATGGATACGGTGACGGCGATGCGTTTATACTCCGCCTCCTTTTTATGAAAGCTGAGCACATCATCCACCATTTTCTCCAGATAAATTTTACGTATCCGGATGTCAAACCTTCTGACAAATCCTAAAAGCTGTTTTGTAATGGTGCCGCACCGGCTTACCGCCGCTAAGATCTCGTCAATATTATCCACGACCTCGTCCCTGTCTGCGGGACCGTCCGTATATTCAAAAAGATCCTTGATATAGCCTGCCGTCTCGCTGATCACTGCCAGGGGATTGTTGATTTCGTGCGCCACCCCTGCGGCCAATTGCCCGATGGAGGCCAACTGCTGGCTTTGCTCCATCTGAAGCATGGTTGCGGCCTTTGCATTGTCCAGTTCATACAATTTGTTGGCCATAAGGGTGGAGGCCATGGTGACCACCACAACGATCAGGAATACGCAGACACCCACCGTCCAGTTGATGCTCCGGCGCAGCTTCAGCCAGATGTGCATCATCCGTTGTTTTTCCTTTTGAACCACCAGGACAAAGGGGGTGTCTGTGAGATTGGTTGAAATGGCTGTCCGGCCGAAGAGAATGTCCGCCCTGCCGTCAGGTGTGGCATTGAATTCCACGATAACATGCTGATCCACGGACGCGACATCCAGACCCGTTTTTGAAAATATGGGACCGAACCGGACCGAAGGGGTTTGAAGCACCCCCTCTCTGTTGACAAGAAAAATATCTGCGTGCCCACCGGTTTTATACGATGCCAGTTTCTGGATCAACCGTTCCGTGTCCAGAGTCGCCCTCAGGATAAAGCCAGTCCCGTCCTCTTTTTTTGAACTGACAGCGATGATAATGTGGGGAACTTCCCTGTATCCGGTGAACACTTCGCTGACAAAGTACCTTTTTTTCAGACTTTCGGAAAACCAAGGCTGGTTTGCATAATTTTTACCTTCAAGGTTATAGGGTCCTGCATATGCAATCTGATCTCCGTCAGCATCAATAACGCTCAAATCCAAAAGCCCGCCGAATCCAAGCTTCATATTCATCAGTATTTCATTTAGTTGTCGATGACTGCTCAGCCGCCGGTATCCCGCCTCCCTTACCGTGAACATCAGGGCATCCAGGCGTTCCTGCATAAAGAAGGACACCGCGCTTTTGGTGGTGGCGGTCAGACGCTCCGCCCTTAATTCCAGTTCGTTGTCCACGGATTTCTGGATCAACTGGTAATGGATCAGTGTCACGATAAACAACGGTATTAAAGCCGTTCCCACCAGAATGCAGATACTGATGGTCCACAGCCGCCAATAATCATTAAAGGTATGAAACGGATGAAGATGGGCATTGTGACGATGACGGTGGAACTTGGGCCACACCTGGCTAAGTGTGCCTTTCACCTGCTGAATCATTGGCTTTTAGCCTCCCCGATTTCCCCAAGGACCGCAACGATGTCATCAATTTGAATCGGCTTGTGTACAAACCGGTACGCGCCAAGGCGGCTGCATTCCTCTCTGTCTTTTTCGGTTCCATGGCCGGTCAAAATGATGACGGGTACGGCGGGATCAATCTTTTTTATCTCAGTCAGTACATTCGTACCGTACATATCCGGCAGTTGGAGGTCAAGCAGAATCAGGGTTGCCCGGTTATCAGGATCCGCCACCCACTCCAGGGCCTGCCCCCCGTCATGGCAGATGTCGGAACTGAATCCCCGCAGCATGATTCTTTTGGACAGCATGGCTGCAAATTTTTCTTCATCGTCTATTATGAGCACGTCAATGTGTTTCATAATGAAATATTTTTCTGTTGACTGTTTAATTTTAATACTCTATAGACCATGTATAGCCAATAACGTTTCATTTGTAAACAATAAAATTAGGAGAGTGCTTAAATGAACAACATATCCATTGGCCGGACCAAAGGGTTCCTGCTTTCAATACTGATTCTCATACTCACCCATCCGGTAAGCGCATTTGCCGCAGACCAGGCCATGCTCGGCGGCGGAGATAAACCCTGGTGGTTCTGGCCGCTTATCCTTTTTGTATTCTGCTTTATATTAGGCATCTTGGCCGTCATGGCCGGGGTGGGCGGGGGCGTGCTCTATGTTCCCCTTGTCAGCGGCTTTTTCCCCTTCCACATCGACTTTGTCAGGGGCGTGGGCCTGATGGTGGCCCTGGCAGGCGCACTTGCCGCAGGCCCGGGTCTTTTGCGGCGGAACCTTGCCAACCTTCGGCTGGCCCTGCCCGTGGCCCTGATCGCCTCCACCTTTTCCATCCTGGGTGCCATGCTGGGGCTCTATTTGAGCGCCTTGAACCCGGATATCATTCAGACCTGCCTGGGGGCCACCATCATCGGTATTGCCGCCCTGCTCATCTTCTCCAAAAACTCTGAAAAACCCGTGGTAACCAAACAGGACGCCATCGGCATGGCTTTAGGGCTTGGCGGGGTATACTGGGATGAAGGGGCCAGGGAAAACGTGGAGTGGAAAACACACCGTACGCTGCTGGGGCTGTTTATGTTTATTCTTATCGGGCTGATCGCAGGCATGTTCGGGCTTGGGGCCGGCTGGGCCAATGTTCCCGTACTCAACCTGCTCATGGGGGCCCCGCTGAAAGTATCCGTGGCCACCTCCAAATTCCTGCTGTCCATCACCGACACCTCTGCGGCCTGGATTTATATGAACCGGGGCTGCGTCATTCCTCTGATCGGCGTTCCTTCAATCGTCGGATTGATGCTCGGTTCCCTGGTGGGGGTAAAGGTTCTTGCCATAGCCAAGCCGAAGATGATCCGCTACTTTGTCATCGTGGTATTGTTGTTTGCAGGCCTCAAAGCCATGGACAAAGGTCTTGGCCTGGGACTGCTGGGATAACCGGCAAATAAAAAATATACAAACCGACTACCAAGGAGTAAAATAATACAATGAGCGAAGCAACAAGAAATGCGGCCTCCCGCCCGTCAAAAGAGCAGGTTATTTACGCAAACATACTGGTAATGGGAGTATGGTCAGGGATTGCGATACTCTTTATCACCTATTTCATCTATCTGTCCGGCATCATGCCCACCTATGTGGAGATTACCGAAATTCCCAAACTCTGGGGGCTGGGCGTCAACGAATACCTGGAACACACCCACTCTCCCCACGGTTGGGGCTGGGTGGCGCTCTTAGGGAACGGCGACTTTCTCAACTATATCGGTTTTGCACTTCTGGCACTGATGACCGTGGTCTGCTACCTGGTGTTGCTCAAGGGCTATTTTGCCAAAAAAGACTGGATTTATGCCGCGATTGCCGTCCTTGAAATCGTTGTGCTTTCCGTGGCTGCATCCGGACTCTTGGGAAGCGGCGGCCATTAATAGGGCGAACGTCAATACGGACAAACAACTAACTGACCAAAGGATACAGGTGACTTATGACCAAAAATAAACAAACACTGCTCCTGGTGGATGACAATAAAACCTTTCTGGAATCCCTGGCCAGGAGAGCCGAACTCAAAGGATTCAACGTACTCACGGCGGAAAGCGGGGAAGAGGCCTTGAAACTTGCCGCCGCACAGCACATCGATATTGCAGCGGTGGATCAACAGATGCCGGGCATGGAAGGCCTGGTGGTGATCACCAAACTCAAGGGCATCAATTCGGAAATCAAAACCCTGCTGCTCACCGGACACGGGGACGACAAACTCAAAGAAGCCACCCGGGCCCTGGACTCTGCCTACTTTGACAAGGAAGATATTTCCGGATTCTGGGACTTTTTGGCCAACCTCTCCCTGGGCAAGGTCAACATCCTTCTGGTGGATGACAATCCCAAGTTCCTGGAAACCCTGGCGGACAGGATCAGGCTCAGGGGCAATGAACCCCTCACCGCTTTAAACGCCACGGAAGCCATGGCCATTATGGAAAGCAACCGGATTCAACTGGCCATCGTGGACCAGCGGATGCCGGACATGGAGGGGCTGGAACTGATCACCCGCCTGAAAAAGATTGACCCGTCTGTCAAGACAATGTTATTGACTGGCCACGGGGATGAGAAACTCAAAGAGGCCACCCAGGCGCTGAACACCTCCTATTTTGAAAAGGATGATATGGGAAGCTTCTGGGGATTTTTCAGACAGATCCTCAACTCCCTGGAAACCAGTATGGCCGCTGCAGGCATGGCCGAAGGCGGCGACCACAAAGACGCCATTAAACTTGAAGATCCCAATAAAGAGTAATGACCCATGCATTAAAAACCATCCTGCTTGTTGACGATGAAACGCGGCTTTTGAACTCAATGGCCCAGCGGCTTGCGCTGCTGGGCCTTGAGCCGTTGAAGGCGGTTTCAGGCACCGAAGCCATAGAACAGGCCAGGACAAACCAGATTGACCTTGCCATCGTGGATTACAAACTTCCCGACATGGACGGGTTGACAACCATTACACGGCTCAAGGAAATCGATCCGGATCTGAAAACGATTCTGCTTACCGGATACGGCAGCGCCAAAACCCGGCAGGCCAGCCGGGAACTGGACGCCGAGTACTTTGAAAAAGATGCCATGGGCGGCCTGTGGGACCTGATCAGACACCTGGATTCCCAGGCCAGTTACGTTATGGTCAATTCCCCTAAGGAAATCCAGGATTCCCGCCCCCCGGCGGAGCATGCGGATATCGGCCCGGCACGTCCGGACAATTCGGCATCCGCCCTGGTCAGCCAGGTTGACGCCCTGCCCCGGTTCATCGGAGAAACCACGGATATGCAGCGGTTGAGAAAGGAAATCAAACGGCTGGCCGACCTGGACTGCACCATCTGCATCCGGGGGGAGGCAGGCACGGGAAAAGAACTTGCCGCCCGGTCCATCCACCGGCTCAGCCGGCGCAGGCATCAAAGATTTCTGGCCTTCAACTGCGGATGTTTCAGCGATGGATTCCAATTTGAAGAACTATTAGGGGCCATCGACCCGTCCGCCCCTTTTTCGGGAACGATACTTCTGGATCACGTGGAAGCCATGCCCGCCGCCACCCAGGAAGAACTCACAGCGCTGCTCACCGACAACCCGAAGGGAAATGCCGGGGACATCCGGTTCATCGTTGCCTCCCATAGGGATCTCAAATCCCGTGTAACCCAGGGACGGTTCAGTAACAAACTGCTCCACACCCTATCGGCCATCGAACTTGCCATCCCGTCCCTACGGGAGCGGCGTGAGGATATCTACCCCTTAAGTGCCCATTTTCTAAAGACCCTCAACGCGGAATTCAATAAAAATATCCAGACCATTTCAGAGGAGGTATTGGCCCTGTTCATGGCCTATCCCTTCCCAGGGAATGTACGCGAACTTAAATACATTATCGAACGCGCCGTAATTTTGGCCGACGGCACTGAGATTACCCCGGCCCACCTGCCGGAACGATTTAATCAGGCCCCCTCCCGTCACACAGGCGTTACCCCCTCATCCGACAAGCAGTTGCCGACCCTTGAAGAACTGGAAAAAGGCCATATCCTCAAAGCCCTTGAACTCACCCGGGGCAATAAGTCCAAGGCAGCGGAGACCCTGGGCATCAGCCGGGCAGCCCTATGGCGGAAACTCAAGGTGATGGATAAAAAAAAGAAATAGTTTTCCCATGAAGCATCCCGGACAGACACCAGACACCATCCCGTCACTTATTCCGGTCAGCCGGTTTCCCCTGGAGATCGGCCCCCGAATCCGGGTCGTGGGCAACTATTACTTCAACCTGTTCCTGGTATTGGGACGGGATAAAAGCCTGTTGTTTGAAACCGGAATTTCGGGCATGGTCGATACCGCCATTGCCCAGCTTGAATCCCTTGGCGTTTCACCGGACTACCTGGTGGTCAGCCACCCCCATGCCGATCACCTGACGGGCCTGCCGGCACTGGCAGAGCGATTCCCCAAGGCCCGGGTGGTCTGCGGCAGCGGTGCCCCGGAATTTGCGGCCCACCCCAAGGCACAAAGCGCCCTGGTCAAAGAAGACCGTTACATGTCAGGCGAATTGAAACGCCGCGGCCTGCCCCCCAAACGTCCGCCCCTGGAGAAGAGTCCCGATTTAAAAAACGCCATGGTCGTTGACAAAAATACGGCGCTGGATCTTGGGGGAGGCATCCGTGTCGAACTGATGCCTGTGCGCGGGCATTCCCCGGGCAGCCTGATCGCCTGGGTGCCGGGGGACCGGGCTCTTTTCTGTTCAGACGCCATGGGGTTTCACTATCCGGAACGGGGATTCTGGCCCCTTTTCTTTACCGGGGCCAAGGACTACCTGGACACCATAGATTTAATCGAAGGATTATCACCGGCCTGTCTTGCCCCGGCTCACCAGGGGCCGATTATCGGAGAGGATAATGTGGTTCGGGCCATTGATGAATCCAGAACCGCCACCCGGGATATTATCCGAAAGATAAGAAAAGGGGATCAACCGGAAGACACCCTGATACAGGAGATGTTTGACACATCCTACCGGGATGAGTTTACCCTGTATACCCCGGACAATATCATGGGATGTACCCGCCTGCTCGTAAAACGGACCAAAGAACTTTCAATATAACGGCCATGGGCCGGCCATGAACGTCATGCGCTTTGCCCACAACAAACCATGAAAGAATTCAGATATTTGATTGGTTCTTTCAATATAAAAACGCTATCGCCTGCGGCCCCGGGCCAGGGGTTCAGGCAAACATCCGGTGGAGCCATTCATTCACCGTGTCCGCAAACACGATATTTTCACAGGGTTTGGACAAATGATCGATCCTTGGGTCATTGGCCTTGAGATCTTTCATGGATTCCAGAAAGCCGATGTTGCCGGAGAGAAAAATCACCGGGATCTTACTGTCCTTGCGCCGGATATGATGGTAGACATCCATCCCGTTCAGGCGGCCCGGCAGGATATAATCCAGGCTCACCAGATCAAAATCCTTCCTGTCAAATGCTTCAACAGCCTCCTGCCCCCTTGCCGCCACCACCACCTCATGGTTGAACGGGGGCTGGCTTAAGATCTTGCGCTGCACACCGGAGATGGCCACTTCATCTTCCACAATCAGGATCTTTTTACCCTGGATCACCTGTTTTCTGGCCATACGCCGTTTTTCCCGCCGGGTCAATTCCTTGTTCACCAGGGGAATGGAGATGACAAAGGTGGTGCCCTCCCCCTCTTTTGAAGTAAAGGCGATTCCTCCCCTGTGCTTTTGTACATACTTTCGAACGTTGGACATTCCATAGCCCGTGCCCCTGATCCCCGCTTCGTAGCTGCTGCTCAGATCCTTGCTTCCCTTGAGGGTGAAAGAGGGGATATATATTCTGTCGTGGTATTCCTCCGGGATACCGCAGCCGTTGTCCTGAATTTCAATCACAAGGCAGTTCACGGAGTGAGCCGTGGAGATCTTAAGCTCCGGGTTGGCCTTCTTACTCATGGCGTGGACCGCGTTCTGAATCAGGTTGACCAGTGCATGTTCGATCATTCCGGGATCGGCCAACAGCTCAGGCAATCCACTTCCGAAACGCCGCACCACCCTAACCCGCTCCAGCTCTTTTTTCATTAAGCTTAAGACCAGGTCGATCTTTTCATTGATACTGAAAAACTCTTCTTTGGGCTCCTGGTCCCGGGCAAAGGCCACCAGATTCTTGGTCAGGTTCTTTCCCCTCAGGGTCTGGTCCAGGATAATCTTCAGGGCATCTCTGATCTCCGGGTCTTTACAGTCTATCAAAGAGAACTCTGCATTCCCCATGATACCGCCCAGAATATTGTTGAAATCATGGGCCATTTTCCCTGCCACCTGGCCCACCAGGGCATATTTTTCCTGCTCGGCCGCAAACTTAATGGCATCGGCCCGCTCTTTCTCACTCTGGCGCCGTTCCGTAATATCACGTACCGTGGAGAGAATCATCTGTTCGCCGTGGAATTCAAAGAGGGAAGAGGAAATTTCCACCGGAAAAATTTCACCGTTTTTCCTTCGGTTCAAGGTTTCTATGGTCCGTTTGCCCACCTTTTTGAGGTTGGTCCTGGATTCACGGCTGCCCATGCCCTTGCCTTCGGGATCCAGGATCAATGCCTGAGGGGTCATGGTGAGCAGTTCGTCCCGGGAATACCCGTACCACTTGCAGGCCACATCGTTGACTTCCACAAATGGGCCGAACCCTTCTTCGGCATAGGGATGGACAAAAACAGCGTCGTTGAATCCGTTGAACAGGGTCCTGAACCGGGTTTCATTTTCACGAAGTGCGATTTCCGCATTCCGGCGGTCACTCAGATCGGTAAAACAGGCGCGGATGGCCACCACCTCACCGTCCTCTTCAATAGGGGCGGCATTGATGACCCCGTAGATGTAGCTGCCGTCCTTGCGGACAAACTGCATTTCAAAGGGCGGCCGGGCCTTTCCCTGTCTCAGATCCCTTATCCAGGACTGGACGATACCGGCCTTATACTTTGGCACCAGGCGGGCAACGCTGGGGTACCGCTCGTAATCCTCCCGGGTGTACCCAAAGTAGTTGAGCCCGGCTTCATTGGCGTAAAACAGGTTAAAGTCAAAGTCAAACTCCGCCACGGGGATAGGCAGAAAATCCGCCATCTGGCGGAAACGCTCCTCGCTTTTCTTCAGCCGCTTCTCGACGGCCTGCTGCTCGGTGATATCCCTGGCAGACACCACGGTACCCACCATCTTGCCCCGGTCATCGAAAAACGGGGATTTCTGGATGTCCAGAATCAGTTTCTCCCCCCCGGCCAGGCCTTCGGCCACAAAACGTACGGGCTTTCCTGTTTCTCTGACCGTGCGGTCCGAGTCGGTACACGCCCGGCTGAAGGTCAGGTCACCCCCGTTTTCCTTTTCCCTCTCCGCAAAATAGGACAATGGTTTCCCCATCGCCTCTGCCGGGCTGTCGCATTTCAGAAGAATTTCGCACGCCGCGCGGTTCACAAAGATAAACCGGTCTTCCATATCTTTGGCCCAGATAAGATCGGGCGCATTGTCCATCATCATCTGGAAAAAACGGCTGTCGATTCGGGTGGGGGGCTGGGATGCTGCCAGGTGCTCAGACAGGCACCCCTCGGGTTTTACTGTCATTCAAAACATCCTGTTCACCGGTTGCCACAAGGAGGATATCTGCTGCAACCGGAATCCTTGTTCTCAATAGTGGGCTGCGATTTATTCGGCTGCGACTCAACAACGTGAGACCATGCTTGTTCCGGGTCTTAGGAAAGGGGCCGCTGCAAATTACGACTTCCTTTCTCTACACCATTTGATCCTGAAAATCCACATTAAAGTCCTATCCTTTAACCTTTCTTGCGGTAAGGAAAACATTGCCCGAAAAAATCAGGAAGGCCCCGATCCACCCGCCTGCGGACAGGGAAGGGTCCATGGCGATGAGCGGTCCTAACAGGGCTGCCAGAAGGATGCGGGTGGAGGATATAATACCGCCTTCAATGGCGGTTACGTATTTAAATCCCACAGTGAGCAGATATTGCCCGGCAATGGCGATGGCCGAACACCAGAACAGATATTTGAATTCCTCAAGCCCGGGCAGTCGCATCTCATTGAAAAAGAGAATGAATATAATGCTTCCCCCCAGGCTGAACATGAAGAACAAGGTGGTCTGGGTATCGTGAACCTGCCGGGACACGTTCAGGTACATAATGGCGGCAGCGGCACTGATGCCCGACCCCAGCGCCCATAGGGAGTCCTGGTTGAATGCCATATTGGCGGGGGAAAGGATCAGCCAGACCCCGGCCAGGGCAACCATGACGATCCCCACGGAAATGATGTCCCGCTGGGCTTTTAAAAATATCCATGAAAAGACGGCAATAAAAAGGGGGTAGGTCATATTCAGGATATTGGCCTGGGCCACCGATGTCAGTTCAACCCCTTTGAAAAAACAGAACACGGCCATGGCATTGCACACGGCCCGGCCGATGAGATACCTCTTTTTAACGATTTTTATCCGCTGCCTGCGCAGGCCCATCACGGTCACCACGGTGATAAATCCGAACAGGAAGCGTGACAGGGTAAACAAAGAAGAGTCAATGGCAAGCCCGGCCATGCTGGACCATTTGATAACCACCGTGGCCAGATAGAAAAAAAAGGCGGAGCCGAATACCGCAAGACAGCCAAGGGTTGTTCTGATATCCATGATTTAAGTTGCCAATCATTCTTGAATATTGATAATCTCTATGGTATGCAACCGGTTTGCAAGGACCACAACGCCTTAGAGAACATAAATCATGGATAAAGACAATACAATTTTTTTTGATAAAATCCGCCCCATGCGGGATGAGATAGACCGTATCGACTCTGAAATTCTCCTGCTCCTGGCCCGCCGCCAGGCCCAGGTGGAAAAGGTAGTGGCCCTGAAAAAAGCCCACAACATGCCGGTGTATCATCCGGCCCGGGAAGAGGATCTGATCTCCCGGCTGAGGTCCCAGGCCACCCAGGCCGGCATGAACCCGGATTATCTGGAAGACCTGTACCGGGTGATCCTGCGCCAGTCCAGAATCAAGCAGACACGGAAGATGGCCCTCAAAGGGCTGCGCCCGGAGGCCAAGGTGCTTGTGGTGGGGGGTGCCGGCCAGATGGGGGCTATGTTTGTCCGCCTCTTTTCCCGCTCAGGTTATGAGGTCCGGGTCCTGGATCGGGAAGACTGGGACCGGGCACCGGAATTCTGCAAGGATATTGATCTGGCCCTGATCTCCGTACCCATTGAAAAAACCTGCGAGGTGGCAAATGCCGTGGCCCCCCTGCTCCCCCCCGATGCCGTTATGGCCGACCTGACCTCCGTCAAACAGGCCCCGGTAGCGGACATGTGTCAGGCCCATAAAGGCCCGGTGATCGGTCTGCACCCCCTGTTCGGCCCCACCACGGATTCCCTGGACAAGCAGATCGTCGTCACCTGCGACGGCCGAGACAGCGATGCCTGCCAGTGGGTGGTGGAACAACTAAATCTTTGGGGTGCCGTCATCGTTCCTGCCACAGCCGGCGAACACGATGCCGTCATGGAGATCGTTCAGGCATTGAGGCATTTCGCCACGTTCTGCTTTGGGGATTTCCTCTGCCAGCGCCACGCCCCCCTGGAACGTACCCTGGAATTTTCCAGCCCCATATACCGATTAGAGCTTGGGATGGTCGGCCGCCTGTTTGCTCAGGATCCCGGACTGTACGCGGAAATCATCTTTGCCACCCCGGAACGCAGGGCCCTGCTCAAGGAGTATATTCAATCCCTGAGCCGCCATCTGGATATGCTCGACCGGAACGACAAATCAGGCTTTATAGACCAGTTCAACCGGGTGGCCGAATGGTTCGGACCTTTTAGCGAACAGGCCATGCGGGAAAGCACCTTTATTATCAACAAACTCATCGAACGGTTCTGATCGGCTAGAGCCCCTGGGATCCGTATCAGTCCCAAAGCCTTTTGTTAAACGTCTGAAGGAAATTACACCCCCTTTCCACCCGCAACGATTTTTTCAAAATTGTTGCGGTCGCAATCTGCGGTGGTCAACGCAGTGGACAGCGGCAGTAAACATTTGTTTGCATTTCCTAACATTTACTTTTCGACATTTTGTATTATGTTGGATGCATGAACCGGCACTTCTGTCGCAACAGTCAACCAAAGAGGTGACCCATGTATACACCAGACCAACTCTGTAAAAAAATCAGGTCCGTCTCCCCCGACGTCGGGGACTGCGGACAAAATATAAAAACCTGTTACGATCCGGACAACAGGGCCTGGGTGGTCCAGCTTCACCACGGCAACCGGAAACTGTCCACCTATGTGGAACCCGAAGATGCCGATGCCTGTGTGGACGGCGATAAATGCCTGGGCCTGGGCCTGCAGATCTACCAGCTAAAGGACAACCTCGGATTCAAAGGAGGAAACGCATGAGTACCGTCGATACCGGCACCCTGAACCTGGATCCGGAGGGCTACCTGGCAGATCCGGATTCCTGGACCGAAGAGGTGGCCTGCGCATTGGCCGATCTGGAAGGGGTCTCCCGGGAATGCCCCCTGAGCCAGGAACGGATGGATATTCTCAAGTTTGTCGGGGAGTATTACAACCGCTTTGAGGCCTTTCCCATCATCCGGGCGGTGTGCAAAAACGTAGGCCAGGAAAAATCCTGCCAGTACGAGCAGTTCCCCGATCCCATCACGGCCTGGAAGATCGCAGGACTTCCCAAACCCACCCCTGAAGTCCTGGCAAAGATAAAACATTAATCCCTTTCTTCACCTGTCCTGATCAAAGGGCAGGTGAAGCCCGATTAAAACAAACAACTTAAAACAAACAACGGCATGGCCCAATTGTATTGTTTACCAATGCAAACAATTGTCCATTTCATTTTGGCTCCAATATCTGTATAAGAGATAAAGCGCATTTTAAAATCAATACTGAAATAGGAGTTAAAAATGGAAAATCAAGCCAGCAAAAGCGCCTATCAGGCAGTGGCAGCGATCGCAACTGCACTTTTCGCCATCATGATAATTTTGTTTTTTGTCTTTGTTTATTTTGACCATACCTATACGCCCGCCACCGGCGGTGAGGCGACAGAAGCGGTCGAAGCCGCTGATGCCGCTGACGCTGTTGAAACAGCGGAACCGATGGAAGAAACTCAGGCACACACGGATGAACATGCCCAGGAACCGGCCGAATCCCATGCCGCTGATGACGGCCATGCTGAAGCCGACGACAATGCCGCAGAAACGGACGCTGCAGACCATTCAGAATCTACGCACTAACAGGTATTCCCCCTGCCCGGGACAGCCAGGCGGTGGCCCGAGCGGGGGGGAGCGTTAAACATGTTTGAAGCCATAAAAAAAATCATTGGCGGTATAACTCCGGGACCGCCCACCGAAGATCAGGATGACCTGAGCATAAACCTGGCACTCACCGTTCTGCTGTTTGACGCAGCCTATGCCGATGGCGAGTGCACAGCGCAGGAAAAGGCCCACCTGATAGATACCCTTGAGACAAATTTCAAGGTTCCCAGGGAGGAAATCGACGCCCTGCTCGCCGACCGGGAAAAACAGCGGGAAGAACATGTGGAATTGTTCCGGTATACCCGTTTCCTCAACGAACACTTCTCCGAAGCAAAGAAAAAGATATTGCTTGAATCAGTCTGGCGCATCATCCTTATCGACGGCCATCTTGAGGCCCATGAAGATCATTTTGCCCACAGGCTGTCCGACCTGCTGAACCTGAGCCACAAAGATCTGATAGATGCCAAGCTCAGGGCAAGAGATCAATTATCCTGACACCCGATCCGGGTCAGTCATTTTGGCCGTACTGCTTGAGTTTGTTGAGCAGGGTTTTCCGGGTGATGCCCAAACGGCGGGCCGCCTCGCTCTTATTTCCCTCTGCAGCCGCAAGGGTGGACAAAATGGCCTTCTCCTCAACCTTTGACAGGCTGATGTTTGACAGATCCTGTTCCGCCGGAGGGGGGTCTGTTTCCTCAGTTTCTATAAAGGCAAGATCCGTACGCCGGATATAGTCGGTTCTGGCCAGGACCACGCCGCGCTCCACGGCATTCATCAACTCCCTCACATTTCCCGGCCAGGCGTACCGGATCAGGGTATCCATGGCATTGGGGGTAAAGCCCCGGATGTCCCGCTTGTTTTTCTTTGAAAAGTCTTCCAGGAAATGAAGGGCAAGTTCAGGGATATCCTCGGGCCGCTGCCGCAGGGGCGGGATGTCGATACGGACGACGTTGAGCCGGTAGTAGAGATCCTCCCTGAATGTTTTTTCCGCCGCCATGGCCGTAAGATCGCGGTTTGTGGCGGCAATGACCCGGACATCCACGGCAATGGTTCGGTCCGATCCTACCGGGGTGATCTCCTTTTCCTGGATAACCCGCAGCAGCTTGGCCTGCATGGCAAGGCTCATCTCCCCGATTTCATCTAAAAGGATGCTGCCCTTGTCCGCCAAAAGGAACTTGCCCTTGCGTTTTTTGTCCGCCCCGGTGAATGCCCCCCGCTCATGTCCGAATAGCTCTGATTCCAGAAGGGTTTCGGTGATGGCGGCGCAGTTGATCCGGACATAAGGCGCCGCCTTTCTCATGCTGTTATAATGAAGGGCTGCCGACACCAGTTCCTTGCCCGTGCCCGACTCTCCGTTCACCAGAACATTGGCATCCGTGGGGGCCACCATGTTTATGGTATCCAGCAAAGCGGCCATGGCCGGGCTTTTACCAAGGATATTATGACGGAACTTTTCCCGGGCCAGCTGGTCTTTCAGGGACCGGTTTTCGGTTTTCAGATGTATCCGCTCAAATACCCGGTGGATGGTCAGCTTGAGTTTATCAAAATCCAAAGGTTTGGTCAGATAGTCGTATGCCCCGATCTTCAGGGCTTCCACAGCCGTGTCCACGGAGGAATAGGCGGTCATGATGATCACTGGCAGCGAGGGGTTGTAGCCGTGAATCTGAACCAGGGCCTCCATCCCGGACATCTTCACCATTTTCATGTCCAGAAGGACCAGGTCAAAGGCCCGTGCCTTGACCATATCCACCCCCACATCCCCGTCATCGGCCAGATGGATCTCATAGCCCCAGTCCTTCATCAGGGTGCTGAGCATCCGGGCATGGGCGGCATCATCATCCACTACCAGTATACTGTATTTGGTCACGATCGTATCCTTATGCTTAGTTTCCCCATCCTCATGGGGTGTCTTGCGTTTCCCTCTTCCCGCCTGTCCCTTGTGCCGGCAGGCGGATGATAAAACAACTGCCCTTGCCGGGTTCCGATTCCACACGGATCTCGCCCTTAAGGTTCTCAATGATCCGGTGAACAATGGAAAGGCCTAAGCCGGTGCCGTCCGGCCGGGTGGTAAAGTAGGGGTCAAAAATATCTTCGATATGGTCAGGTTCTATGCCGGTGCCGGTGTCCCGCACCCGGATTTCCACCCGATCTTCGGTATCCCCGACCGCCACGGAAAGCATTCCGGGGGCTGTCATGGCATTGATGGCGTTCATGTACAGGTTCAGCAGCACCTGGTTGATCCGGTCGGGATCTGTCCTGAGCCGTGCAAAGCGGGTATTGATAGAAATGTTCGTGTCAATGCCCTTCTTTTCAAGGTCATGGGCCACCAACTTAAGGGAATGGGAGATCAAAGGTTCGATCTCCACCGGCCTGCTCTCCACGGCCATGGGTTTGGCAAATTCCAAAAGCTGGGTAATGGACCGGTTGATGCGTTCAACCTCTTCCACCATGATTTTAGCGGTGTCCGCATCGTCCGGCTCATTTTCGTACCGCTTGGCAAAGTAGGTGGCAAATCCCTTGATGGAGCTTAAGGGATTCCTAATTTCATGGGCCACCCCGCCGGCCAGCTTGCCGATGGCAGCCAGGCGCCGGTTGGTCTCCACCTCTTTTTTCAGGGCATCCAATTGTGTGAGATCCCGGAACAAAAAGATATACCCCTGGATTTTTTTCTCATCGTCAAGCAGGGGGGAGGCGGTCATGTCCAGTCTCAGGCCGGATATCATATTCGCTTTGGGATTTGCTTTGGAATCTGGATGCTTGCCTGATATCACATTGACGGCCCCCATCCGGCGAAGCATAAGTTCCCTTGTGATCACGGCCTTGGTTTCCCCCATTTCCACGGCCAGCCGGATCATCTCGGGATAGGCCTTTTCCGGCAAGGGCCCGAGAATATCTCCGGCAGCCCTGTTGGCCGATGTCACCGTATATTCCGTATCCAGGGTAATCAGTCCCGAAGGCATATTCTGGACAACGTTGTCGGTGAATGCGGTCACCCGTTCCAGCGACACCTTGGCGGAGCGATAGGCCTGGAATGCGATCAGCGCAATAATCCCCGCACAGCCCAGCAGAAAAAAGAAAACCCCGCGGCCAATAATCATACGGGTCATCCGGCCTTTGATTTCCTCCGTCCTGGCCATGGACAGGCCGGCAAAAATGTACTGCGTTTCAGCATTGAAAAAATCAGACGGGGGGGTATCCCCCCGGTGACGGCCGTGCCGCCCCTTATGCCGTCCCCAGGGTCCGATCTCCATGGGAGCGAACCGCTTGTACACTTCAAATACCGGTACACCCTCCATTTGCCGCGTCCGGTTAAATACCCGGTGCTTCTCCCGGGTCATTTCCGTCATCACCGGGAAACCTGTATAAGTACTGCCGATCCGTTCCGGATCACTGTGAGCCAGTATCTGCCCCCGCTCGTCCGTAATCATGATATAAGCGATGTCATCCTGCACTGCCGTTTCCTGAAGCATTGCCTGAATCCGCTGCCCTCCCCACCCCATGGTCAGCATCCCGGTGCGCGTCCCGGCCTCAAAGGTTCTGATCAGGGATATGCCCCGGACCAGAAATCGTTCCCGGATATGATCATCGTGCCGTTCCATCCGGTCCAGGGTCATAAAGGTAAATACCGGCAGCAGCACCACCAGCACCCCGACCATCATGAATGGGGACACGGGAAGAGAAAATTTTTGTTTTAAGAACTTCATCTGTCAGACCACCAGATCCTTCATCTATAATTGTTTCCAAATAGCCCAACCCCATGGCGCATGGACATCCACACATCTTATGTCTATGCAATTAAAGCACCAGTCCGGTTCCGGCCCAAATAACAAGAAGATTCCCAGCGCAGTGCCCTATGCAGGTTCTTTTCTATACCCCAGGCTGTATAAAAAATATACACCCGGGGAATTTCTCCGGGTAAAAACTACACAGGTCACTTTTTAGCCCCATCGGCACCAACCCATGGTCACTCATAATTTATTCTTTAATTTCAACGCACTACAACATTCCATCTCAACTGGCACAGCCCTTGCTCAATAGGAAAGGCAGAAACGATCGAAAACGATCACAACACCGAACAATAAATTTTAGGAGATTTAATTATGAAAAAAGCACGTATCGCAATCGTGGCCCTTCTCACCATAGGTTTTCTGGCAACCAACGCCTTTTCCTGGGGGCATGGCAGCGGCAGGCGTGGTGGCTGCACCGGCCAGGGATATGGATCCTTTGCCAACCTGACCCCGGAGCAGACAACCCAACTGACGGCACTAAAACAGAAATTTATCGACGAGACCTATGAAACCCGGGCAGCCCTGATGAACACGCATCAGGAAATCCGGATGCTCATGGAGACCTCAACCCCCAGCCGGGAAAAGTTAGAAGCCCTGTCCGACGAAGCACTTGATCTGATGAAAGAAATGAAGGGCAAACTGATAGACGCCGTTCTCGAAGCCAAAAAAATCGCCCCGGAATTTGATATGTCATTGTTCACCGGCCACCGGGGCGGTTTTGGCAGACACGGGTTCGGTAAAGGGGGATTCGGCAAAGGCATGTTCGGCCAAGGCGCATCTGGCCCCTGCTCCTGGAACACCCAGACCCCGGAAGCCGCGCAATAAGCTGACGCACACCACCTGAAACCGCGTCATCGGTTCTCCCAGGCTTTGTATACACACAAGCACCCGGGCTTCTTGCCCGGGTGCTTTTTTTATCCCCTTTCGGAGACCACGGGATTTTCCAGGGTGCCGATTCCTGCGATTTCGGTTTCCACACGGTCCCCCGGTCCCAGGTACACAGGGGGCTTACGGGTATAGCCCACACCTTCGGGGGTACCGGTGAGGATCAGGGTGCCCGGCATCAGGGTGCAGGATTGGGACAGATATGAGATGATTTGTGCCACTGAAAAAACCATGTCCGAAGTGTTGCTCTCCTGCATGGTCTCCCCGTTTACCCGGCAGCGAATGTCCAGGGCCTGGGGATCCGTGATTTCGTCCGGTGTTACCATGACAGGTCCGCAGGGGCAAAAGGAGTCAAAGCTTTTGCCCTTGACCCATTGGCCGGCACCGGCATGTTTTTGCCATCTTCTGGCGGAGACGTCGTTGGCACAGGTATAGCCTGCCACATAATCCAGGGCCTGGGCTTCAGAAAGATTCTTGGCCGGCTGTTTGATAATGACCCCCAATTCCGCCTCAAAATCCACTTCAGGCGTTTCCGTACAGCAGGCGGGAATAACGATGGGCGCCCCGTGGCCGGTAATCGCCCCGGGATTTTTCATGAACACCGCCGGGTAGTCCGGCAGTTCCAGTCCGGTTTCCTTGGCATGGCGGCGATAGTTCAACCCGATGCAGATAATGGCCGACGCCCAGACAACGGGCAGCACCTGAACCACTTTCAGCCGTTCACCCGTATCCGTTAGGCTCACAAACACATCACCCTCCAGGCGGGAGGCGGATTCACCGTCCCAGTCCGTTCCCCAGGCAATCTTCTGATCTTCCGTGACAAAGCGTATGATCTTCATGATCCATCCTTTTCTTTTCAGGTTCCTTGGGATATTTTACCCGTGTGAGCCGCGATATAGTATTCGCGATATATTCTATTAGGCATAAAGACGGGGAAATGAAAAGAATTTTTAAGGGAAACAACCGGAAATCAGCGGATCTGACCCTTACGGTTATGGCGTCCCAGGATATAGCAACCCGGATCACCGTCGCCCGGGACCGGGATTCGGGGCGACGAATCTACGAGATCCGGGTGCGGGAAACCGATTATGAGAATGCTGCGGCACACCTTGCCGCCTATGGTATTGAAAACAACGCCACCTTGCCCCCGACACCTGCTGTCCAGCCGTTTTTCTTCCGATCGGCAACAGCCCTGTTTCTGGTTCTGTTGCTTTCCCTGATTCATATAATAAGTATCCGGGCCGGACTCCATGACCGGCTGGTATTTCACTTCGGTGTTTCCACCTACTTTCTTTCCCAGGGAGAAACATTCCGGGCGGTTACCGCGCTCTTTTTACACAGCGACACCCGCCATCTTCTGGGCAATGCCACAGGCATTCTTGTACTGGTGGGTCCGCTCATGCGGCTCACCGGCCCGGGCACCGGCTCCCTGATGCTGCTGGGTGCCGGTACGGCCGGCAACCTGATCGCGGCAAGCTTGGGCAGGGGGGCCGCGATCTCCATCGGGGCCTCAACCGCCGTGATGGGCGCTGCAGGGATTCTGGCAGCCTTTCAGGCAGCCTCAGGGCGCCGCGGCATAAAACGGCTGGGTCCCATCGCTGCGGGCGCCACGCTCATGGCCATGTTCAGCCATGGGGAACGCACCGATATCGCCGCCCACCTCTTCGGTTTTCTGGCCGGTGTGGCCGTCGGATTCATCGGCCTGTTGCCGGTGGGCGCAATAAAGGGATCTCTTTTTCGCCTGAGATGGGAGATCCTTATGGTGTGTGTCACCCTTGCCATTCTCCTTGCCGCCCTTGTTCAGGCAAGGTTTCTGCACCACATTGTGGGGGTTTAAACCGGCATATAAACCGTTTATTTTCAAATAATTGCAAACCCCTTTTGATTGCCCGGATATTGTGGTAAGGATGGCCTTGTACGTCAATACATACGCCCCCCTGAGCCGGGGTTTACGCACCTGAATTCTCAAGATTTGGAGGCCATCCATGAAAGACACATCTCCCGAAATCCTGATCCTGGGGGGTGGTGTGGCCGGTATGTCGGCTGCCCTTGCCCTCTCCCATCGGGATATCCTGGTTCATCTGGTTGAAAAAACAGACCGCTTGGGCGGCAATGCCGCATCCTGGGCCTGCATGGCAACGGAGGTCTGCCAGAACTGCGGGGCCTGCCTGAGCCAGGAAATGGCGGATCTCATAAAAAAGACAGCGTCCATCACCACCCACCTCAACACCGAGATAAAAACACTGGAACGCAGTGATCAGGGGATGACGGCAGTACTTTCCGGCGGACAGACCATCTTTGCCTCAAAGGCAATCATTGCCACCGGCTTTTCCCCCTTTGATGCGGCGAGGATACCTTCCTACCACAGTGATGCCTCAGAAAGGATCGTCACCACTGCGGAACTCAACACCCTGATCCGTGAAGACAGGCTTTCGGACATGCTGGGCGATTCTCCCAAAATCGCCTTTCTCCAGTGTGTGGGGTCGCGGGACCGAAAGGCGGGCAGGGATTATTGCTCCCAGGTCTGCTGTAAAGTCTCCATGCGCCATGCAAAAAAACTGCGCCACCTGATGCCTGACGCGGATATCAGCCTCTTTTACATGGATCTCCAGATCATGGGCAAAGAGGCCCGGAGCGCGGCCCGGGATCTTGCCGGGGAAATTTCCCTGATCCAGGGGGTACCGGCGGAAATTGCCGCCCAGAAGAACACAGGAAAACTGACCATGGTCACTGAAGACCCGGCCACCCTGGCCCGGAAATCCATGGATTTCGATCTGGTGGTGCTCTCCGTGGGTATGGTTCCCCCGGAAAAAAGCCAGGAAACCTTTGAAACATTAGGAATGTCGCCCAATCCCTGGGGATTCTTCAATACTGATACGGCGGACCCCGGACCGGATGTCGTTGTTGCCGGCTGCGCCAAAAGCCCCAAAGACATTCTCGGCGCCCGGCAGGAAGGACAGATCGCAGCGGCAACGGTTCTAAAGGCCCTGAACCTCACAGATGACTCCAATACGGGAATCGCCGTACTTGGTGACGGGCCGGATGCGGCCGCCATTGCCGCCACCGTCTCTGCCCAGGGCTATCCTTCATACCTCTTCGGAAGAGGCGAAGACCTTGCACCTGGCATTGAAGACCTGAGTGCGGCCCGGATGCTCTCAGTGGACGGCACCGTCGGCAACTTTTCCATTTTCCACGAGATCAACGGCCGTAAAACCACCCTGAACTGCGGTGCCATCATTTCCGCCCCGGCCCCCGAGACCCTGGCACATACGAAATCCGTCCAAGGCACCGTCAGTCTTGCCAACTACGCTAAAATGCCGCCGGCGGACACCCCGGACAACGCCGTCATCCTCCTGGATTATTTCGGTCCCGAAACCAAGGCAGCCGCCAGACAGGCCCTGACAGCCGCCAAAGCGGCAAGGGATGCCGGAAAAACCGTCACCATAGTGATGAACAAAATGCTGGTCCACGGCCCCACCGGCCAGCAGCTCTATGACCGGGCCAGGAAGGCAGGCGTTTGCTTTCTGCGTTACGGCGACCCGGAAGATGTCACCATCACATCCGGTGACAAGGGATTTGTCATCACAATGCAGGAAACCACCCTGCCCGGCCACACCCTTGCAGTGGACGCGAAAGCCCTGGTGGTGCCGGATGCCATTGCCGCATCTCCTATGTTCTCGGAACTTTCCCGTCTGCTGCACCTGGGACTGGATATGGAAGGGTTTATGCAGCCGGCCAACGTCCGGCACCGCCTGGTGCAAAGCCAGCGAAGTGGGATCTTTTTTGCCGGCCCCTGTCACGACGACATTGATGCAGATGACCTGAACCTTGAGATCCAGGCCATCCTGGCAGCCCTGGAAACAGGCCCACTGGAAAACGGCGGTAACGTCAGCATCAACGAAAAAAAATGTGCCAAGTGCCTGACCTGCTACCGGGTCTGTCCCCACGGCGCCATTATTCTCAACGAAAAAAGCCGGCCCCAGATTGAGTCTGCGGCATGCTTTGCCTGCCAGGCCTGCGTATCCAACTGTCCGGCCTATGCCATCGAATCCAGCGGCATGGCCAATGCGGAGCTTGCCGACCAAGCCGAAAAGGGCCGCACCCTTGTCCTGGCCTGTGAACGGTCGGCGGCCCTGGCCGCAGGAACGGTTTCGGACGGCTTACCGGACAACACGAACCTGGTATCCATCCCCTGTGCCTGCAGAATCAGCACGGATATGATTTTAAAAGCCCTGATCAACGGGGCCCAACGGGTGATCATCAGCGGCTGTCACGACGGCAATTGCCGCTCAGGGGAAGGCCCTGCCATTGCTGCCGAAAGCGTGGCCCGGGTGGCACATCTGCCGGGCATGGAAAAGGGACGCGTCTCCTGGCAGCCGGCCGCCGCCAATGAACCTGTTCTGTTTTCCCGCATTGTTTCAACGCCCTAACCGGAAAGATAAAGATGAGGATAAAATGACAACCTTACACATGAATAAAGACTCTGAACTGGCCCGGTTCCTGAACAAACTGGGAAAGGGCGACAATATCGCGGAATGCCTCACCTGCGGGGCCTGCAACTCCAGATGCACCTGGTTCGACGGCCAGGGCGGCCCCATGCCCAGGCAGATGGTCCGCATGGCAGCGTTAGGTCTTGACGACCAACTCATTAAAAGCGGAATGCTCTGGGACTGCCTGATCTGTAACCGCTGCACAGAAGTCTGCCCCATGGGGATCACCATGGACGTGGTGGTGCGAAAAGCCAGAAGCCTTGCCGGCGCCGACGACCAGATCCCTGTGGATGTAAAAAAGGGGATAGAGAATAGGCTGGAATTAGGAGATGTAAACGGACTGACCAAAGAGGACTTTGTGGAAACCGTTGAATGGGTTTCCGAAGAGTTTGTGGACGAGGTGGAAGACGATGGCGCCGAAATCCCCTACGACCGTGCAGGGTCAAAATTCCTCTACCTGCCCAATCCCAGGGAACTGGGTATCAATCTGCTCCACCTCACCGCCATGGCCAAGCTCTTTTATGCCACCGGGGAAACCTGGACCATGTCCTCCAGCCATACGGATGTCACCAACTGGGGATATTTTGTGGGCAAGGATGATATTGCCCAGCGCATGGCACTGATGGTGGTGGAACCGGCAGAAGCCCTGAACATCGAAACCCTGGTGCTCAGCGAATGCGGCCACGGCTATCATGTGCTCAAACATATCCTGCCCCAGGTCATCGGCAGGGAGCCGAAATTCACCGTTATGAGCATTCCGGAACTGGTTGTCGAATACGCGAAAAAGGGCGTGCTGAAATTTGACCCTTCCGTTCATCCTTACAAAATCGCCTATCACGATCCCTGCAACATTGCCCGGAAATCCGGGGGGTATGATGCCCCCAGACAGTTGCTCAGCCTCTGCTGTGACGGGGTGGTGGAGCTTAATCCCAGCCGGGAAGACGGCGTTTGCTGTGGCGGCGGCGGCGGCATCCTCCAGGATTCCACCTCCAAGGAAAAACGGATGATCACGGGCCGTCCCAAGGCCGATCAGATGAAGGCCACCGGCCTTGCACATATTGCCACGGCCTGCCTGTCCTGCCACCGGCAGCTCGGTGAAATTTCCACCCATTTCGAACTGGGAATGAAAGTGGACACCGTGGCATCCCTGGCATCGGCATGTCTCATTCTGAACAAGTAATCCGACCACGTCCGGGGCCGGAGATACCGGTCCCGGGACACCATCCCATGACACTGATCATTGTTCCCGATATTTTCGGCAGGACGCCGGCGCTGGAACGGCTTAAGGAAACACTTATCCATGCCCTGAACAGCCCAAGGCACCCACATTCCCCACTCGCGGCAGATATCATCGATCCCTATGGGGACGACCTGTTTTTCAGGGATGAAAAAACGGCATATGCACATTTCAAAAGAAGTATGTCAATCCCGGCATATGCAGACCTGGTGCAGGAAAAAATTGAAAACGCATCAGGTCGGGTTTATCTTCTGGGGTTCAGCGCAGGCGCCTCCGCCCTCTGGTATTTATCAGGGATGACGAAAGCAGACCGGGAGATAAAAGCTGTGGGATTCTACGGTTCCCAGATCAGGTATTTTCCCGATATCGATCCCAGGTTTGATACCCACCTGATATTCCCCGCTGCAGAGACGCACTTTGACGTGGATGCACTACTTGGAAAATTGACGGGCAGGCCGGCACTGGTCTGTGAAAAATCGAGAGGCCGTCACGGATTCATGAACGAATACTCCGTGAATTTTGATCCCAAGCTTTACAGGATCTACATCGAGGAAAAACTGCCTGACATACTTTATTGGAAATCCTAACGGTCCAGTTCGGCCCTGATCGCCGTACCGATTTTTTCAATCGTATAGGGCTTTTTGACATACTGGCCGGCCCCCAGGGCCTGGGCAGCCTGAACATCAACGGTTTCGGCAAATCCGGAGGCGATAACCGCCTTTTGCCCGGGTCGCAGCCGTACCAGGGCCTCATATGTTTCCCTGCCGTTCATTCCGGCGCCCATGATCATATCGATGAGCACAAGATCCGCCGAATTCTTTCTCAGGTATGCCACGGCCTCTTCACCGTTTGGCACCCCCACGCTCTTATACCCCAGGACATCCAGCATGGCTGCAGCCACCCGCTGTTGATCCGGTTCGTCATCCACAATGAGAATGGTCTCCCCCCGTCCCCGGTAGGCGTCCATCCCCGGTTTTTCACCCTGCGCAACAAAATCTTCACGGGTGGCAGGCAAATAGAGATCAAACCGGCAGCCCCAGTCCCCGGTATCCATATCCACAAAGCCGCCGGTGTCGTGCACCGTATTCCATACAATGGTCAGCCCCAGCCCCGTCCCGCTTTTGCCCATCTTTTTCTTGGTATAAAAGGGTTCAAAGATCTGGTCCCTGTGTTCCGGGGGAATTCCCGGGCCGTTGTCTGCGATGCTGAGCACCACGTATTCTCCGGGCGCAATGATTTCGTATCTTTCAAAGGGCTCCCGGATATAGCGGTTCTCCGTTTTGACAACCACCCGGTCTCCCTTCTCTGTCATGGCTTCGGCGGCGTTTAGGACCAGATTTGCAACCACTTTGCCCAGGTGAACCATGGACGCCTTGACGTTCAGCAGTTCCGGATCAAGTTCTGTGTCTAAGGAAATATGACTGTGGGACTGCCGGAGCAGGTCCGCTTCCGGGGAAACAAAATAGCTTTCCACCACCCAGTTCAAATTCAATATTTCATGGTGGCTGGCCACCCCCCGGGCAATGGTCAAAAGATCGTTGACGATGAATGCGGCCCGGTTCCCGGAGTTCTGGATCAACTCCAGAATTTCGATTACATCGGGCGGCAGGTCATCGTTCATCATCAAAATTTCCGGATATCCCACCAACCCGGAAAGAATATTGTTCAGATCGTGGGCCACCCCGCCGGCCAGCAGCCCTACGGCCTCCATCTTCTTGGCCCGGGCCAGTTTCTGTTCGCTCTCCGCAAGGGTGGTGAGCAACCGGTTAAAGGCTGCCACCAATTGCTTAAGCTCAACATAGGGAATGTTGGCTTCAGACAATGCCCGGTTGGCCGGATTTCCGGCAATGAGGTCTGCCTGTGCCGCGATATCCGCCACCGGCCGGCTCACTGAATGGGCCACGTAGACAGCCACACCGCACAGCAGTATGAATATCATCAGACCGATGCCGCTGAGTACCAGGAACCAAAAGCTTTTTTCGTCGTTCAAGGGCCCCGGGGAGGCACTGAAATAAAGATGATCAAAATTCCGCAGCTTTGCCAGCCAGATATGCGGGAACTGCATCCCGGCATCAGGCCGGTTCAAGGTTTCAAGAGATACGCCCTGGGGAAGGACCCCGGCCTGATTATCCCGCAAATTGATCATCCGGTCGCCGGTTATGGCCAAAAGCCGTTCACCGGGGTTGGGCACAAGCAGCTTCCAAAGGCTTTCATCCGCGGCCAGATCGTATACCACACCGGCAGTACCCACAATGGTTCCGTCTTTTCTTGTGATGGGCAGGGAAAAGACGGTCAAAGGAGTTAGGGCCTCGTCATCCATGAATTGAAATACTCTGGGGGCCTGCCCCAAAGCCGTTTTGACCAGCGTGTTTCCACCGGGGATTCGGGCGCCATAGGGCAGGAGCAGTTCCCCCCCATTCTGGTCCCCGTCTCCCAGGTCTCCATCGTGGGGCAGCACAACGTAAACCGCCCCGTGAGCCGGGGCAAATTCCTGGGCCAATACCTCTTCCACCTTTCTGGTAATCCCCAGCATCAGGTTGATGGTCACCGCATTGTTTTCACTTAACCGCCGTAAGGTGGTCTGTAACTGGTTCATCCGGCGGTCCAGTTGATGGCTGCATTCCGCAGCCCCTGCCTGAAACCGGTTCAAATGATCCTCTTCGATCCTGTGGGTCAAAACCAGGTAAAATGTACACACCACCAGCAGCACAGGCGTTCCCACGAAAATCAGGAATTTTTTTGTCAGGAAGCTGTTAAATGATTTCTGGCGCATTGGCGGTTGCCTGCCTAAAAGAAGATATCGTCCGAAGCGGCGAGAATCTCTTCGGGAATGTTGATATTCAATTGTCTGGCCCGTTTCAGGTTGAATGCCAGGGCATAATCCCTGGCATCCTCCAGGGGAATGGTGCCGGGATCGGTTCCATTGAGGACAGCAGCCGCCTTTATCCCGGCCTGGTATCCCATGGCACGGAAATCCACGGCAGCACCGCCGAACAGCCCCATTTTACAGAATGCATAGTTGAGGGCCAGCTCGGGTTTCCGGGACACGTCCAGTGTCAGTTTAAAAATTCTGGCCGCATCCCATATCTCACCTTTGTGATCTTTTAAAACCAGGGCCACGGGGTAAATGGCGCCGATTGAATCGTCCCGGTTCGCCGCTTCAAGGACTGCCCGGTACTCCGCCACAGATCCCACCACAGCAATATCCCAAAGGGTTTTAGGCATACCGTCAAGCTCCAGTTCGGCCTGCCGCCGGATGGCCTTTCCCGTGGGGGAGTCCCGGTCTACGATCACCTGGGTCTTAGACGTTTTATTAAAGATCTTGCCGTGCACCCTGATGGCGTCGTTGATGTGAAGCAATTCGTACACGCCGGTAACATTGTGCCGGGGATGTGCCCGGCTTTCGAAAACCGGCACCAGGCGATGGTAATTTTCCGGCTGGTTGTTCATCCCGGAAAAAATCACGGCCACATCCGTGTCCACAAGCGTCAACCCCACATGTTTGAATGCGGTATCATCAATGGTCACAAGAAGATCCGGTTTGAATTCACGGATACGGTCCAGGGCGATCTTCGCCTGGTTCGCCACCGCTTCAGGGGTAACATACTTTCGTTTTGTATCCATGAACCACTCGGCCACGGTGAGGGTTTGCCCCGGTGTAAATCCTGCGGCGTCAAGGGCTGCCAGAACACCGTCCGCCTGGGGCTGGCCGCAGACATGACCGGCTTCGTAGGAATGGAGAATAAACACCCTGGGGGAATCGGCCAAGGCCTGCATCGTGCCCGCGGCAGATAGCATCAGCACCACTGCGAAGGCCAGCAGGCAACGCAACATCGTCTTTGCTCTTTTCGTCATTGCATACCGTCCGGTAATAGCGATTTTCAATAAGGATCAGGGCGACTCTGGTTCGTATATCATACCCTGTGGCCCCATAATATCAAGTTTTTTCTCTGTTCTGATATTACCGGTGCAAACAGCGGGTTATACGGTGACGCGGCCTGTAAAGGCCAGGGTGGCCGGACCGGTTTTAAAAATATGGTTGGTTTCCCTGTCCCAGCGGATGGTCAGGTCCCCGCCGTCCAGATGCACCACGGCGCGGTCCCCAGACCGGCCCGTAAGATGAGCTGCCACCAGGCTGGCACAGGCCCCGGTGCCGCAGGCAAGCGTGATGCCGGCCCCCCGTTCCCAGACCTTCATGTTCAGTTCGGTATCCGAGACCACCTGGATAAACTCCACGTTGGTCTTTTCAGGAAAGCGGTCGTGGGTTTCCACTGCCCTGCCTGTTTTCTTCACGTTTACCCGGGACAGGTCATCCACAAAAATGACGGCATGGGGGTTGCCCATGGAGACGCAGGTGACATCAAAGGTCCCTTCCGTGGTTTCCAGGGGCTGAGCCACCGCTTTTTCTCCGCTGCAGACAAAGGGAATATTCTTTGGAACCAATTCCGGCTGTCCCATATCCACCTCAACGGAAGATACGTTACCGTCGCTGTCCACCCGGGATTTCGGGATCACAGTGCCGGCAAGGGTTTCCACCCGCATTTCCTCCTGGACGAGAATTCGGGTTTCATAGCAATACTTGGCAAAACAACGCATGCCGTTGCCGCACATCTGGGGTTCCGTGCCGTCGGAATTGATGATCACAAAACGGATATCATGGGTGTGGGATTTGCGGGCCAGGATGATGCCGTCGCCACCGATGCCGAAATGGCGGTCGCAGAGACGTATGGCCAGGTCTGAATAGGAAATATGATTCAGGATGGCTTCGTCCCGGTCATCCATCATGATGAAATCGTTGCCAAGGCCTTCCATTTTCCAGAAATTGATATCCATGTGTCTTTTCCTTAGTGATATCTAAGGGCCTATGCGCAGGCACCCAGCGTTGTTAATATATCTTCGCCCAGGGCTTCCACCTGCCAGGCCCGCATGTTTTCGATGGCTGCAAGCTCCGCCTCACTGGCAGGCGCTGTAAATGCCAATGTGGAGATCATGGCATTGTTGATCAAAAACCCCGGCTCCATGCCGATGGATTCAGAACAGCGTTCCCGCATCTGTTTCAGCCGCTTGATACGTTCCAGAATCTTCGGTGTTTTCCGGGGCATCCGGGTTCTGGGGTATGAGGGAAGCGCCTTGTGGGGCAGGGCCAAAGCGCTTCGGATGGCCTCCACGCAAAGATCTGCGTACATTCCGGCCTGTTTTTTACTCAGGGCTCTCATATCCAGAATCGCCTTGACGTTTCTGGGCTGCTCCTGGGCCATGGTCAGAATGGACTGGTTGGACATGATCTTGAACAGGGGCAAATCTTTTTTCTCGGCCTGGGCGAGCCTGACTTTCAGCAGCTCCTCTAGCACGGCCAGGCGGCGGTTGTCCATCTTGCCCGCCCCTTTGAACCGTTTGAAAAGCGGAAACTGGTGGTTGGGCTCATACTTTACCCGGGCCTGTGCTTCGAATTCCTCTTCTGCCCAGTGGAGCCGCCCCATATCCGCCAATTGTCCTTTAAGCAAATCGTGAAGGGGCTTCAGGTGGGCCACATCCCCCACGGAATATTCGATCATATCCTGCTTGAGCGGCCGTTTGGACCAGTCCACCTTCTGAAACTTTTTATCCACATGAACGCCAAAATGATTTTTAAGCAGGGCGCCCAGGCCCCGCTCCTTCACATTGAGGAACCGGCAGGCAATTTCCGTGTCAAAAAGATTTTCGATTTTTACGGACAATTCCCTGTCCAGACTTCTGACGTCGAAATCAGATCCGTGGAGTACCTTGATAATGCTGCTATTTTCAAGAATCCGGGAAAATGGTTGGAAATCGGAAATAAGAAACGGGTCCACCAGGTAGGCCTGTCGAGACCCTGCAATCTGGATCAGGCAGATCTTCTCGGTAAAACTGTGCATGGAATCCGCCTCCAGGTCCACACCGATGAGAGATTCATGTTCAAGTTCCCGGCAAATCTTTGCCAGGGCTGTGTCCGTATCTACAAACTGATAATCCACGTAAGTTTTTTCCCTTGATTGTTTACATCACATCTTTTAAAATTTCTTTTTTATATTTAAATGCAATGAAACACAATGGTAAATCATTGCCCGGCCCCCATTGCGCATGAAAATTGCGGCCGGGCTGACAATACAAAACGGGACGAGACAACAATGACTCAGATCACTTTTCCGGATAATGCCGTAAAAAACTTTGACAATCCCCCCACAGGCCTGGAAGTGGCCCAGAGCATTTCCGAAGGGTTTGCCCGAAACTGTGTGGCCATGACTATCGACGACCAGCTGCTGGACCTGAGCCGGGTCATTGAAAAAGATGCGGCAATCAGCTTTGTCACCGTCAACGATGACGAAGGTCTGGACATCCTGCGCCACTCCTCCGCCCATGTCATGGCCGAAGCCGTACTCAACCTCTATCCCGATGCCAAACTGACCATCGGGCCGGTGGTGGAAGACGGGTTCTACTACGACATCGACATGCCCCCCCTCTCCGAGGACGAGATCGGCAAAGTGGAAGCGGAGATGAAAAAGATCATCAAGGCCAAGGCCACCTTTGAGAGGACCGTGGTATCCAAGGAAGAGGCTCTGGAGATGTTCAAGGACAACAAGTTCAAGGTGGAGCTGATCAACGAACTGCCGGACGACGAAGATATCAGCATCTACAAAAACGGCAAGTTCGTGGACCTTTGCCGCGGGCCCCACATCCCCAACACCGGGATGATCAAGGGCGTCAAGCTGCTGAAAATATCCGGTGCCTACTGGCGGGCCGACCAGTCCCGGGAACAGCTCCAGCGGCTCTACGGCATCTCCTTTTTCGACAAGAAAAAGCTGAACAAGTACCTGCACATGATCGAAGAGGCCAAAAAACGGGATCACCGGAAACTGGGTACCCGCCTGGATCTCTACTCCTTCCATGATGAAGCCGCCGGTATGCCCTTTTTCCATGCCAAGGGCATCGACATGTGGAACACCCTGCTGGACTACTGGCGGGACGAGCACAAAAAGGCGGGTTACGTGGAAACCAAGACCCCTGTGATGCTCAACCGGAAACTCTGGGAACAAAGCGGCCACTGGGACAACTACCGGGAAAACATGTACACCTCTGTCATTGACGATGAGGAATACGCCATCAAACCCATGAACTGCCCCGGCGGCATGATCCTGTACAAGACAAAAGCATACTCGTACAGGGATCTGCCCCTGAGAGCAGGCGAAATCGGCCTGGTTCACCGCCACGAGCTGTCCGGTGCGCTTTCCGGCCTTTTCCGGGTCCGGGCCTTCCACCAGGATGATGCCCATATTTTCATGACCCCGGACCAGATCGGCGACGAGGTTCTCGGGGTGCTGCGCCTGGCGGAACGGATTTACAACCGCTTCGGCCTGACCTTCCACCTGGAATTGTCCACCCGCCCGGAAAAATCCATCGGCACGGATGAACAGTGGGAAGAGGCCACCAACGGCCTGCGCAAGGCCCTGGAGGATTACGGCCAGGATTACGTCATCAATGAAGGGGACGGCGCCTTTTACGGCCCCAAGATCGATATCCACATCAAGGATGCCCTGGGCCGGACCTGGCAGTGCGGGACAGTCCAGCTGGACATGTCCCTGCCCGAACGCTTCGACCTGAGCTACAAGGGTCAGGACAATGAAAAGCACCGCCCCATAATGATCCACAGGGTGATTTACGGCTCCATGGAGCGCTTTTTCGGTATCCTGGTGGAACACTTTGCCGGCCGCTTCCCCCTCTGGCTGGCCCCGGTGCAGGCCGTACTCCTACCCATCAACCAGGATCTGGCTCCCTACGCCGAGGAGATCAAGGAACTGCTCGAGGTTCACAAGATCCGCTGCGACGTGGACCCGCGCAACGAAACCCTGAAAAAGAAGATCAGGGAAGCCCAGCTCAATTACGTCCCCTTGATCATCACCATCGGTGACAAGGAAAAAGAATCCAAGACCCTGTCCGTCAGGACCCTGGACGGCAAGGTAAAAATGGGCATGACCCACAAGGAGTTCCTGAAAACGGTATGTGACCACAGCCGTGCCAGAACCCTTGAAGACATTAGCATCTAAATCGTTTCCCATTCCGCTCTCCGGCCCTCTCCGGCCGGAGAGCGGAAAAAACGCCACCACAGGCCTTCCCCTCTCCCCCCAAAAAACATGTATAGTTGACGGATTCCACACAATTTCCATCATTTGTGTTGACTTTTTTTACCAAAATATTTAGCTCTGTATGAGCGCAGATTTCTAATTCTTTAGTCTTAACCATATTTTCCTTGCGCTGCTCAGAAAGGAGTCCCGATGAGAATTACCTGTCTGGTTGAAAATGCCCTGGATGGCCCCAGAATGAAAGCCCTGCCCGGCCTGGAACCCCGCCACGGCCTTTCCCTGCTCATTGAGGCCTGTGGCCGCACCCTGCTCTTTGACATGGGCCCGGACCATACCCTGCTGGGCAATGCCGAAGCGTTAGGGATAAACCTTTCACAGGTAGACACGGCAATTCTGTCACACGGCCATATTGATCATGGCGGCGGCATTGCCGCCTTCCAGCTGGTAAATACGGATGCTGACATTTATTCATCCCCTGAAGCCCTGTCCCCCAGCGCCGTGAAGTTGTTCGGCTTTATCACCAAAGGCATCGGTGTGGACAATGTCGGCATCGACACCTCCCGGCTCCGTCCCGTGACCGCCGACACCAGAATCTCCGATCACCTGGAACTTTTCTGCCAATTTGAATCAGCGGGGTTTATTCCCAAGAATAACCGCTCTCTTTTCCGGATGAAAAACGGCAAAACCATGGAAAAAGACGATTTTTCCCATGAACTTGCCCTCCTGGTCAAAGAAGAGGGCAAAACAGCCCTGTTCACCGGCTGCTCCCACTCAGGGATCGGTAACATGCTCCAAACGGTGCTCAACCGCACAGGCCTGTCCCATATCGACTATGTGATGGGCGGTTTTCACCTGTGCAATCCCATCACGGGCCTTTCGGAATCCCAAACCCGGCTGGACGCCCTGGTGGCCGAACTGAAACGCTTTGAAAAAACCCGGTTTTACTCCGGTCACTGCACCGGCCTCAATGCCTATGTCTACCTGAAAAACATCCTCGGCGACCGGATATCCAGGGTCCGCACCGGGATGCGGCTTGACATTTAGCATCCCCTGCGGCTTGCCAACGGATTTCTTTAATCCCCCCCTAAAAAAATAGCCCCTTGATTTTCACGTCAAAGGGTGGTTAGCTCCAATTAACTGATACCACTGTATCAGTACCATTTTAAAAAAAAGGAAAATCGATATGGCCACAAAAAAAAAAGACGCTGCCCTGAAATTTCTTAACACAATCTGTGGTGAACACGATATTGATTTTCGAGAGAACTCAATCACACAGTCCTATGATTTCCTGATCGATACAGGCACGGAAAAAATCATCATAAAAATCGGAGAAAAACGGTGGGATGATTCGGACAGCGAGTCCATTGTGGATTTCCTGGAGTCCAAAGAAGAAAAGATTCATAAAGCCCTTTCAACCAAGGAAAGTGAAATTCTATCTATGAAATAGTGTTGGGCTTCCTTTCAAAATTGCCGGGCACCAGAAAAAAACTGTCATGCTGATGGTGGAAACGGCTGAAATAGATCCTATTGGAGATGATTCGATAGGGGTATAATAAAGGCGTTTAACACTTGCTAAAAATAACGAAGCGGCCGGGTGGCAAATCCGGCCGCTTTGTTATGAGGATAATAAGGAGGTTATGCTAAACCAAATAGTGACAACGTAAATGGCTTGAGTATGAACCTACCGTACATCATGTTTTATGTCAACAAAAAAGTTATGCTCAAATAACTTTTTTTTCAAATCACAGCCCTTAGCTGATCTTCGCCAGAATGCTGGATACCCATTTGCCGTCATCCAGGCGGCTGGCAATGCTGGTACCAAGAGCGGACAATGCACTGTTGGACAGGGCTTTGCGCTCTGCTTCCTGGTAAACGTCAGTGGCTGCAGCCGTATCATCAGCCACCAGCAGGTAGCTTTCTGCCAGGAAGATGAGATCGTTGAAGCCGGTCAGCTTTTTCCGGCCCAGGCCCAGCAGATAAGAGATGATGCTCTTATCCGTGGTCTGTTCCTTAACAATACCGATGAGGCGGGCGAATTCCTGCTTGTCGTTGCACAGGCCTTCGGCAGCGTCGTAGAGTTTCATGGCACGGTCCCGGTCTTCCAGGATGTTGAGAACGGCGCCGGCAATAAAGGTATAGTCATAAAGGGTAGTGCATTTCTTTTCAGCGGCATCCAGAATGCTTGCTGCCCAGTCTTTGTCGTTGAACTTTTCAACGGCTACGGAGGCCAGTTTAACGCGGTCGCCGTTATTGGCGGCTTTGCCTTCCAGGCCTTTGTAGATTTCCTTGCTCCAGGCATCGTCTTTCAAGGTGGCGGCAATGGCTTGGGTCAGGGCGTTGACGTCGCCGTAGCCCTTGCATTTGTCCACGAGGCCTTTGTAGATCTCTTTTACCCAGTCCGCATCCTCAAGGTCTGCGCAGATGGCAGCGGCCAGTTTGAGGTAATCGCTGAAGTGGATGGTGAGGTTCTCAGATTTTTTGTAGAGTTTGGCTGCGTAATATTTATCGCCTGTTTCCGCGAATACTTTACCGGCCAGGTTCCGCATGGGGGCGCAGGTCTTGATTTCGTTTTCTCTCAGGCTGAAATCATCGTACAGCTTCTTGAACTCTTCGCGTTTGCCTTTCTGGAAAGCAACGGCGTCGGCCCATTCCTTGTCGTCCGCAGCCACTTCAATGATGGCGTCAGCGGTTTTCAAAAAGTCTTCGTTGTTTTTGATGGCAGCTTCCGCCTGTTTCAGAACAGGGATGGCAGCGGCGGTGTCGCCGAGATCCTTGGCCAGGGCAATGGCCAGGGATACGAGCTGGGCACAATCGGGACCTGTGGCGGCGGCTTTCTGGTAAACGCTGGAGGCAAAGGCCTTGTCGCCGGTGTTTTCGAAGCCGGCCTTGGCCAGTTTCAGGTAGTCGGAAAATTCTGTGTACTGATCTTCGGTCTTTTTGTATACGGACAACAGGAAATCCTTGTCATCCAGCTGTTCCTTGACGATTTCGGCAAACTTGAGCAGTTCATCGCCTTTTTCCAGGGAGGACAGGGCCTTTTCAAAGATGGTGCGGGCCAGATCCTTGTCGCCCAGATCGGCGATGGCACCTGCGGCCAGGGCGTTGAAGTCGGCAGCGGTTTTGGCGGCAGCCATACCTTTTTCGTATACGTCTTTGGCCTTGGCTGCGTCTTTGGTCATCTCGAAGATGGCCTTGGCAAAGGAAACAAAATCCTCGGGTTTGGAGCATTTGTCAAAGGCCTTGTCCAGAACGGACTGTGCCATTTCAGGATCCTTGTCGGCCAGCTGGTTGCTCAGTGCCAAAAAGTCTTCGATCTTGACACACTTGCTCATGGCTTCTTCGCCGATGGACTTGGCCAGATCTTCCATGCCCAGTTCGCCGGCAGCGGCACCCAGCCCCAGGAAATCCGCAGGGGAGGTGCAGAACATCTTGCCGTTTTCCAGGAAGGTGGTAACCACATCGTCATCACCGATGATTTCCTTAGCAGCTTTGGCATAGACCACGGCATCTTCGTAGGTTTCCGCCCATTCCGCCCCTTCTTCCAGAAGCTCGGCAGCCCAGTCCTTGTCGTCCAGATCAGCAACGATTTCCTTGGCGCACTCTATGTACTCCTCCGGCGCGTCACACTCTTCCGCTTTTTCTTCCAGTTCTTCTTTTGTAGCCATTTTCAACCTCTTTCGTTTCTATCGTTAATCATAAAAAACATTATGAATTTAATGCAAATCTTAACTTCTATATCATAAGGAATGGCACAGGACAATTCCCAAGACAGTAAAACTAATAATCAATTGAATTTAAAAGATCAATTCATTTTTTTGAAAGATAATTCCTGCGGCGAAAAGAGATAAGCCACAGTTTATAAACGCATTAAAGGCCCCGGCACCGGATGGCGGCCGCGGCCTTTAAGCAAAAGGATAGGAGAAAAAGATCAGGCCTTTTGACGGACACTCGGGGCAGAGAACATGGAAAGGCGGTCCATATCCAGGCGCCCCAGGGTGATCTGCAGGGCTTCTTTCTCTTTATTCACCAGTTTGAACCAGTTCAGCAGTTCTGCTTCCAGACTTTCTTCGCCAACGGCTTTGCCGCCGTTTTTTCCGGAGAGGTTGTTGTCCATTTTACCGGAGTTGATAAAGGTCCACTGGTCGTTCATTTTAGATATCACCCCGGTATGGCCCCTGTTCCGCATGGAAAAAGAGAGGATCTGCCCCTGTTCAAGGCGGGGGGACAGCTCGGCCATGATTTCGTCCACGGTTCCTTCGGGGTCCGTTATCCGGTAGTAGGTTTCCTTGTATACATCCTTGCCGGATTCCGATACCAGGCCTTCTCCGTTGAGGTAATGGTTTCTCGCCAAGCCCTGCTGGCTGGCCCGGTTGACCAGATGCTCGTGGAGCCCGCCTTTCCCTGCGTACTTCACACCAAGCTCCGTCAAGCCGCCCACCAGGAGTTCATAGCAGTCCATCTGCTCGTAATCCCGGCCGATAAACTGCTTGGCAGACGTGGACAGGTCCATCATGCGGGCCTCTTGGGTTACAACAGCCGCATCTTGGGACGCGGCTGACATGGCTGTGATATTTGCCTGTTCCATGGTACCGGAAGAGGCGGAAAGATTACCGGCTGAATGTTTTGCCAACATGACTTCGGCCGCTTTGCCCCAGGCAAGTTCCCGGGTTTCAGGATTATAGTGCACCTGGGCACCTGGCTGAATCCGGTGATAGGGTTTATCGCTGTTTACCTTGTCATGAATAATGTTCCAGCACTCCGCTTTGAACGGGCTTTTGTAAAGCAATTGGGAAACCGTTGGGGTATCACGGGTGATGGTTCCCAACAGGACAGGACCGCTGCCCTGCTCCCGGGATGCGGTGTCGATTTCATTTGTCAAAATCGTGTTAAACCGGTTCCGGGTTTCCGGCGGACGTGACCATACGCCGCTGCTCGGCAGATTCGGTGGCTGCAGGCCGGTATTGTCAATTTTCACACGGCACCTCCCTTATTCACAGGGGTTTGTTGCATACAAAGCGATATGTCTCCATAAGAGCAGAATCTGTGCCAACAGGCAAAAAATCAACCGTCCGGTTTGCGGGCAAAGGGTTTCAGCATTTTTACCGCCAGGGCATGCTGCCGTCCAATCCTCACATCCGCCAATTAATTGACGGAATCTGCGCCAATTTTCCGGTGGAAGCCGTATCCTTTGCAATTAAAACCCCTTGCAATTTTCCCCCTGCCGGTATATCTCAGGTTTCCTGAAAAGGAGCAACGACCAATGAGCCCATACCCATTGTCCCCATACACATTTAAAAACCGGCCTGTAGCCCGGGCGCTCTACCAGGCCCTGACAGAAGACCCTTTTTATATCACCCTGGAGCAACAGTGCGCTTCAAAAGGAGAGCAGGCCAGGGAAGCCATGTTCCGCTACTATGACTACGCATTGGCCGAAGCCTGCGATCACGGCCGCCTGACCCTGACACCGGATGAACGCTCCGGTGCTGCCATCTGGAGCTGCCCTCTGGACGGCGGGACACAGACGGAACTCGGTGCAAAGAAAAAAGCCTTTATTCGGGACTGCCTGGGAAACGGCAGCCTTGTAGCCTACACTGAGATTGTGGAGTATATGTCTGCCCAATCGGCTGATGTGGTGGGCCCGGAGTTCTGGTATCTGTCCATTCTGGGCCTTTGCCCGGACTGCCAGGGGAAAGGTTTGGGAAAAAAACTTCTGGCACCTGTACTGGAAGAAACCGATAATCTCGGTGTGCCGGCATATGCCGAAAGCTTTACCCCGAAAAATTTCAGCTTTTATGAACGGCTGGGATTTAAACCGGCCAAACTGGTGGATGAGCCCGTTACCGGTGGCAGGTACGCCATTCTGGTCAGACCGCCACAGCCATTAGGATGATGTGCCATGACAGATAAAAAAATACAAATGGTTGAAACTCTTGCCCTGACCCGGTGTCTTCTGTCGGACATGGTTGCGGAACTGAAAACCAAAGGGTGTGATGCAGACGATGCCCTGATTGTCCGGGCCGCTGACGTGGATGCCAGGCTTTGCGCAGAAGAAAAGGCTTTGGCACCCCAGGCCGACCCTGTGCCTGCCGAACCTGCGACTCCCCTCAAGCTGCATCAACTGCCGGCCGAAAAAGTCAACCGCTTGAATCTTTCTGAATCGGATGCCCCTGATTTTGATGCATTGGCCCTTCCCCCGCACACCAGGGAAGACCTGGCCGAAGCCGCCTTCACCTTTGAAAACCAACTGATGGCTCTGCTCGGGGATGACAATGCCATGCCCTGGGAGGCCTATGCCGACCTGCCTGCGGACCGTCTGGTGCAGATCGTGGCAGCCTCCGTGGACAAGATCTGCCGGCTGGGGGCGGGGTAACCGCCCGGGGGTGCCGGTTTAGCTTTCTATCAGATCCCGGATGGACTCAATGTCTGCCAGGGCCTTTTCCATGGAGACATCTTCCCAGCCGTTCTCCTTGATCCGGGTCAGTTCCTTGAGGAAACGGCCCAGGGTCTGGGTATATTTGGCGGCCGCCCCCAGACCGTCGGTGGCCTTCCCCTGAATTTCACCGCTTTCCCTTCGGCTCTCCTGCATCTCATTGTAGGCCTTGTTGATGGACTTTTCCCCGGATTGAACACTTTCCCGGATCTCCTCGCTGCCGTGCTCCAGCACCTTTCGTGCCTTATCCACCTTGGCGGCTGAAATGCCCAACTCCTTGGCTCGTTCTTCATTCACAGCTTTGCGGGTCGTTTTTGGGGTCTTTTCCCCCTCTTCTCCATCATCTTGCATATTGTCCAGCAGGGCCAGGCACTTGAGGATATCCTCATCAGACATATTCCGCCGGTTCCGCTGGATGTGAAAACTGTAGAGAATGGCATCATCCTCGTTTTCAAAGGATTTGACCACCACGGGCACGGTATCAAGCCCAAGCTCCCGGGCTGCCGTGAACCGGGTGTGCCCGTCCACCACGATCCCCTCTTCCTCCCAGACCACAATGGGGAATACCGGGTCGAATCCGTTGGTTTCCATATCCTGACTGATGGCTGCCAGGGTCTCGGCCTTGATGGGGAAAAGTGTGTCAAAAGGTTCCCGGGTCTTCAGCCCGGCGGTGTCTACGACTTGGGTACGTGCTTCCATATATCCTGCTGCTGTCTGTATAAGGGGTTATTCATACGGGAAAAAATCATTTCGGTCGGTGTATTTCGTTTTACCTGATCCGGCAGGTGGTTATACAGGAATTTAAGCAGGACTTCAATGGATTTACAAAATCCCATCGGTGGGGCGCCGGACATAAGATCCTGGACCGAAATCAACTCAGCGGGACGTCCCGGAATGCCTCCCGGACCGCCATCCCCTCCTCCCCGTCCTATTTTCCGAACAACGATATTTTCCAGGGCGGTCAATTGCCCCTGCGGGCCAAAGCGAGCCCCAGGCCCGCGGCAATCATCAGGCAACCGGCTGTCCGCAGCAGCGGTTTAAAGACGTTTCGGCGCTGCAAAAAGACTCTTGTATGCCCCGCAGCCAGCGCCCAGAGAGATGTGACCGAAAAGGTAATAACAAGGAAAGTCGGGACAATCACCGCAAACTGTATTCCAAGAGGCTGCCCCGCATCAATAAACTGCGGCAAAAAGGCGGCAATGAAAATCAGGCTTTTAGGATTGGGGATGGTAACCACCAGCCCCTGGATAAAAAGATTTTTCCTGGAAACCCCGGCATTGTCAAATTCCACGGGCGCCCCTGCCCCCCGCCACTGGCGAACCCCAAGATACACCAGATAGAGGGCACCGCCCCAACGAAGCCACTCAAAGGCCTGGGCAACCTCCTGGAGCAGCGACGTCAGCCCCACAGCCGCCACCCCGAGCTGAACGGCAACCCCGGCGGTCTCCCCGGCCACCGTGGCAAGGGCCGGCCACGGGCCGAACGAAATACTGTGGGCCACCGTCAGCAGGACAGAGGGACCGGGCAGTGAAATCATAACTGCGGTGGCAATGACAAATGCAAAAAACACGTGAACTTCCATGGTAAATCCTCCTTTTTTTCCTGAAGGATAGCCCGCACACAGGTTGTATTTATTGTAAAAAATTGATGCGGTAAGCCTGGGGAGTCACCGTTGTCATGGCTTTGAAGTAGCGGTGAAAATGGCTTTGATCGAAAAAGCCGCATTCAAGGGCGGTATCGGCAATGTCCCGGCCCTCCCGCAACAGCTCCCGGGCCTTTTCCATGCGGCAATTCATTCGGTAAGCATGCGGAGTAATGCCGGTGACGGCCTTGAAGCTGCGGATCAAGGTATAGGGATTGGCATCCAGGGAAGCCGCCAGAGAATCCAGGGGCCAGTCCCGATGCAAATCCGTTGACAACAGATGCTTTAACCTTGCCACGTCACCTCCGGTTGTCTTTCGGGATTCCCCGGGACGGCAGACCGCCGTGAAAATATTGCAGACCAGATCAAACAGAACCTGCTCCTTTTCTTCCAGATGCACCGGGTCATCCATCAACAATCCCATGGCCCGGCAATAAGCTTCGTACACCTCTGCGTCTTCAATCCGGAATCTTTCCGCCGCGACAAAATCCCCCACCGCCCACAAAGTCTGCTGCACTTTCAGGCACCAGTCCCTATCCAGGTGAAGCATATAATAACTGCGGACAGTTCCTTTGACCGGATTGCAGGCATGCAGGACTTCGGGATTAAAGACCACCAGGGTACCGGGCAGAAGGTTGGCCGTCTCCCCGTTCAGGCTGTAGACAACCTCTCCCTCATCCACGGCACCGATACTAAGAGTCCTATGCATATGCGGTTTGAAAGAATCCGAACTGTCCCGGGAACAGCGCAGTTCCGCAAAGGGAAGACCCGGATCCTTGAAAAAACGTTCACTTCTCATGGGCATATATTAATTGCTTCGGAGCTGTTCGTCGAGGGATATCATCTGATTAGAAAAAATCCATAGGGATACGGCAGGATTGTCATTCCTGTGTAACGAGAGTGGGTAATGATCGCTGCCCTAAACTAAATATCAAGCCGGTTGTCAAGCCAGTTGCGAATCAGGGTATGCATCCGCTGTTGTCCGAAGCTTTCGAAATGACCGCCGTGTACCACGGACACCTCAAGGTCCAGCAGCCGTTTCATGGTGCGCTGGTAGTCCCGGATGTCCGAATGATAAACATCGTCGTACAGCGGTCCGTCATAGATGGCATCACTGGGAAAAAGCATCCGTGTGGCCGGTTCATAAAGTCCTGTTAGACCCGGGGAATGGCCGGGAAGATGAAGGACCGTAAGCGACCTGTCCCCAAGGTCGATAACATCGCCGTCAGCCAGAACCCCGGTGGGCGGTGCCGGCCTCACCTGGTAGTCCTGAGGCCTGAATCCTTCAAAGGGATACTCAACGAAGAGTTCCGGTACCATATAGCCTTCCACGGTGGTGTTCTCCCGGGTCGGGCGGCGCAGGATATCAGCTTCGTTCTCATGCACCCGCCGGTCCTCAAACTCCCAGCTGCCGCCGCAATGGTCGAAATGGGTATGGCTGGCAATGCAGACCACGGGATGGCGGGCCAGTTGGGGAAAGGCCTGCTTCAGGCTCATAAGGCCGGTGCCGCTGTCCATCACCAGGTGCCGGTCCCGGCCATGGATCACCCAAATGTTGCAGGCAACGGCCGGGTCCAGGCAGGCTTCCCTGATCCGGGTCACCCCGTTGTCAAAGGCCCGGATATCAAACCAGCGGTTCGCCGTCCGCATCATTTCCCCACCCGGATATCAGTTCGGCAGGTCATCCGGTTCAATACCAAAGTTTCGGTATCCGGCAGTTCTGCCTGGGTGCCGGCCTTTCTATTTTCTTGGGTCTGGGCCATTCGCGTTTTTGACATTGGATCTCCTCTT
>CAJWHT010000011.1 GCA_913041495.1 uncultured Desulfobacteraceae bacterium | reverse complement strand
TCTTGGATCATGCCCGGCAGGTCATTTCATTAACAAGTGACTTAGCTAAATGGTCAGACCGAATGAGGAATGCCCACGAAGGTACTATCCGGGTAGGGATGATTGACATAGCAGCGGTGAACTATTTCCAGAGCGTTTTGAAAGATTTTAGAACCGAGCATCCATCACTTAACTTTCACTTGAACGTCAGTCCCTCTCGTCCTTTAATTGATGCGCTACAAAGGGGGCAGCTGGACCTCGTAGTGTGCATTGAACCTGAATATGAAATCAAAGGTATTCAAATTGAACCTCTTTTGACAGAAACTCTGTCTATCTACAAACCCGGAGGAGGACCGTTGGGTCCACCAAATAAATGGGGTCCGTGGGTTCTCTTTCCTGAAAGCTCAAATACGCGCAAGATAATCTCTGCAGCGCTCAAGGAACGAGGATCCTCTGTCAAAGTCGTAGCTGATTCACCACAACCTGAGGTTCTCAAAGAAATGGTTAATTTGGGTATTGGGTGGACCGTCCTTCCAAATGTTCAAGCAGAAGACGGCCCAAGGCCATTAACTCCTAGCTCGATTCTTAGTACGAGGAACTTAATTGTCGCTTCGCGAAAGAATGCAGCGCAAAGTCCTGCAGTATTATCTCTCTTAGCGTCGCTAAAGGAAGAATTATCTAATCAGAGCCGTTTATAATCCCAGGCCTTAAATATTTCTCCGTCATACGGCATAGATCCATAGAATACACGTGGGTCGGAGTCAAAAATCATAGGAATGAAATACTTATCCCCTTCCCAAAGAGGAAGCTTGGACTTTTCCTGGGTAAGCGAGTCATTGTTACAAGCGTCTAAAAGTTGCTGTCGAGGAATCCACTCCAACGACCCCTCATCGTTGAAAGATTTGGGAGACCCCTTCCATCCCGTAACGAGAAAAATGAACCCCAACCAGTCTTCACGTTTCGGTCCGAAATCTGTCCACGTAATTACTCCTCGGAGTGCGTATTCGGTAATCGTGATTCCAGCTTCCTCTACAATTTCTCTTTCGATACCGCTTAAGATATTTTCATTCTTTTCTACCTTGCCTCCTAAACCGTTTATCTTGCCAAAATGGTCATCATCTGGTCTTGAGTCTCGACGGATGAGAAGAACTCTGTCGCTTTCTTGATCAAGAATGTAAGCCAAGGTTCCAACTATTGGAGTAATCGCCATGGTCATGGTTTAGCAGGAGCAGGCGGGTAATAAGTGCATACTCCTAAATGACAGCTAAGAAACTGGTCTAGAGTAAATGCATGGGTTCAACAGATTACGTATGCGACGATGATGGAATAGCCTTTATCACAATTAACAATCCAAGCCGGAAAAATGCTATGACCTATCCCATGATAGAGCAAATGTATCACCACCTCACTGTCGCTGGAAATGAAGCAAGAGTTGTCATTTTGACAGGTGCTGAAGACTCATTTTGCGCTGGGATAGACCTAAATTTCTTATCAGATATACCTCCTGAAGAAAGAGGCATCAAAGTCCCAACTCACAATGAGAACGGATTATGGAATATCACCGCATGCCCAGTCCCTGTCATCGCTGCAGTAAATGGTCCCGCTGTGGGCATGGGCGCAGAGTGGACCAGTCATTGCGATATCAGGATAGCATCGCGAAATAGCCGATTTAGCTGGAACTTTTCACACAGGGGACTCATTGCTGATACCGGAGCTGGCACTTGGTTGCTTCCCAGACAAATTGGGATTCAACAGGCTCTTCGGTTGCTTTATTCAGGAGAGTGGCTTGATGCGCAACGAGCATATGAAATAGGGTACGTCACCCAGATTGTTGAGCCTGAAAACCTTATGCAATCTGCGATAGAGGAAGCCAAAACTTTTTTGCGAGGCTCAGATTCTTCACATCGTCTGACGAAGGAACTGCTTTACTCTGGTCTCACTAAGAATGTTGCTGACCATCAGATTGCAAGTCGTAAAGCGTTGCTCGAATGTTTTCGGTCCGAGGCTCATAAAGAAGGCGTAGCTTCCTTTACCGACAAGCAGAAACCGAACACAAAAGAAAAGTAACCCCTGAGTATCAACTAGTTGAATCTTGGTTTTCTCTTTTCTAAAGCAGCATTGACGCCTTCACTAAAATCGGCATGCCTGATAGATTCCAATTCTGCGGCCAGGGGAAAAAGGGAAAGCACCAGCCCTGCCACCCGGGGCTCCAGGTTTATCCGGCCGAAAACAGGGGCCGCAAGAGCACCTGTGAAAACAAAGAGGACAGGCAGAATCAAATAGGTGTCTGTCATGGTGTTTACCGGTCCTGCTCCTTCTTTGCGGCGCACTCCGGGCAGAGGCCGAAAAAATCCAGGCGGTGGCTGACCACCGTGAAGCCGGTCTCTTTGGACAACTCCGTTGTCATATCCTTAAGGCTTTCCAGGTCCGGATCCATAATTTTTTTGCAACGGATGCAGACCAGGTGGGGATGGGGATAAGGCTTTTTGCCGTCATACCGGTTTCCCCCGTCCGGGAACCCCAATTCCAGCACTTCCCCCAGGGATTTGATCAACTGGATGTTCCGGTATACCGTTGCCAGGCTCATGGTGGGAAAGGTTCCTTTCAACTGCTCATAAATGGCCTCGGCACTGGGATGCCCCCGGCTCTCCGCAAGTACCCCTACGATGGCCAGCCGCTGGGGGGTCAGCTTGTGCTTATTGGCTCTCAATGTCCTTACAATGGCATCAAACCTGCGGGTTGTCATGGGGCTTCCTCATTCACGATGTCTGGACGGATCCAGGTGTTTTTTCGAATCATACGCCTCTTTTCGGCCCGTAATAAAATGAAACGGCGGATATCGGACTGATTCTTATAATCTGCACAAATTAAAATCTACACAAACCTGTGCCAAAACAAAAGTGTTTTATACGGCCGGCCTTTTTGTTGGTCTTTTGTAAGCACTTGTCTTTAGCTTAAAACACCGTATAATTGGAGAATATCCTTAAATTGGGGAAATAATTAAACAATGCCGGGTGCCCAAACACATATAGCCGCTTTTTTATTACTTTTGACCCTATCGGTTTGCATACCGCCATCAGATGCGGGTGCGCGGAACAAAGTGGTTCTGGCCACCCTGGACTGGGAGCCCTACATCGGCAGGAGCCTTGAAAATAACGGATACGTTGCCGTTGTGGTCAAGGAGGCCTTCAGAAGAAGCGGCGTTGATGTCGAGATTCAATTTCACCAGTGGTCCCGGGTGGTGGGCCTGGCCAAAAAGGGCCGGGTGGACGGGTATTTTCCCGAATACTTTGCCGAGCACATCACGGCCTATGCTTTTTTTTCCGACCCCATTCCCGCAGGCCCCTTAGGTTTTTTCAAGCGGTGGGATTCCAACATCCAATTCACCACCCTTGAAGCACTGAAAGGATATCGCATCGGTATCGTTAAAGGGTATATCAATTCCCGGGAATTTGACCGTGCCGATTATCTGGACAAACACACGGTCAAGGACGATCTCACCAATATCCGCCTGCTTTTGGCCGGCCGCATCGACCTTATGGTGGCGGATAAATTTGTGGGCCATTACCTGGTCCGGCAGCATATGCCCCTGCGGGCCGGCCAGATCAAATTTTTACCCCGCATCCTTGAGGAAAAGAAGATCTTTGTCTGTATCTCGAATCAGATCAGGGGGGCGGAAGGTATTCTGGCCGCATTTAACAGGGGACTTGCCGGGATGAAGGCGGACAACACCCTTGACAATCTCGTACCTGAATTTGGCTCAGTCTTTAATTTGTCGGGATTGCCCCCGGCAAAGCCATAAAAAAAACACCGGTGCCGCCCCAACCATAGTTGACTGCCAACAATCGCCTAACGGCTCTCTAACCCCGGTCTGTAATTTAGACCGGGGCGCTTCTTTTACATCCCCCCAATCGTGACTATCTTCTCTCAAAATAGTATATTAGATCGAAACCGGTTTTCTTAACCCCACATCATACGGAAGATTGCCATGTTTCAACTGGAAATACAGCTTGTCACCCTTATTCTGATCACCGCCCTGGTCCTTCTGGTAACAGGGAAGATATCCGTGGACAAAACCGCCATCGGCATCCTTGTGTTGCTTGCCCTCACCGGTATTCTCACCCCAAAGGAAGCCGTGGCCGGATTTGCCAACCCCGCCGTGATTACCGTGGGCGCCATGTTCTTGCTCAGCCGGGGGCTGATGCGGACCGGGGCGGTGGGGTTTATCACCGAGCTGGTCCTTGGCCTGTCCAGGTCCAACCGGCGGTATGCCTTTGTCTTCGTACTGGCCACGGTGGGGCTGGCCTCCGCATTTATCAACAACACCCCGGTGGTGGTGCTTTTTATCCCCATTGTCATGGGGCTGAGCTGCCAGTGCAACTTCTCTCCTTCCTCCCTGCTGATCCCCATGTCCTATGCGTCCATCCTGGCCGGCACCTGCACCCTGATCGGTACTTCCACCAACCTGATTGTCAGCGATCTTGCAACGGTATACGGTTATCCCCCTTTAGGCATGTTTGAACTGGGCATCGTGGGACTGCCCATCGCCATCGTCGGCATAGGATTTCTTCTGATCTTTTCCGGGCGGCTCATGCCCCGGCGGCTGGGACCTGTGTGCGAGATCAACGAAACCAGTGAAAAACGGTATCTGGCCGAACTGATCGTACCGGAGAAATCCCCTCTGATCGGGCGGTCCGACATCATCTCCCACGGGGAATCCGAACTGGGACTGGGTGTGATTGAAATATTTCGCAATGGGAGTATCCTGGACCCCTCCAGAACACCGGTGGAAATCCACCAGGAGGATATCCTCCTGGTCAAGGGGTCTGCCGAAGCCCTTGTGGCCTGTTTAAACAAAGAGATCCTGGTGCCGGCCCTGGGGGAGGAAAACCTGAACTTAGGTCCCGGCCTGAAAGACGATTTGATCGTCGAACTGGTTCTGCCCCCGGTGTCCAGCCTGTTGCGGGAACCCCTTCGAACCACGGTACTTAAAAATGATCCGGAGATCCAGATCATCGCCATACGCAGCCGGCGCACCCACTACTCCTACAGGAAAATCCGTAATGTTCGGCTAAAAATAGGCGACATTATCCTGGTGCGCTGCCCCAGGCACAAGCTTACGGACATCAGGAAAAGCATGGATGTCATTATCATTGAAGATGTCCATCATGCCCTGATCGACAGGGAAAAGGCCTGGACTGCCACGGCCATTTTCAGCGGCGTGGTCCTGGCCGCCACCTTCGGCCTGGCCGATATCATGGTCTGTGCCGTCACCGGGGTATTTCTTATGACCATGACCCATTGCATGAGCTTGAAAGATGCCTACAGGGCCCTGGAGCCCGAGGTGCTGCTTTTGATCATCGCCACCATCGCCCTGGGCACGGCCATGGAAAAGACCGGGGCAACCCCGCTTTATGCCGGCCTTTTTCTGGATTTGTTTTCAGGCCTTGGCCCCGGTACCATTCTTCTGGGTATGATCCTGCTGGCCAGCATCTCCACCCATATTCTCAGCAACAATGCCACGGCAGTGCTGCTTCTGCCCATTGCCGTTTCCACGGCTGTGTCCCTGGGAGTGAACCCAAAACCCTTCATCATGGGCATCTGCTTTGGTGCCAGCGCCTGCTTTGCCACCCCCATCGGCTACCAGACCAACCTTTTGGTCTATGGCCCCGGGGGGTACCGGTTTTCAGACTATCTCAAGCTGGGCCTGCCCTTGAACATCATTGTGGTGGTAATGGCCGCCCTGCTGATTCCCCTGGCCTGGCCCTTTTAAACCTGCCCCCTAAAAAAATATCCCCCCACCGGTTCACCGGCAGGGGGATGAGTGATACAATTTATTTGAACTTCGGCTAAAGAATGATATTCAAAATCCTGCGCAGGGGTTCGGCTGCGCCCCACAGAAGCTGATCGCCAACGGAAAATGCCGTCAGGTATTCGCCGCCCAGGTTCATCTTGCGAATACGGCCCACCGGAACGGACAGGGTGCCGGTCACTTTGGCCGGGGTCAGTTCCCGGACGGTCTCTTCCTTGGTATTGGGAATCACCTTCACCCAGTCATTATTTTTGGCCAGAACGTCGTTGATCTCGTCCAGGGGCACATCCTGTTTGAGCTTGATGGTAAAGGCCTGGGAATGGCAGCGCATGGAAGCGATGCGGACGCACTGGCCGTCAATGGGTACGGGATTGTCCGAGCGTCCCAGGATTTTGTTGGTTTCCACAAATCCTTTCCACTCTTCACGGGTCTGGCCGTTTTCCATGGCCCGGTCAATCCAGGGTATCAGGCTCGCCCCTAAGGGGACTCCCCAGTTGGCTGTGGGAAAATCGGCGGAACGAAGGGTATCGGTAACCTTCCGGTCAAGATCCAGTATGGCGGAAGCCGGATCATCAAGAATCGGGGCGGCATTATCCCCCAAAGCTCTCATCTGGGACACCAGTTCTTCCATATTTTTAGCCCCGGCACCGGAGGCCGCCTGGTAGGTCATGGAGGTCAGCCATTCCACCATATCGTTTTGAAAGAGGCCGCCCAGGGCCATGAGCATCAGCGACACCGTGCAGTTGCCGCCGATATAGTTCTTGATTCCCCTGGCCAGCGCCTCTTCAATCACATCCAGGTTCACCGGATCCAGAACGATGATGCTCTGGTCATCCATTCTCAGGGTGGAGGCCGCATCAATCCAGTATCCTTTCCAGTCACGCGCCTCAAGCTGCGGCCGGACCGCTTCCGTATAGGAGCCGCCCTGGCAGGAAAGCACAATATCCATCTCCATCAGGGTATCGATATCATGGGCATCAATGAGGTCAGGGACATCCTTTCCCACATCCGGTGCCTTCTGGCCGGCCTGGGAGGTGGTAAAGAATACCGGGGTAAACTCTTCAAAATCATTTTCCGCCATCATTCTTTCCATGAGCACGGACCCAACCATGCCCCGCCAGCCGACCATTGCTACTTTTTTCATTTTTCCTTCCTCCGGAAGCCTGTGGATATTTTGAGTTAAAACTTATTCTATACCTGTTTTTTTGCTAAGATACCAGAGGGCGGCTAAAAAAAGGATTCACAATATCCAAACGGTTTGTATTGATTTTCCTAACAGTCCTGGCACCACTTCTTGCGCCGGCACACCTGCCAAAGCCCCCCCTACCGGCATCCCTTGAAAAACAGTCGGCATTTTGGTATCTGTTGCCGATCTCAAACCTGAACGCATATAGGATCTCTATGAATAAATTATTCCAATCTCCATCATTTCTTTACACTTACGTCATTGTCTTTATCCTTCTTTTCATCTCTTCGGCCATGGTACACGCCCGGACAGGACCTCTGGATGTCCGCTACGACGGTATCCGCATCCAGACGGTTCCGGTTGACCCGGACCGCTCTTTTGATGTGAACCTGATGGACGCAAAAAAAGCCATCCGGAAAATCAAACAGGCACTGGATCTGATTGACAAGAAAGCCAAGGGGCTTTCCCGGGATATTAACCGCATCAAAGCAACCGGAGACGTATATATCGTTTATAACCCCAACTACCCAAGCCGGGAGCAGGATCTGGCCATGGTTCGTGTCGCCCTCTTTTTGCCCTACTATCTGGACGGCCAGACAGACAATGCAAAAAAACCGCTGCCCGTTATCATCTCCCGCCACGGCATTAAATGGCCCACGGACGAACTGGCCGCCATCCTGGTCCATGAACTTGTGGGGCACGGGGATCAATACCTGAAAGGCCTGACGGACACCGCCCGGTCCAATGAACTGGAATGCGATGCCTGGCTGCTGGAAGAGCAGGCCTATCAGGACTTCGGTATAGATAAATCCAGCCGGAACATGATCCTGTTCAGGAAGCAACTGGGCGGATACAACGGCAGGTCAGGACATTGCACCGCTTTTTTAAACCATGTCCGGAAAACCTGGCCGAAAAAAATGAAGCTTTATGAACGCCTGAACCCGGATGTACCGGCATTGAGGAAGCTGCTGGTCAAATACATGGCACACCTGGAGAAGACCGGAGTGACGGCCGGGGCCCTTGCCGCCACATCCGAATACATTGAGGAGGAGATAAAACGCCTGGAGGAACACGGCACACCCGGAAAGATATTCGGCACCGGTCTCTATCTTCTGGAAGGCGCAGGCTACAAGCAGGACCCCAAGCGGGGCATCCGCCTGATCAAGAAAGCGGCCGGTCAGAACTATCTCAAGGCCCAGTACCATCTGGCCATGCTCTATGACACCGGGAAAGGGGTCAAAAAAGACGCGGCCCAGGCCTACTTCTGGCTGGCCGTGGCCGTACGAAATGCCCCCGGAGATCTAAAGCCCGCAATCAAGGCCAAGAAAAAAGAAGTGGCAGTAAAGCTGGGCAAAAACAAAAGGATGGCCCTGGATAAAAAGGCGGACCAATGGCTCAGCAATAAAGGGACCAGTGAACCATCTGTTGATTCGTAAAACGTGAGGGAAAAAGGAACGGGAACCCAGGCCTGTCATGCCGCAGCGTCCATAAAAGCAGGATCCAGGCGGTTGCCAAGCAACCGGGCAAGGGTGGACACGGTAAGTTCCGGATAAAAAAAGTTTACCCCGGCCACAAACGCTGCATGGGAACGTCCCTGCCGGTAGGCAGGCTCCCTTGGCGGATGGCGCAGATAGGACGCCATCTTGGCCAGATCCGGCGTCACAAGGATCGCCGCGGAATAATAGGCAAGCCCTTTGGCCCTGTAAAAACAGGAGCCCGCGATCTTCCGGTCTGCGATGACAAGGTCAGATATCCCGTCCTGATACACCCCGCTGACACCGGCATCGGAAAGCCCACGGATCAGCCAGTCCGAGCACCGGTCAAACAGGGTCTGAATCCCCCCGAAGCCCTCGGCCGGAAAGGCGATGGAGACAATAAGATTCCCGGGGTCAAGGAAAACGGAACACCCGCCGCCCATGCGGCGATAGACTGCAACGCCGTCCGCTTGCACCCGGTCCAGACGGATCTCCCGGTCAAGGCGGCTGCCCCGGCCGGCCACCACGGCCTCCCGGTGGAAGGGATAAATACTTACATCCGCTGCGCCGGTGGCCTTTACCCCGGCCAGCAACTGCCGGTCATAGTCAAATGAGCGTATACCGAAATCGTCCCTTTTGGACTGAATCCCGCCGGTCATGACGAAGCCTTCATCATGTGGACGGATCCGTGGGAGGCCATCTCTGCGGCTTCCATCAGGGATTCGGAAAAAGTGGGATGGGGGTGGATGGTCACGATAAGGTCTTCCAGGCAGGCCCCCATCTCTATGGCCAGGGTGGCTTCGGCCACCAGTTCCGAGGCATGTTCCCCCACAATGCCCACACCTAAGATCACATCGGATTCCGGTTCCGCCAGGACTTTGACAAACCCGTCTGTCTTTCCGGTGCTCCTGGCGCGCCCCAGGGCGGTGAGGGGGAATTTCCCCACTTTATAGGCAATGTTCTTTTCTTTCGCATCGGCTTCTGTCAGCCCTGTCCAGGCGATTTCCGGATGGGTGAACAGCACGGCCGGCACTGCCACATTGTCAAAGGCACTGGACTTTCCGCAAATCACCTCCACGGCCACCTTCCCTTCCCGGGATGCCTTGTGCGCCAATGCCGGGCCTTTGGCCACGTCGCCGATGGCAAATATGTGTGGCACCGGCGTCCGGCAGACTTCATCCGTGGGGATGAGGCCCTTTGCGTCCGGCTCAAGTCCGATCAGGTCCAGCCCCAGATCACGGGTGTTGGGATGTCTTCCCGTGGCGGCCAGCACCCGGGTAAATTCCTGTTGAAAGCCTTCTTGGCTTTCATCCTCCGATTTTTCCATCGTCACCCGGAATCCGTCTTCAACCGGCTCAATGGCAGTCACCTTGGCCCCGGTGTGCACGGCTTCAAAATCCCGCTCGCAATGCGTTACCACCACCCGGACCAGATCTTTATCCGCCCCGGATAGCAGGGCTTCATTGAACTCCACCAAGGAGACCCGGCTGCCAAGGCCTGCATAGGCCTGGCCGATTTCAAGCCCGATATACCCCCCGCCGATTACCAGCAGGCTTTCCGGGATTTCCGGTACCCCCAGGGCCTGGGCAGAGGTCCAGATACCGGAGTCGCCGTCCGGCAGGTTTTTCATTACCTCGGCAGGCAGGGCATTGATCTCAGAGCCCGTGGCAATGATGGCATGATTAAAATGCACAATGGTGTTGGCCCCGTCCACATAGACCGTATTTTTGTCCTGAAACCTGGCATGGCCGGTGATCCGTTCGATTTCCCGGTTCTCCACCAGGGACGAGACCCCGGATGAGAGCACCTTCACGGTTTTTTGAACATGGCGCCGCAGCTTGTCCACGTCAAAGGAAATCCCGTCATGGACCAGCCCCATGCGCCTTGCATCATCGGCATTGCGCGCCAGGCCAACCGCATGAATCAGGGTTTTTGACGGGATACATCCTTCGGTCAGGCAGACACCGCCCAATTGCTTGCGGGATTCCACCAGCACCACATCCCGACCAAGATCTGCGGCATGGATGGCTGCGGTGTATCCCCCCGGGCCGCCGCCGATGACCAGTATATCCGTTTCAAGAATCATTTCACCCACAACCATGGTCTATCTCCTTTGGCTCACGGTTCAATTAGATCCGGCTCATAAACTCAAGACGGTTTTCCAGCATATCTTTGAGATCCCTCACAAAGGCAGCGGCCTGGGCACCGTCCGCCACCCGGTGGTCGAAACAGAGGGTCACAGGCAGAATCTTTCTCACCCTGATTTTATCGTCCCCCACCACCACCGGCCTTTTCTCCACCCGGCCAAGGCCTAAAATGGCGGATTCCGGAGCATTGATAATGGGAAATACATGGGTGCCGCCGATGGCCCCGACATTGGTGATGGTAAAGGTACCGCCGGTAAGCTCGGGAACGGAAATCTCCCCGTTCCTGGCCAGCCCTGCCAGATGGCGGATGCGATATCCCACCCCTGCCAGGCTTTGGCGGTCCGCATCGTGGACCACGGGCACCATCAGTCCCCTCGGGGTATCTGCGGCAAAACCGATATTGTAATATTTCTTGTACACGATTTCACGGGAAGACAGATCCACACTGGCGTTGAACATGGGATAATCCTTGAGTCCTGCCGCCACCGCCTTCATCACAAAGGCCAGGAGGGTCAGCTTACCCGGATTTTTCTCAGCCGTCTCTTCCCGGCCGGCATCGGACTTGTCTGCCTGCCGAAGGTTGTATGCCAAGCGCTGGGCTTCAATGTCCGTGACGTCAATGTCATCCATATGCGCCACATGGGGCATCAGGATGCTGGAAGAAGTCATCTTCACCGCCACCTTGTTCCGCAGCGACCGGAAGGGTTCGCGTTCCACTGGTCCGTCCGGCGTGGCAAGCCCCTGCACCTCAAGGAAAGGAATCCCTGAAACCTCAAGCGGCTCAGCAACGGCCTTCGGTTCTGATGCCCGGTCTTCAGCAGCCGTATCCTCCGGGTTTTCTGCCGTATCAGGACCTGCGTCAGCGCCATCATAAGCGTTTAAATCTTCCGGTGTTACCCGGCCCCCCGGGCCGGACCCGGAGACCTGCGTAATATCAATTCCCATTTCCCTGGCCAGCCTGCGGGTGGCAGGGGCGGCCAGAACCCGTCCTTTGGGCCGCTGTTCAGACGGAGGGTCAGGCCGGGACGCGTTTTTTTCTTGCGGGGCGGTATCAGAAGCCTCTTCCTGCGCAGCCTTTTCTTTAGCAGCCGCATCACCGCTGCCGTCATCAATCACCACAAATACGCTGCCCACATCCACGGTATCCCCGGGGGAGGCGTTCAGGGCTGAGATAACCCCTGCCCTGGGGGAGGGTATGGTGACGGCGGCCTTGTCCGTTTCCATTTCGCAAAGCGGATCATCTTCTTTTACCGTATCTCCTACGGCCACGTGCCATTGAAGCAGTTCGCCCTCGTGAATTCCTTCTCCGAGATCAGGTAACTTGAATTCAAACATGGCTTCCTCCTAAAATTCCAGGGTTTCCCGGATGGCCCGGACAATCTGGCCCTTGGACGGCAGGTACATCATCTCCCGGGCAAACAGCGGCATAACCACGTCATACATGGTTACCCGTTTTACCGGGGCTTCCAGATACATCAGTGCCTGGTCGTTGATCAAAGCGATAATCTCACTGGCCGGGCCAAAGGACTGCTGGGCCTCCTGGATCACCACGCAGCGGCCGGTCTTTTTCACCGATTCAACGATGGTGGCCGCATCCATGGGGGAGATGGTTAAAAGATCGATAATCTCCGGTGAAAACTCGGTGTCGCTCTCGATCATCTCCACGGCCTTAAGGGTGTCCCGCATCATGGCACCCCAGGAGACAATGGTGATGTCTTCACCGGACCGGACAATTTCGGCACGGCCGATGGTATAATCTTTGGGGGAGACACTTTCCTTAAACGAACGGTAGGAGCGTTTGGGCTCCATGAAAATCACGGGATCAGGGTCTTCTATGGCAGCTCTTAGCAGGGGACCTGCGTTGGTGGGACTGGAAGGAATCACCACCTTGACACCGGCGGTATGGGCGTAAAAGGCTTCTTTGCTCTCGGAGTGGTGTTCAAGGGCCCGAACTCCGCCGCCGTAGGGCATACGGACCACCAGGGGAACGCTGAACTGCCCCCGGGACCGGTTCCGCATCCGAGAGGCATTGCCCTCAAGCTGATGCATCATCTCGTAGGAAAAGCCGGAAAACTGCATTTCGATTACCGGCTTAAGACCGCCGATGGCCATACCGATGGCGGTGCCCAGAATGCCGGACTCCGCGATGGGCGAGTCAATGGCCCGCTCACGGCCGTACTTCTCGTAAAGCCCGTCGGTCACACGGAATACCCCACCGTTGACCCCAACGTCTTCGCCCATGATCAACACCGAACTGTCTTTTTCCATCACATCGTGAAGGGTGGTATTCAAGGCCTGCACCATATTTATCTTAGCCATGGTCTGCCTCCTTTTCCAGCTCGGCCAGAAATCTGGCCCGCTGATCCTCAATGATCTGTGCAGGGGTGCCGAACACATGGTCAAAAGGAGCATCCGGTTTGATCTCCACCCCCTGTTCAAATTCCTTTACAGCGGCGTCGATATCGGATTTAATCCGCGCTTCAAGCGCCGTCTGCCGGTCATCATCCCAGATACCCTCTTTTGTGAGATACTTGCGGAAGCGGGTGATGGGATCTTTTTTCTCCCAGGACGCCACAAGGTCGTCGCTGCGGTACCTGCTGGGATCATCGGCAGTGGTGTGCATGGCCATCCGGAAGGTGACCGCTTCGATCAGGGTGGGCCCCTCTCCTTGCCTGGCCCTGTCCGCGGCCTCTTTCACGGCCTGGTAGACGGCCAGCGCATCGTTTCCGTCCACCTGGATACCGTGAATCCCGTATGCGATCGCCTTTTGGGCAATGGTTTCCGATCGCGTCTGGAACTCCCGCGGGGTGGAAATGGCAAACTGGTTGTTCTGGCAGAGAAAAATCACCGGGGCATCCAGTACGCCGGCAAAATTCAGTGCCTCGTGGAAATCCCCTTCGGAAGTGGAACCGTCGCCAAAAACCGTCAGGGCCACGGTGTCTTTCTCCCCTTTCAGCCGTGAGGCGTAGGCCAGCCCTACGGCATGGGGAAGCTGGGACCCCAGAACGATTGAAATGGGCAGGGTCCTGTCGTTCTCCGGGTTGACATTGCCCTCCTCATACCCGTTAAAGAGCAGCAGGGCGTTCATCAGCGTTTCGCCGCGCATGAGCCGTGCCCCGAGTTCCCGGTAAGACCCCACAAACCAGTCGGTATCCCGGATGGCAAGAATGGCCGGGCAGAACGCCGCCTCCTGCCCCGTACACACGGGCAGTGTCCCCAGACGCCCCTGCCGCTGAAGATTGAGCATCCGGGCGTCCATCATTCTGGACAGGGTCATGGATTCGTAAAGATAGATCAACTGATCTTCGGAAAGGTCAGGCATAAGATCCGTATCCGCCTTACCGGTTTCATCGAGAATGGAAAGCCTGCTGACCGAAAATGTTCCAATGGTATCCAAAGGCATATCAACCTCCTTTGTGTCGAGTTCAGGTTAATGGTAACCACAAAACATAGCTTGTAAACCCAAATACAATTAGGAGCAACGAACAACAAAGAGCGTAGATTAGAGGTTTTCAGCCGCCCAAAGTGCGGCCTGGAGCCGTCGTTTCACGTTGATTTTCTTGAAGATATTATGAAGATGGGTTTTGACGGTATGCGGACTGATAAAAAGTTCGTCCGCGATCTGCTGGTTCGAAAATCCGGAGGCAATCAGGTCGAGAATCTCTTTCTCCCTGCGGGTCAGGCCGGTGTCGTCATTGCCCGGCTCTTCGGAGACATACTGGAATTCACAGTCCTTATCAAAGGCCAGGGCGGTGCCCCGCCCGGACACCCGCACCACCTGCCCCTTCAGGGCCACTTTGGCCTTGTCCCCTTTCAGGGTTTTGAGGGCTTCTAGGGGGATGTCGATGTCGATTTCGAGGGTAGTGCCGACTTTCAGGGGCAGGTCAGCGGAGATCAGCGCACCGGTGGAAGATATATTGCTGGTTTTCAACTTGATATTTGCCGTTGTGGTTTCCGGACTGCTCACCTTCAGGTTCACCGGCAGCTCAAGGTTGAACCGCTCACTTTCCCGTTTATTGCTACTCGCCATAGACATGCACCCTCGCTGAACTCAAAATGGTATGTTCTAAGTTGTATCTTAACGGGCAGGGCATGTCAATTGCCAGATCGCAGGCCTAACCAAACCGTAGCCGCGGCTTCCCCATTAAAAAAACCGCTCAGGCCGGATGAATCCGGATGCCGCCAACGGCTATTTCAACTGGCTGTCTTTGCTTCCCCTGCGGTTGATGCCCGAAGAACCGTGCTGCTGAGCTTCAAGCTCGGACTGGCACTGGATGCACAACCGCACCCCGGGTACCGCCTTTCTGCGTTTCTCCGGGATTTCCTCCTCGCAAATATCACAATGGGTGAGGCTTTCGCCTTCCGGCAGCCGGCTTCTGGCCAGCTTCACCGCATCGTCGATCCCGGCATCTATCTGTTCCTGCACCGCCCCGTCACGGGCCCATCCTACTGCCATAGCGCTTCTCCCCTGTCCATCAGGACATATTGTCCCAAAAAGATCTGCCCTGCTCTTCCATGGTGGACCGCCCTGCGTCCCGGCCGCCGCTTGTACGGCCCGGGCCGTCCGAAGGAGCACTCGGCCTGCTGCCGGCCAGCCTTGCAACCCGGTCCTCAATGGGCGGATGGGTGGAAAACAGGCTCATCATCCGCTGTCCGGTCAGGGGGGTGACGATAAACATATGGGCTGTGGAAGGATTGGCATCCACCTGGCCCCGGCGGCTGTAAGCCCCCAGTTTGGACAAAGCGCTGGCCAGACCGCCGGGATTCCCGGTGATCCCTGCTGCAGTGGCATCTGCCAGGTACTCCCTGGACCGGGAGACCGCCATCTGCACCAGCATGGCTGCCATGGGCGCCAGGATGGACATCACGATCACCCCCACGATCCCCAAGCCCCCTTCCTCATCGTCACTGCCGCCGAAGATGGCGGAAAAGCGTGCCATGGATGCCACCCACATGATGGCGCCGGACAGGGTGGCCGCAATGGTGGAGATCAGGATATCCCTGTTTTTGATATGGCCCAGTTCATGGGCAATGACCCCTTCCAGTTCCTCCCGGTTCATCATCTGCATCAGCCCGCGGGTGACGGCCACCACCGCATGGGAGGGATTCCGGCCCGTGGCAAATGCATTGGGCGCATCTTCCGGGATCAAATAGACCTCCGGCAGGGGCAGCCCGGCCTGACCGGCAAGCCGTTCCACCATATCAAACAGCTCCCTGGCCTGGTGCCGTTCCAGGGGCTGCGCCTTATACATGGACAGTACGATTTTATGGGAATACCAATACGAGCCCACATTCATCACCCCGGCAATAATCAAGGCGATGAACATCCCGGACTGCCCGCCCAGGAGGAATCCCAGGAAAAGAAACAGACTGGTCATGGCTGCCAGCAGCAGACCGGATTTAAAATGATTGGCCATGGTGTGCCTCCAAACAAATACGCTTTTTAAGTTAAACCGCTGCAGAGACTTCCTGCAGCCGGTATCACGGGAAATATAAATCCTGGCGGAAAAAAATCAACAGCATTTTCGCAGGTATTCGCTATTCTTTTGTATGATCTTTAAACGAAGAGAGAACGATGCTGGTGCGCGTCTGCCCCAGGGGGCTGAACGTGCTCACCAGGGAGTCCAGATCCGCCACGGAATCGGCCCGGACTTTAATGATAAAAGACGCCTGTCCGCTCATGTGATGGCATTCCAGGACCTTGGGATTTTTTTCGGTAATTTTGCGCACCCGGTCGTACAGGGCCCGGGGGACGTCCAGTTCCATGAAGGCTGTGACAGCACTCGTTGTCTTTGGCGTCTTGATCCTGGCATGATACCCTTCGATGATGCCTGCCTCTTCCAGCTTTCTTACCCGTTCGGTGACCGCCGGGGTGGAAAGGCCCACGATCCGGCCCAGGCGGCTGTGGGGAATTCGCGCATCGTTTTTCAATGTTTCCAGAATATGCCTGCCGATATCGTCCAGCAGTTTTTCAGATTTAAAGCCCATTGGCGAATCACTTTGTTACGTTAAGGTTTGGCAGCTTAAAAACCGTCCATTTCCCATGTACAGGGCCTGCCCGTTTGCGGTACCCTGTGCCCGGAATTCAAAACGACCATCCATCTTACCTCACAGGTGTAAGGGAATATACATGGAGATAAACTATTTTTTCAAGGGTATACTGATTGGATTTTCCATTGCCGCCCCGGTGGGCCCCATCGGTATTCTCACCATCGGCAGAAGCCTGAAACACGGTCCCCTGGCAGGCCTTGCCACAGGTCTCGGGGCAGCGGCCGCCGATGCGGTCTACGGATGTGTGGCCGGCTTCGGCCTGACTTTTATATCCGGCTTCCTGCTGGCCTGGAACACCCAGATCCTGTGGATGGGCAGCCTTTTTTTGTGCTGGCTGGGCCTGGCCTTTCTCATCAGGTCCGGGGATGCCCCCCAGGGCACCCCACAGGATGCCAACAGGTTCAGCTCCCACCCCAAAGCCTTTTTATCCGCCTTTTTTCTCACCCTCACCAACCCCATGACCATCATGGCCTTTACCGCCATCTTCGCAGGCCTGGGCCTTACCATGGCAGGTGACAACTATCTTACCGCCAGCCTTCTGGTGTCAGGGGTATTTTCCGGCTCCGCCCTGTGGTGGATCATCCTCTCCTTCGGGGCGGGGAAACTCAAAGAGCGCATGGGAAAAGATCTATTGGGACGGATCAGCCGGGTGGCCGGCGTCGTGCTTCTGGGGTTCGGGGCCTGGTCTGTCATCCGCCTGGCCACCTGAGCCCTTATAATTCAGGCGGCCCTTGCCACGTAAACGGTATTTGCGCAGGACTTGCCGGTAAAGGGATTGTCAAACCGTACCATATGGGCCTCAACCGATGGAAACACCCGGCCCAGATGGGCGGTGAACTGGGATTCGGGCTCACTGTCCGACCACAGGGCAAACACCCCGCAAGGTTTCAGATGCCCCGACAATTCGGACAGCCCCTGTTTCGTGTAAAACCGCTTGTTTGTCTGATGCAGCACATGGGTGGGGGTGTGGTCTATATCCAGAAGAATGGCATCATACCTGTGGCCAGGCCGTCCGGGATCAAATCCCTGTGAGGCATCCCGGGACAGGACGAAAAAATCCCCCCGGATGATGCGGCAGCGCGGATCTCGGGTCAGGGTGCGGCCCAAGGGGACAAGGCCGGTTCGGTGCCACTCGATCACCCCTTCCATATACTCCACCACTGTCAGTGCGGAAACCCGGTTGTCCTCCAATGCGGTCACGGCGGTGTACCCCAGACCCAGCCCCCCCACGAGCACATCAAGATGATCTTCAGCCAGCATGCCAAGCCCCAGCCGGGCCAGCTGGACTTCGGATTCATGAAAGAGACTGGACATCAGATAATGATCCCCCAGCTTTACCTCATACACATCCAGGCCCTTCATCTGCACGGACTGCCTGCGCACAAGTACCAACTCTCCCAGGGGGGTCTTTCGGTAATCCAGTTCTTCGTATCCTGCACTCATTGACACTCCTTTTTTTGTTTCTGAAGCAATATCACATCATCCCCGATAAAGTACAGGCCGGCATTGAACCGCCGGGCCAGGCAGGAAAATGTGAAACGGCTGTAAAAACAGATATGGGTGAGATCCCGGATATAATGCCAGCGGCCAAAAGCCTCCCGGTTGATCACCTGCTTGGTCATGATTCCTAACCAGCCACCGGGCTTGAGCATCTTGAAAAGGGATTCAAACTCACGCTTAGGCGCCCTTAAGTGTTCCACCACTTCGGTGGCGCAGATAAAGTCATAGCGGTGCTGCAGCACTTCCGGGGTATTGGCATAAAAGGGATCGAACAGGTTCATGGAATGGCCGGCAGCTTCCATCATGTCGGCCAGGGCAGGTCCCGGGCCGCAGCCAAAATCCAGGCCCTGGCTGCCCGGTGATAGTTTTTTGAGCAACGGCACGGACAACCGGCTTAAAAAGTTTTGATACCCCGGATCACCGGGATCATTTTGATGCAGATCGTAAACCGCCTTTTCCTCCTCCGGCGTCAGCCGGAAGGCCTCCGGCACAAATACCAGGCCGCAGGTGCGGCAGGCCATATAGGCCCTTGAATCGTCCCGGTGGTAGGCATCCACCTCATCACTGCGGCAGAGGGGACAGCGGCAGGGATCGTCCGGCCTTATCTTGTCTGGGAATACGATATCTGAAAAAGTCATAGACGGCCTCATGCGGCCAGCGGGCGGATGTCATCCCAGGACCTGCAGCGGACCACCCGGTCATGGGACGGGCATGCCCAATTCCAGGGACGGTCGATCAGGGCGGTGGCCACCCCCATATTTTCTGCCAGGAATATGGCCATGTCCCCGGAGTCTTCCACGGCAAGATCATACGCCCGGGCAGCCAGCTCTTCTTTTGATACGGCAATGGCCGGATCATTGCCCGGCCGGTTGTACTTGTCCACCATCAAAAAGTCATCATGGGGCACCCCGTGGCGTTCCAGCCATTCCAGGGTAACATCCCTTGCAGAGGTCGGCCGGCCTGTGACAATTTCAATCCTGTGGCCCTGCCCCGCCCAGTGGGAAAGTGTATCCACAGCACCCGCCACCGGATCATAACCCAGCAGCAGTTCCGGCATGTGGACCAGGTCGAAAAAGTAATGGTATTCATTGTCGGTGAGCTGAAATGATTTCTTAAGATCAAAGGTGGTCAGGGCGTCAAACGCCACCTTCCTGCCGAACTCCGCTTCCACAATACGGGTATAGGTTTCCGTGGTTTTTGACACCACATCATCCACATCCACATAAATTGTCTTTAACAGATTGCCTGCCCTGTTGTCTCCCATTGCCCTCGAACTCCTCGCCGGCTGATTACTTCGGTAAAACCGCCGGTATCATCTCATGTCACCCGGCCGGGGTCAAGGAGCCGTAAGGAAGTTAATAAAATGCCGTAATTTCCCTTGCCAGGGGCAAGACAACCTGGTTCAATGGCCGCCATGAAAATAGAAAACTACACCACCACCGAACTCACCATAGACCGGTTCCATGCCGCTCCCGGCCAGGCCTGGTGCATCCTGGGCCGGAACCGCTCCGGCATTGATCTCTTTTTTGATTTGATTTCAGGCAGCCGGGAAGATACGGCGGACTGCGTCACCCGCCCGCCCAACTGCGGTATAATTTCGTTTGAACGCCAGCAGGCCCTTTTCGAAAACGAACTGAAGAAGGACGAGACCGATTTTCTGGACCGGATCGATCCGGGCACCCCGGCCAGGGCCTTCTTGAATAATCCATCGGCCCATATGGACCTGATCCGGGCCTTGAACATGGACCGGGTCCTCCACCAGGGATACCGCCAGTTGTCAACGGGACAGTCCAGAAAACTGCTGCTCCTGTCACAAATTACCCGGGGCCGGCAATGCATTATCATACAGGCGCCATACGAGGGGCTGGACGTTGACGGCTGCAGGGAGCTGAACCGGGCGCTTGCGCTCTGCCTGACCCAGGGCATTCAACTGCTGGTCACAGTACACAATACGGACGACATCCCGGACTGGGCCACCCATATCGGGGTATTGGACCGCGGGAAATTCACCTTGTCCGGCCCGAAGCAAGAGGTGATGGACAGCCTGTCCCGAAGGATGGCTCAAGAACAGGCCGATTTCAGGGCCTCGGTGGCCGAGCTTGAAGAAAGGCCGTCACCGGGAACCACACCGGCCAGCCGGGAACTGGTCCGCCTGGAAGACGGCACTGCCGGCTACCAAGGACGGGACATATTTAAAGGACTGGATCTCACCGTCCGGACTGGGGACCACACCCTGGTCACCGGCCCCAACGGCTGCGGGAAATCAACCCTGCTCCATCTGATCACCGGTGATCATCCGGCCTGCTACAAGAACCGCCTGTGGATCTTCGGCCATCGCCGGGGCACCGGGGAATCCATCTGGGATCTCAAACAGCGCATGGGAATCGTGAGCCCGGACCTCCACCGGAACTACATTGTGCCGGGCAGCACCCTGGACTGCGTCCTGTCCGGCATTTACGATTCCATCGGCCTGTATACCTCGCCCACGGCGGCGGACCGGGCCAAAGCCCTGGCCTGGCTGGAACGCATTGATCTTGCCGGGGAAGCCGGTACCCCCTTTCGCCGGCTTTCCTACGCAGACCAGCGCCTGGCACTGATTGCCCGGGCACTTATCAAACTGCCGGAACTTCTGATCCTGGATGAGCCCACCCAGGGCCTGGACCGGGCCAACCGGGAAGCGGTTCTTGAATTTTTAGGCCAGGTGGCCGGAGCGGATTTGAGCACCATTCTTTACGTGAGCCACAGGGAGGATGAGTTCAAGCCCTTCTTTGCCCGCCGCCTGGATATGACGCAATTTATCGCCGGCGCTCCCGGAGCCCTGTGATCAACGGTACGAAAAGGAATGCGGCAACCCCAATCACCACCCCGGGCCATCCCCACGCTTCAAGGCAGAAGCCGGCCAGGGTGATGCCAATCCAGCCGCCGGCATAATAAAATAAAACGTACAGGGCATTGGCCCGGCCCTGGCTGTGGGAAAGTTTCCGGTTGAGCAGCCCCACGGCCGTGGCATGAATGGTAAAAAACCCCGCGCAAAGGCTGAGCAGTCCTGCAATCACCGCCCAGACCGCAGGCACTAAAAGCAGCCCAAGTGATATGGCCAGAACGGCACACCCCAGGATCATGGTATTGCCGCCGCCGAACCGCTGGGAAATCTTGCCCGACACCGGTCCTAAAAAAATCCCCAGGATGTATACCAGATACACCAGGGTAATCATCTGCGTTGAAAAGCCGAAAGGCGCACCTGACAGGCGGTAGGGCAGGTAGTTGAAAATGGGGGAAAACATGAGCAGGCCGGCGGCGCCGCAAAGGTAAATGGGGAAGAGATCCGGCCGTGTCAGCAGGCGGACGAACCCCATGTCACTGGATGCGGCACCGGCCCGATCACTTTCCTGCTTCGATTCATTGTTGCTTTGGGGCAGCACCGCCACGGCCACCAGGGTGGTAACAACGATCAGGACGGCCGCGGACCAGAAGGCATACCGCCAGTGGAGCGGGGGATGGATCCACCCGCCCAGCAGCCGCCCCCCGAGCCCCCCCAATACCGTGGCCGCCACATAAGTCCCCATGACCACGGACAGCTTCTCCTGGGGCAGGTTCTTTGCCAGCCATGCCGCCAGGCTGGTGGTGAGCGCCGGGATAAACAGCCCCTGGACAAACCGGGCGCCGATCAGCACGTTGACATCATGGGTCAGAGAGCAGACCACACCGCCGGCCGCCACCATGCATCCCCCGGCCAGCAGAATGGGATGGATGGCAATCCGGTCGGACAGATAGCCGAAAAAAAGATTGGAGATCACGATTCCCAGGATCACAAAGGAAACCGTGAAGGAGACATGCACCGTGGTGACCTGGAACTCAGTCTCAAGAACCGGCAGGATCGGCTGGGTGATGTATATATTGGTAAAAGCGGCTGTCACCAAGGCGCACACCGCCAATTCCAGTCTGAGTATATTTTTGTCCATGGATCTGATTAAATAAATCGTTCGGGTTTTGCAAGCCGGATTTAAAAAACTATAAATAAAAAATTTGGGTTTAAACATTGACCTGATATGGGGTTTTATACTATACAGGCGGCCATGAAACGTGACTAATCCTGCCATACGATGATCTTCGGCCAGCAGCAAACGCTGCTGATCCCCTATTATAATTCACACAATATATGCGCCCACACGCTGCCGGAGCAATGCCGTGAATGCACGGTTTTGCAGCAGGCACAGTACTATAAGCGATCAAAGGATAAGCACGATGAATATAAATAAAATAATCACAGCCAGTGAAAAACCACCGATCTATACCCCGGGTACCGCAGTCATGTGGACAGAAGACCACATATCTGAACAACTGCTGGCCACCCACCTGAACCAGGATACGGACCTGGCCAGCCGGAGCCTGCCGGCCGTTGAAAAAACCATAGACTGGATTCTGAGGCAGGTACCTGACCGTAAGCTGTCGATCCTGGACCTGGGATGCGGCCCGGGATTGTATACGGAACGCCTGGCAAAAAAGGGACACCGGGTGGCCGGCATGGATTTCGCTGCTCGGTCCATTGCCTATGCCCGGAATACGGCGGACAAGGCAGGCCTGGATATCAACTATTTCCACCAGGATTACCTGACCCTGGACCAAGAGAGGGAATACGATCTTATTCTAATGATCTTCACGGATTTCGGGGTTCTCACTCCCGATCAACAGAAGAAGATTCTGGAAAACATCCACCGGGCACTGAAACCCGGCGGGGTATTCATCTTTGACGTTCTAAACACCGCCTGGCTGGATACGGTTCCCCTCACCCGGACCTGGGAGGCCAGCCCTTCGGGCTTCTGGCGGCCCTGGCCCTATCTATCCCTTTCGGAAACCTTTCTGTATGAAGTGGAAAGGGTGGTCCTGAGCCAGCATATTATCGCGGACGATACCAGGGGTACGGAAGTATACCGGTTTTATACCCATGGATTTTCACAGGAGGATATCCGGCAGATGACCGAAGCTCAAGGATTTGGCCCGGTGACCTTCCGCGAAACCCTGCTGCCCCCAAGCAGCCTGTATCGCCCGGAAGACGTCACCTTCTGTGTTTCGGAAAAAAAGGCAGGCTAAAACAAAACCGCCCGGCATTTTTCGGTGCCGGGCGGAAAAAAATCATCTAAAAACAGATCGTATCAGTTGCTCTCCCGGAGGGCATACACCACAGCCGCCCGCAGTGCCCGGTCCCTTATACACCCTGTGGTGTCCAGCTTCATGCGCCGCAGCATGGGCTGGATGCTTGCCGGCGGTTTGCCGAAGAAATGGCGAACGATACCGGCAACGGTGCGGTACTTTTTGGTGGCCACCTTGTCTTTGAGGCCTTTGAGGGCCCGGGCCAGGGTGACTTCCTCGTGGGTGTAGTCCGTGCCGAAGGGAAAGTCCTGGAAAAAGCCCTGGGCTTTGAAGGGGGAGATCAGGCTGTTGAGTCGGGCCGGGGTGTTGTTCCGGTACATTTCCGGGATGGTATAGTCCGCAGGAATTTTGCCGGCCTTCTTGGCCTGGTCCAGCAACTCGTCCTGGAATCTGGAATCGGCAATCTTCAGCATCTCCTTGATGACATCCTGGTCGCATTTGCCCCTCAGGTCGGCGATGCCGTATTCGGTGACCACGATATCCCGCAAATGCCTGGGGATGGTGGTATGGCCGTAGTTGAATACGATGTTTGAGGAGATCTTGCCCTTGGATTTTTTCGTGGCGCGGATCATCATGATCAGGCGGCCGTCCTCCAGGGCATGGGCCATGGAGACAAAGTTGTATTGCCCCCCCACACCGGAAACGATGTTGCCGCTTTCAAGGCCGTCGGAGACCACTGCCCCTAAAAGGGTTGCCATCATGCCGGCATTGACAAACCGACCATCCTTGCGCTGGAGGGATTTAAGCCGTTCGTTTCCGTAGAGTTGGTTTACCACATCCACGCCGGTCATGGAGAAAAGCTTGCGTTCCTCTTCGGGCATGTTGTTCAGGGTATCGTAAAAATCCTTTGGCCCGATGAAAAATGCGCCGTGGCATATCACGCCCTCTTTCAGGCGGTCTCCTAAGGATTTTTCCAGAAGTTCGCGGGTGGCGGCATCGCCCAGGTCTGTGGAATAGCGCTTGCCGTCGTGAAGGATGCTGCCGTCCATGAATTCAAAGGGGCCTTGGATGATGCCGTACTTCATCAGCAGGCGGAAGTCTGCCTTGTTCAAGTGCTCACCGATGATTTTCTGGTTCAGCAGGATATCCAGGATATCTGCCGGAATCTCTTCGGTGATAAGATCTTTGTTCAGCATCTCTTGGATGCCGGCATGGTCGTAAACTTTGCGTTTGAGGATGTCGTTTTTGTAAAGCTGCAAAAATACGTCCACCAGCATTTCCGTGGCGCCGTACATCCCTTTGTCAAACGTGCCGGTGCCGCCGATCTTGTCAATGAGGCCATTGTAACGACCCTTGACGTTGAAGGTGTCAAGGGCGTCCTGGTAAGATTCGTTATGTTTGTGGCGCATGATCATGGCGGAGGCGATGGCGTCTCCCAGGGAGCCGATACCGATCTGCAGGGTACCGTTGTCCCGGATCAGGGAGGAAACGTTGAGACCGATCATATGGTCGGCCGGGGCCACGGCAGCCTTGGGCACTGAGAACAGGGGGAAATCGTAGGCCGGATCATCCAAAATCATGTCGTATATGCCGGCATCCATCACCGCATCCCCGTACATGTAGGGCAGGTTGGCGTTCAACTGCCCGATGATCACGTTTTTCGCCCCGTTTTTCCGCTGTTCCATCATCTTGGCAAAACCTTCCAGAGGCAGGTCGGGGTTGCAGCTCATGGAAACCGTTCCCCTATCGCCTGAGGGATGAGGGGCAATCAGGTTGCCGATGACGTTAAGGCCGTTGTCCAAAAGATCCCGGATCGCATGGGTGTAGTTGGTGGAGATATAGTTCTGCTGGGCGTGGGGGGTATTGAGATAACCGCCGGCTTTGGTGAAGAACTCCTTGATCTGTACGTTGGGCGGGACCTTGTTCTTGCGCAGGTCCTTCATGTACTCGAATTCCACAAACCCGTCCCAGATCCGTTTTACGATGGGATCCAACAGGCGGGCTTCCAGGATGGACGAGGGGGCCGGTTTTTCAAGGGACAGCGCCGTGATGATGGTCAGGTCAATGGCCGGGTTGTTTTTGGCCCGAAGATAGAGGGCATTGGCCAGATGGTTGGGCTTCCCTAGTGCCAGGGGCATGCCGAATACGATTTTACGCCCCACGGTGTCAAGAATACGATCCACACAAACTTCAACATCATTGACATAGTCTGCTTTCCCCATCACTACCAACCCCTTTCCCCAGGTGTCATGACCCGATGGTTATAATTTAATCAACCGCTAACACAGAACGGGATTGTTCTAACGGAGGTGAACAGGGTTTACAATCATTTAACGACTGTTTTTTCATCCGGCGCAACACCGGTTTTGACATAGGTAAAAGACCTATAAAGGCCGAACAACTTCTAAATGATGTATTTTGCAGGGGTTCCACGGGTTCCACGGCAGCAGAGCCCAATGAGAAAGAGGCTTTTATACCTCAAGTATAACTGAATTTCAAGCCCTTCACTGTGAAATTTTACTGATGATTCTGCACCCAGGTTACGGCATGTTTCATCAGCTCGCTGGCGGTGCCAAGATGCATTTTCTTTTTAATGCTTTCGTGGTAGGTACCGATGGTTTTAACACTCAGGCTGAGCATGCCGGCGATCTCTCCGCGTTTGAACCCCCGGCCGATGAGCTGAAACACTTCCAGTTCCCTATTGGACAGGACATCCACGGGGTTGTCCCCGCCGGTGGTTCTGCCGCTCATCATCTTTCCCAGCAGGGCATCCACCATCTTCGCCGACAGGTAGCGTTTCCCCCAAAGGACCTGGCGCACGGCCAGGACCACATCGGCGGTCATCTCCTGCTTGGTGATATACCCCAAGGCGCCGGCCCTGAGAACCCGTTCCGCATATAGCGACTCATCGTGCATGGATATCACCAGGATGGGCAGGTTCGGGCGGTGCTCCCGCAGATATTCGATAAGATCCATACCGGAGCGGTCCTTTAAGGTGATGTCCACGATGGCCAGATCGGGCCCCACATCCTCGATGGCCTCAATGGCCTCGGAGACGCTTTCCGCCTCTCCCACCACCGTCAGGTCTTCCTCTTCGTTGATGAGCTGTGCCAATCCCTTGCGAAAGACCGGATGGTCATCTACGATAAATATTTTTTTCCGATTCTGCACCGAACGCGTGTTCCTCCTTCAGGGGTGTTTCTGATGTCAAGCCGGGCGCCGATCAAATCGGCCCGGTGCTGCATGATGGTGAGTCCGACACCTTTTTGATCCGGCACGCCCCCGGCGTTCAATCCTTTTCCGTCGTCCCGGATATCCACCACCATGTCATCTTCATCCCGGTCAAAACAGATATCGATGCCCGACGGCCTGCTGTGCTTTGCCGCATTGTTCACCGCTTCCCGGATGATATAGTAGACATGGGTGAGCGCAGAGGTGTTGGAAAACCGTATGGCACCTGTTTCGCCCCTGATCCGGCAGGGCAGGTCAAAGGCCGTTTCCACCTCGCCGGCAAACCGTTTTACCGCATTCATGAAACCTGCGTCTGCCAGGTTCACCGGCAGCAGGCCCCGGACCATGGCCCGTGTCTTTTCGATGGCCTGGTTCACCAGGGTACGGATTTCCCCGGCCAGTTCTGCATCCCCATGGCCCTGTTTTTCCAGGCGGGCCGCCAGCAGGGAAGACATGGCTTCCACACCGGCCAGGTGGGACCCCAGGTCATCGTGGAGGATCTGCCCCATCTGCCGCCGTTCTTCCTCGGCAATCCGGGAGATCTCCCGTTCCAGTCGCTTTTGCTTGGACATGTCGGTAATGGAGGCCACACTCTGTCGTGTCCCCTGGATCAGGGCCACGGTGAGAATGCATTCCCGGATGTCACCATCCCCCATGGTTAGCCTGCAAGGATAATTTCTCGGGGCCTTTTCAGGTGCTTCCCGCCGCAGGTGGTGGTAGGCGATCACCCGTTCCCGGTCTGCCTCGTCGATAAGCTCGTAAAACTTCATTTTCCCCTGGATACGGGACTTTTCAATGCCTGAAATGCGGGTGAGTTCGGAGTTGACCATGGAGATGGTCATATCGTTTTCAATGAGAATAGTGGCGGTGCCGGTATTTTCAAATATGGTCTTGTACCGGATATAGGTGTCGTCGATGATCTTTTCAGCCCGTTCAACCGGATCCATGTCCTGCATCGCCCTCCTCAACCTGCCTTGCCTTTCCGTACTTCTTGACGGTTACGCGGCCACCTTATCAGCAAAAAAACCGTAATACCAGACCAAAATTGTATGGGTTTGTAAGGCAGGACCGGCTATGACGATCCGATAAGCGCCGCCAGCCACATGGTCAGCGGCGGATAGAAGGTGATGATCATAAGGTCCGCCACCAGCACCAGCAGAAAGGGGATCACACGCCGGCTCACACGGCCGATGCTGTCCCCGGAAATGGAGGCGGAAACGATCAGACAGATCCCCATGGGCGGGGTGAGCATGCCGATGGCCAGATTGGCCACCACAATGATGCCCAGTTGGATCAGGTCGATGCCCAGGGCGGGGACCATGGCCGTGATCATGGGGACAAGAAGAATCAGGGCGGCGGTGGTTTCCACGAATATTCCCGCTGTGAGCAGCACCAGGTTGACCAGCAGAAGCAGCAGGGTGGGGTTGTCCGTAATGCCCAAAAGGCCGCCTGCCAGGGTGGCCGGGATATCCTCGATGGCCGCAATCCACGAAAACACCGATGCCGTGGCAATGATGAACATCACCACCGAGGCCGTGATGGAAGCTTTGCCGAAGATGGGAAACAGATCCTTCACCCCGATTTCCCGGTACACGGCCATGGAAATAAATAGGGCATACACCACGGCCACGGCCGCAGATTCCGTGGCCGTGAACACCCCGAAAAGTATTCCGCCAAGGATAATCACCGGCGCCCCCAGGGCCAGGACCGCCCGGCGGAAAGTCAGGGATATCTGCCCGAAAGAAAACCGGGTGTGGGGGGCATATCCGTTCTTCCAGGCGATGAGGGTGGACATCCCGATCAGGGAAACCCCGATCAGCAGCCCGGGCAGGATGCCGGCGGCAAACAGCCGGCTGATGCTGGCTCCGGTGAGAAAGCCAAAAATAATCATGGGAATGGACGGCGGTATCACCACCCCGAGAGAGCCCCCCGAGGCCTGCACCGCCGCGGAGAAGTCAGAAGGATAGCCCGACCGTTTCATGGCCGGTATCAGCACCGCCCCCACGGCCGCCGCATCTGCCGCGGCAGAGCCGGAAATTCCGGCAAAAAACATGGCAGAAACAATGGACACGGCGGCCAAGCCGCCCGGAAGCCACCCCGTCAGGGCATTGGCAAAGTCGATGAGCCGCTGGGAAATCCCCCCCTTTTCCATGATGGTCCCGGCATACATGAACAGGGGCACGGCCATGAGATGAAAGGAATCCGTTCCCGCCACCATCCGCTGGATCACCATCATCAGGGAAAAATCCCCCTGCACCAGGATCGCCGCCAGGGAAGCCGTCCCGATGGCCACGGCAATGGGGGTGTTGATCATGAACAAAAAAAACAGGGCAAGGATGAGGATTTCAGTGGTCATCGTCCCTGCCCTTTCTCATCCGGGCCTTCTCCATCCGGGGCGCTTACATCAGGTCCGTTCACATCGGCGGCCAGGGTCTGCCCGATAAATGCCAGCACATGGACCGTGAAAATCACACCTGCCACCGGCACCACCGCCATGATCACCCACTTGGGCAGGTTCAGGGCCGGGGTGATCTGAAGGCGGACAAACCAGGCAAACTGCATCCCACTGACGATCATCACCGAAAAAAGGGCCAGTCCGGCAGCATGGGTGAGCAATGCCGCCCCCTTCTGCCAGACCGGCGTCAACCTGCGGTACAGTCCGTCCACCCCGGGATGCGCCCTATGGTAGTAGGCCACTGTGGCCCCGAGAAAGGTCAGCCACACCAGGATCAACCGGGCCAGTTCCTCTGACCAGAACAGGGAATGATTCAGCACGTACCGGCAGAATACCTGCACAGCCACGATGACGGCCATGGCCATCCCCATGGCGCAAACCAGGGCCTGAACCCGGCGGTTCAGCCTTCGGCTGAAAGAATTCAGAAACGTTCGCATAGAAACAGGCGGCCCGCCCTATTTCACCGCCTCAAGAATCCGGTTCAGCAGATCCTGGACCCGGGGATCGGCATAGAGATCCATATTTTTCAGCCCGGATACCTTTGCGCGGAATGCCGCCACATCCGGCGTTTCCACCACCTGCATCCCTTTTTCTTTGAGCAGGGCCAGACGGCCGGCGTTTTTCTCCCGGTTGTCCTTGCGCTGGAATTTCGCCGCCTCTTTGATGGCGGCTTCGATCATGGACTGGTCCGCTTTGGACAGTTTGTTGAACCAGCGCAGGCTTGCCACATCAATATGGGAGGAATACACGTGACGGGTCAGGGTCATGTGTTTCTGGATCTCATAAAACTTGTACACCTCCATGACCCAGAGGGGATTTTCCTGCCCGTCGATGACACCCTGTTCCAGCTCCGTATAGATGGGCCAGGGCATGGGGGTGGGATTGGCCCCCAGGCTCTGCCAGATGGCCTTGTGCAGGGCAGAGGACATCACCCGGATCTTCAAGCCCGCCACCTGGTCCGGTCCGGTGACGGCCCGCCGGTTGTTGGTCAGGTTTCGAAAACCGTTCTCAGAAAAGCAAAGCCCCTTGAAACCCGATGTTTCAAGGCTTGCCAGGATCTGCGCCCCCAGCGGCCCGTCAAGGATTTCATCCACCTGGGCGTGGTCTTTGAACAGGAAGGGATAGTTGATCACCCGGACGATGGGATCAAAGGTATCAAAGGGCCCGCCCGTGATCACCCCCATGTGAATGGTGCCCATCTGGATCTGCTGGAGAATCTCGGTCTCATTCCCCAGGGAGGCCGAATGGTAGATCTTTACCTTATAGGCCCCGCCGGACCGCGCCTCAACCAGGGACTTGAACTTCTCTGCAACAATGTTCTGGGCCGATCCCGGCTTGGTCACCACCCCCAGCTTAATGGTGGTGGTTTTGGCAAACGCCGGACCTCCGACGAGTATCAAAAATACCGCAGCAACGACAACCCACGTTTTCCATCTCTCTATCATGACCCCTCCTTTAAGGGTTTCGGGACATTTTGCATTTTTCACATCACCTGTGCACGCCGCACAATCTGACCTATGTATGCAAACTGCCCTTTTTAGTCAAGCCTTGGGTGCAACGCCCGGGCCATGACTTAAGGTCCCCCAAAGTCACAAAATCACGCGTTCCCGTGCAACTTGAGTTTTGCAAAACAAAAAAACACTTTTGTATCTCAAAACAGATGGGGATGAACGCAAAGAAGAGCAGGTCATAAAACCTCACACATAAACCATAACATACTGTTATCAAAAGTAAAAACCAGGCCACCAACAGACTGGCATTTAACTTGCTAAGAGCATAATGGAACCGATTCTTTCCAAGACAAATACAAATAAAATGAAATAATAGCGGAGGCGTTATGTCCATTAAAAACTTATCACTGAAGAATAAATTACTGGCCGGATTCGGCGGGGTGATCGTGCTGATGCTCGTGGTTTCATCCGTGGGGTTCTACGCATTGAACCATGCATCAAAAGGATTCACCGGATACCGGGAAATGGCAAGGGACACCAACCTCGCCGGGCGGCTCCAGGCCAATATGCTGATCGTCCGCATGAGTGTGAAGGATTTTCTGATTTCAGGAAGTGACAACGCCCTGGACACCTTTAATACCCGCTGGGAAAAAATGGCAGAGTTCCAGGCCCGGGCCCAGGAGGAAATCCAGGCACCGGAGCGTGCTAAAAAAATTGATGAGGTGGAAACCGCCCTGGCCGACTACCGCCAGGGGTTTGAAAAGGTCATTGCCTTTAAAAACCAGCGAAATAAACTGGTCAAAGAGGTGCTGGACGTGAACGGCCCTATCATGGAAAACGCCCTCACCGACATCATGGTCTCCGCAAATGACGACGGTGATCTGACCGCGTCATACTACACGGGCCTTGCCATGAAACATCTGCTGCTGGCACGGCTGTACATGGCGAAATTCCTGGACACCAACGCCCAGAAGGACGTTGACCGGGTTCAAAAAGAATTCGCCAAGATGACCGGCAATACCGACATCCTCGACCGAGAACTGCAGAACCCGGTCCGGCGCGAACTTCTTGAAAAAGTTGTGACATCCCAGAAGGTCTACGCTGCTGCCTTTGCCGATCTCACCGCCACCATATTTGAACGTAACAACATCATTGAAAACACCCTGGATCGTATCGGCCCCGCCATCGCCGGAAATGTCGAGGACGTCAAGCTGGACATCAAAAAGGTGCAGGATGATATCGGGCCCAGACTCCAGGCATCCAACCGTCAAGCGGTATCCACCATCGTTGCCGTCAGCCTGGCTGGTGTCCTGATTGCCCTGTCGTTCGTGTGGCTGATCACCCGAAGCGTCATGTCCCAGCTGGGCAGCGACCCTGCTGAAATTGCAAACATTGCCGACAATATCGCCAACGGCAACCTGGCCGTCAGCTTCACCGGTAACGGCAAATCCGCCACCGGGGTTTACGCAAGCATGAAGCATATGACATCCAGCCTGTCTGACATGTTCCGGGATATCAACAGTGGCGTCCGGACGCTGAACTCCTCCTCGGAAGGGCTGTCTGCAATTTCTGAACAGATGGCGGCAGGTGCGGGGCAAACCTCGGAGAAATCCAGCAAGGTCGCATCCTCGGCCAACGAGATGGCCACAAATATGAACAGTGTTGCCGCAGCCACGGAACAAACCTCCGCCAATATCCAGATGATCGTGGCGGCAGCCGAGGAGATGTCCTCAACCATCAATGAAATCGCCCAGAACACCTCAAAGGGCAGCCAGACAACGGCAGATGCAGTTAAAAAAGCCGAATACGTCTCCGTCAAGGTGGATGAGCTTGGCCGGGCCGCCATGGAAATCAGCAAGGTGACAGAGGTCATCGCGGATATTTCGGAGCAGACCAATCTGCTGGCCCTAAACGCCACCATTGAGGCTGCCCGGGCCGGAGAAGCCGGCAAAGGCTTCAACGTTGTTGCCGGAGAAATCAAGGCCTTGGCCCATCAGACGGCAGAGGCCACCGCAGAGATATCCAAACGGATCACCGGGGTCCAGGCCACCACCCGGGAATCCGTAGACGCCATCAGGTCCATCGTTGATATCATTAATGAAATAGACACCATCGTTTCCTCCGTAGCCACGGCCATCGAGGAGCAGTCCGCCACCACCGGAGAAATATCCAGCAATGTCAGCCAGGCGGCCGAAGGCGTCCAGGAAGTGAACAATAACGTGAACCAGACCTCTGTTTTTGTTGCAGCGGTGACGGACGATATCGGCCAGGTCAGCCAGTCCACCGATGAAATGAAGACAAGCGGCCTTTCGGTCAGAACCAGTGCCCTGGAATTGACCGAGCTGGCCAAAAGTCTTGACGGGATGATGGGCCGTTTTACCCTAAACTAGGATGTGCAAGTTCCCCGGCAAGCCAAGGTCAGGGGACTGATCCACTCTTATTATCCCGGCAGGCAGTGGTCATGCCTGCCGGGATAATCTTTGGCTTTTTGGAGACGTAAGAATCATTCCACAATGGGCACCAAAAAAACAGGACTCTTGCTTTGCGCCATAATTCTGCGGCCCAAGCCGCCCACCACGGACTTGAGCACGGAGCCTTTTTTATAAAATCCCATGGCGATCACATCGGCGCCTGTGATTTCGGCCGTCCGGCAGATGACATCAGCCGCGTTTCCGTACTGGACATCAATGCTGTCTATTTCAACGCCCTCATCAAAACGGCATATTTTTGAGTTTGTTTCCTCGCACATTTTTTCAAGGGCCTTTTGAATGGTTAAAAGCCCTTTTCGCTTTCCGATCAGGACGCTTTTGATCCGGTCCTGGTTTTCCTTTCTGATTTTTTCATACTGTTCCTTGTCCACCAGATGAACCACCCTGTTCTGGGACCTGCTGGAACCGTCCTCGACCACATGGAGGATACTCAGGGATGCCCCGGTCTGGGCCGCCAGCATCACCGTCTGTTCAAATACCGTAACAGAGCTTTTTGAAAGGTCTGTGGTGTATAGAATTTTCTTAATCTGCCTCATTGTTCATTTATTTCCTTTTCTTGGCAAAGGCCCGGATGAAAAGGGCCATAAGCGCAGATGGCCTACATCAACCCCGGAAGCCAGGTGGCGATGGGCGGATAGACGATCAGCATCATCATCACCAGCAGGAGAACCGCGATGGGCATCAAAGCCCCTTTGACAACGGTGACAAAAGGAATGGCGCCGATCTGGGAGACAATGTAAAGAATGCCGCCCATGGGCGGCGTGATCAACCCGAGATTCACATTGATCAGCAGGATCATTGCAAACCAGATATTGTTCCATTCCATATGCAGAACCACCGGATAGAGCAGCGGGATGGCCAGGTACATTAAAGATACGCTTTCCAGGAACATCCCGAGCACAAACAAAAAGAGGATGACCACGAAAAGCAGCAGGCCGGAGGGCAGGTTCTGGGCAATGATCAGTTCGAGAATCTGCTGGGGCACCCGGCCGAACACAGCGCTCTGGGAGAGCATGGCCCCGCCGATGACCACCAGTGCGATCATGGACGAGATAATGGTGGCCGACATGGTCACCTCCCAGAATTTTTTCACCGTCAGTGTTTTGTAGACCCAGAACCCGATAATGGTGCAATAGGCCACAGCCACCGATGCCGCTTCATTGGCGGTAAAGATGCCAAGATAAATCCCTCCGAGAATAATCACCGGCGCCATCAGCCCCCAGAACGCCTCCCGCAATGCCTTTAGCCGGGACATGCGGGCCGAATCGAATCCGTTCCTGCCTGATTCTTCCGGGTTCGATTCTTCAGGGTTCGATTCGCCAGAACCGGTACAGGACTCCCCTGTGGGGCTACCGGCCCTTCCCTTGGAAAACAGGGCAAGGGCAAGGGAATAAAAAAACATCAGCAGAAAGCCTGGAATCAGTCCAGCCATAAACAGTTTCCCAATGGATTCGTCCGTGAGAAACCCGTAAATAATGAGTACCAGGCTCGGCGGGATCACGGCCCCAAGGGACCCCCCCGCACATATGGCCGACGATATGGCAGTATCACTGAACCTGGCCTTTCGAAGCTCCGGGATGGCAATCAGCCCCATGGTGGATGCCGCCACAAAACTGGACCCGGTCATTGCGGAAAAAACACCGCTGCTGGCAATGGTTGCGGCCCCCAGGCCTGCCCTGGAACTTCCCATCACGGCCCTTGCGGCATCAAAAAGCCGTTTTCCCATGCCGGTGGCCGAAATGAGCTGTGCCGCCAGGACGAACAGCGGTATGGCCACCAGAACATCGGTATTCAGTGAGGCGTACGCCTTTTCAACCCCGATATTCAAGGCGGTTTCCGGACCGGCATACACACATAGCACGGCAAAGGCAAGCACACCGAGCCCGAACCCCACGGGAAGCCCGCTGAACAGGATCAGTAAAAAGGCACCGATAAATCCGATAACGTATAGTGTCATAAATGTTTCCTTAAATTATTGGAACGGTCTGCCGTACAGGGTCATCATCCCCCGGGCAGACTAAACGGCTTTTAAATCCTGGAAGTCTTCAACCAGCTTGTTAATAAACTGGGCGGCCAGCAGGGCGCCGCCCACCGGGACAAAAGACCAGGGGATCCACAAGGGGGTCGCCATCATTCCACTGCTGACATCCTCGATTTCATAGGCGAACCTTGCCAGTTCGATCCCTTTGAAAATAAAGGTGGTGGAGTACAAAGCACCCACCAAATCAGTAACCATCTTGAGTTGAATCCGCCTTTTGGGTGTCAACCGGTCCGTCAGAAGTGTGATGGAAAAATGGCTGTTGTTTTTCAATCCGTGGGCCAAACTGAAAAATCCGATTCCCATGCACAGGTAAATGCTCATTTCCCCGACCCAGACCGTGGGGGCGTTGAAGCAATACCGCATCACCACTTCAAAGAGGATGATACCTGTCACCAGAATCATGCAGATTGATGCAATGATTCCCCCTGCCGTGCTGAAATAATCGATCCATTGGAATAAAAAAAACCGCTTTTGCTCTGGTGCTGCCATAGAAAGCTCCCATTTGAAAGTCTCCTGTTGAAGGCAGGTGGCAACCGGCCCTCAACAGGCAGGATTTTAATGATTTATTTCTGACCCGGTGTGCTATTTGACACTGAGTTTCAGCAGCCGTTCGGCCTCTTTACCGTTTTTACCGGCCCATTGCGCCCAGACATTCCTGGCCACGCCTACTATTTTTTCCCGTTCTTCAGGGGCCAGGGTTGACACTGTGGCACCGGCCTTGGTCAAGGCGCCGGTGAATTTGTGTTCCCATCCCTTTGACATGGCAAGGGTATGGTCACCCTGTTTTTTACCAAGGTCCAGCAGTGTTGCCCGGACATCTTCGGGGAGCTTCTCCCATTTTTTCAGATTCATGCAGACCAGAATGGTGGGATAACTCATATTCATCTTTGTAATATAAGGGGCCACTTCAAAGGACTTTTGAAAAAAACCTCCCACAACGGAGTTGGCCATTGAATCGGAGACAGACCGCTTCAATGCCATATACCACTCCGTCTGTGGGATAGAGGTGTCCGGAGCCGCCCCGAGTTCAGCCATTATTTCCGTGAATATCGGACTGGAAGAAAGCACGCGCAGCCCATTGAAATCTTCGATTTGAGTGATATTGCCCTTATTGCTGAATATCTGTACCGGGTCCAGATAGCTGACGTAAATCAGTTTAAGGCGTTTTTTTTCCATGGCCCGTTCGATGATTTCAAGGGATTCTCCGCTGTAGGCCGCAGCCACCTGTTCAATACTGTCAAAGGCAAACGGCAGGTACACCCCCTGCACCATGGGAACCATTGCAAGCATGGCCGGCTGCAGTACCACCCCCATATCCACGGTCCCTTTTGCCACGGCTTTATGGATGTCAGAAGGGCCGTATAACTGGCCGCCGGGATAATCAACGATTTTATACCGGCCCGCCAACGCCTGGTTTACCTCTTCAATCCAGACAGCCCTGGCCTCTGCCACAAAATGCTTTGCAGGCCCCCACGACGCAAGCTTTAAAACGACTTCCTTGGCATGTAAACCATTGGGGATGACACCTAAAATAACTGCGAGACAACAAAGGACTACGAATTGTTTTTTTATCACTTTCCTTCCTCCTTGCTTGCTGATTAGACGTTTTAAATAAAACGGACGGCATAGTTTCTTTGCACACTGCGTTTGCTTAAAGACCCCTCCTTTCTTAAACTATGGTTCCCGCAAAGGGGATACCGGTAAACCCGGGTGGCAAACCGATCCGATGAAATCAGAGGGTTTCCACAATAAATGCATGGGCAGGCCCGCCGCTGGCGCACAGGGAGGCGCACCCCAGCTGCTTGTTTCGGCGGCGCAGCTCGTTGATCATGGTGACAATCAAGCGGACCCCCGTGGCCCCCACGGGATGGCCGAGGCTGATTCCCGATCCCACACCGTTAATAATGTCCGGATCCAGTTTAAACTCACGGTTACAGCCGATAACCTGGGCGGCAAAGGCCTCGTTGAATTCAAAATAATCCATATCCGCAAGGGCCATACCGGCAAATTCAAGGGCATTGCGGACGGCAGGCACCACCCCCATCCCCATGATTTCCGGTTCCACCGACCCCGGGGCAGAGGCAACCACCTTTGCAATGGGCGTCATGCCAAGCGCTTTTGCCCTTTTGGCACTCATCATAATCAGACAAGCGCCGGCATCGTTGAGCCCGGAGGCATTTCCCGCCGTCACAGTACCCTCTTTTTTGAACACCGGGCGCAGCCGGGCCAGTTTTTCAAGGGTGGTATCCGCCTTGGGATGCTCGTCCGTATCAAATACAACCGGGCCCTTGCGCGTCTTGATCTCCACCGGGACGATCTCATCTTCAAACCAGCCATTTTCCATGGCGGCCACGGCCCGCTGGTGACTCATCATGGCCCACTCATCTTGTTCCTGCCGGGTAATACCGTATTTTTCCGCAATATTTTCTGCAGTCACACCCATATGGTACCCCAGCATGGCGTCAACCAGGCCGCCGATCATCAGGCTGTCCCGGACCGTTTCACCGTCATTGAGGCGGTAGCCTTTTCTTGCGCCCATCAGCAGATAGGGGGCGTTACTCATGCTCTCCACGCCGACCACGGCTCCAGCCTCAATTTTTCCCAACATGATATCCTGGCTCATCAGTTCTGCAGCCCTCATGGAAGAGGCGCATTGCTGGTGCACTGTAAACGCGAAAGACGAGACTGGCAGCCCTGCCCCCATGGCGATATGGCGGGCCGTGTTCCCCGGAGACCCTGCCTGGTTGCACTGGCCGCAGACCACGGATTCGATCTGATTTTTTTCCATCCCCGCCTTTTTGATTGCCCCTTCCAGGGCACTGACACCCAGCGCCACCGGCGTGAGGCCTGCCAGGGTTCCCATGTATCCGCCAATGGGCGTGCGCGCCCCAGCGACCACAACCACCTCGTTCATACACCACCTCCAATACACATTAACAACAATATTTAACACTCAAAATAATTAGGTATGCATATCATTTAATTACAATAGGTTTCAAGGAATTTAATTAATTGTGTTAATAAAAATTTATTAATTTCATTAATTAATAAAAAATCTATCGCAGCTATTGAAAACCCAGGACAAATAACATAGGATTTTATTTTCTGTTACCAGCACGCGGACCTGTATCTAAACCAAAGGAGAAGGTGATGAGAAACAGCATACCCAGAGAAAACGGAGCATCCGATTACACGAGAAAGATGGCAGACATGCGCCGGGCATTTGTTCAACAGCAAACAGGGGTTGAGACGGATCACCTTGGACGGTATTCTTTTGATCCTAAAACCCTCCCGGGAAACATAGAACTTTTTTCAGGCGCGGCCCAGGTGCCCATCGGTCTTGCAGGCCCGCTGCTTATGGACGGAGAGCATGCAAAAGGTGAATTCTACGTTCCCATGGCCACCACCGAAGGCACCCTTGTGGCCAGCTACAACCGCGGCATGAAAATCGTTTATGAGAGCGGCGGAGTAAAAGCGACGGTCATGGATGATGCCATGCAGCGGGCCCCTGTATTCCACTTTGAAAATGCAGGTCAGGCAAAAAAATTCGGACAATGGGTCCGCCGCCACTTTGACGGGATAAAGGCCGTTGCCGAAAACACCACGCGGATCGGAAAACTAAGGGACATCGAGCAGTATCCGGCAAGCAAGATGATGTTCCTCAGGTTCAATTTCACCACAGGTGATGCGGCCGGGCAAAACATGGTGGGCAAGGCCACCTTTGCCGCCTGCGAATGGATCAGGCAGCAGTACCCCGGCATAAAACGATATGTGCTTTCCGGCAACCTGGACACGGATAAAAAAGCCTCCCAGATCAACATCCTGAGAACCAGGGGCAAAAAGGTTGTGGCCGAAGCCACCATTAAAAAATCCGCCATTGAGAAAATTGCCGGGGTGCCTGTGGATCTTCTTGTCCAGCAAAGGCAGGTCAGCACACTGGGCTGTTTTATGTCCGGTGCAAACAACAACGGCTCCCATTCGGCCAACGGCACCACCGCCCTGTTTATCGCCACGGGACAGGATGCGGCCAATGTGGCGGAATCCTCTGCAGCCATGGTCTATGTGGAAAAAACCACGGACGGGGATTATTATTTTTCCATCACCCTGCCCTCGCTTATCGTGGGCACCTTCGGCGGCGGGACAGGCCTGGCCACCCAGCGGGAGTGCCTTGAAATCTTAGGCTGCTACGGCAAGGGAAACGCCTGTAAATTTGCCGAAATCGTTGCCGCCACCGTGCTTTGCGGGGAACTGTCCCTCATGAGCGCAGTCATGGCCGGAGACTGGGTCTCCAGCCACGACCAATACGGCCGGAACCGCTAACAGGAAGGCTTCCCGGTCACGGTTGCGGAAGAAAAAGGCAAAGCCGCCCCGAAAAAACCGTCCCTGCCCTCAGGATACCGCCTGGCCGGGCAGGGACGGTTCTTTCCTATGATGACAGTTTCGCGTCTTCCTCTTCCCGCAGAATCCGGCGCAGAATTTTGCCCACAGACGATTTGGGAAGCTCTTCCCTGAATTCTACAATCTTAGGCACTTTATACACGGCCAGCTTTTCCCTGCAGAAATCTATGATCTCCTTTTCCGTGGCAGCCTCACCGGGCCTAAGCACCACGTAAGCCTTGACGGTTTCCCCCCGGTACTCATCCCGGACACCGACGGCCACGGCTTCGGCCACCTTGGGATTCTGGTACAGCACCTCATCTATATCCCTGGGATAAATGTTGTATCCCCCGGCAATGACCATATCCTTTTTCCGGTCCACGATAAAAAGATACCCGTCCTCATCCATTCTGGCCACATCCCCCGTGCAAAGCCAGCCATCCACCATTTCCCGGGCAGTCTGTTCGGGGTTTTCGAAGTACCCGTCCATGACAAAAGGCCCTTTGATCAAAAGCTCGCCGGCCTCCCCCGGGGCAACCTCACGGGTCCTGTCTTCCACATCCACCAGCCGTACGTCCATGCCGGGAAAAGGAATGCCGATGGACCCCACCTTTTTGAGTCCCAGAATGGGATTGGCCACACCCAGGGAGGTGGTTTCGCTCATACCCCACCCCTCTGAAGCCGTCAGTCCGGTATCCAGGGTTTTTTCCATCAATTCCTGGGGAATGGGCGCCCCGCCGGAATTCAGCAGCCGGATTTTCTTGTCCAGGGCAAGCTCAGCGGCTTTCGGATGGTTCACCACCGCGCTGATCATGGTGGGCACTGCCGGAAAAAAGGTAATATGGTCTGTATTGGCAAGAAGATCCATGAACGGTTCAATTTCAAATTTGGGCACAAGGATCATGGTGGCACAGTTTATCATGGACCAGTTCATACCGATGATATTGCCGTAAACGTGGAAAAACGGCAGGGCGCACATGCAGGTCCGTTTTTCCACCGGGGTATATCCGGTGTTGCCCGCCCCCCAGTGCACGGCAGAAAAAGCCGTTGATACAATGTTATAATGGGTGAGTACCGCCCCCTTGGGAATGCCCGTGGTCCCCCCCGTAAACTGGATGACCGCAGGGTCCTGGCAGTCTACCTTCACCCTGGGGCGCCGGGGATGCTCGCAGGCGGCCAGCAGGGAGTGGAAATGCTCCCAGCCGCTGTCCAGCCCCAGGGAGTCAGGGGTGCTTTTGTCCCCGCCCATGGAATCAAATATGGACACGGCGATCTTATGGGGGATATCAACCGCCTTTGCCACTTCATTTATGGCGCCCACCCCGGCATCAAAGGTGACGATGGTGTCCAACCCGGTCAGCGTCACAAGCTGGGTTAATTCAGATACCGTATAAAGCGGATTGAAGTTGACCACCACGGCACCCACGTAACCGGCCGCATAAAAGCAGATCACGTATTCAGGGATATTGGGCAGGTGCAGGCCGATGCGGTCCCCCTTTTGAATCCCCATTTTTTCAAACATGGTGGCCAGGGCCAGCACCTTTGTTTTCAACTCATGGAAGGTCATCTGTGCACCGTAGTAATCTACTGCGGCTTTGTCAGGAAGTACGTTGGCCGCCATATTCAGCAGCTCATAGGTGGGAAATCTCGGATGGCGGTATTCTGTTTGGACATTAAAGTCATAGTGTTTGTGCCAGATTCTTTCTTCCATGGTCTGAACCTCCTAAATAATTTATGGTTATCCCTTCCCGGCAGGTCTTGTCCCCCTCCCGGCGGACAGATCTTATGTTAAAAAGGCCTTGTACGTTTCATCTATATCCCTGGCTTCAAATATGCCGACAACCTCAACGGTCCAGATCACCGACTCAAAGTAGATATCGAACAGCTTTTCCAGTTCCGGGTGCCGGTTCATCATCTGCCTTGCCTCCTCAGTGAAGGCCTCATCAAATGTCTTTCCCAGATGCCGATAGAAGGCGTTTATGGTCTTCCAGGTCTCTTGAAGCTGTTCATAGCTGTCCGATGCCGCGATGACGCCAAGCCTGTGCTTAGACGGATGGGGATTTCTCGATCCCAGCAGTACAAATTTCTTCATGCCCCCTCCTTTTGGCGCTGTTGCCTAACGTAACCGCGGCGGCAGGATGAACACCCGCCGCAGTCCCTGCTTGAGAGAAATCGCCGTTTCAGGACAGAACCGGGCACAGACGCCGCACCCGAAACAAGACATGTCATCCACCTCTGCCGTGCCATTGTTTGTCACGCGGATCGCCTCCGTGGGGCAAAGCTCTTCGCAGGTACCGCATCCGGTGCACCCCCCGGTATCCACCACGGCCAAATGATAGGTGGAATTGACCAGGGGGGTTGTCCCGCTGCGCCACAGGTTCATGGTATCGCAGCAGTCCTTGCAGCAGTTGCAGATACTTGTTTCGAGCCGCTCCTCCCTGGACCCGGGATGAAACGCCTTGTGCACCAGCCCTGCGTCCTCCGCCTGGGCCATGATCTGCCTTGCTTCCGTCTTGGACACTTTTCTGGCAAACCCCTGGGCACTGGTGTACCTTGCGGACTTGCCGAATGTAAAACAGTTGAGCCCGGGGGCATCCGTGCTGCATGACCCGCCCAGGGCTTTGCGACGTTGACGGCAGAAACAATACCCCACAGCGATATCGTCAAATTTGTCTATGATCTCATCCACGGACTGGCTGGGCAGAATGACCTCATCCGGGACTGTAATACCTTTATCCACCGGAATCAGAGTGACCGGTTTCCCGCTTGACGTATTTTGCAGGGGGACGGTGCGGTCCGTGGCCTTCATCTTCTCGAACAGGGGAACCATTTGCTCATAATTTTCCTGGGTCTGCGCCCGTAACTGGCCCACCATCTGCTCAAACAGCCGGGCCAGTTCCTTTTCCTCATCCGATCCAGTCAGCTCCCCCATGAACAGATATTCCATCAATCCGACAATCATAAACGGCATGAGCCGGAACACTTTGACCCCGGCAGAGCTGGGCTGGTTGAACACCAGGCCCTTTTTAGCCAGGGCATCGGCCAGCCGTTCAGCCTTGTCCGGATCAAATCCGCTGGCCGCGGACAACTGGTCAAGGGTCAGGGATGCCCCGGCCTCAAACGCACAGATCAATGCCAGCTCATCTTGTTCACTGCCGGCCACAATGCGGATAATCCCAACGGCGGCATCACTTAGAGGGAAGGGGACCATCCCCTGCCGGCACACCACCCCGGTTGCCCGGGTCAACAGGTCTTTGGCACTTGCTTTTTCCATTTTTCCATCCTTTCTCATCCGGGGTGCGATCCATGGTTTTCAGTGAATTGCCCCGTGGTAAACTCTCCAAACGCGTGAATTCCCGTTTCAGATGCCAGGGTAAAATCAAACCGGCCGTTTTCCTCTGCGATGCCGACCCGGATCTTTGGAATATCTCCTGAAATTTCCTTGTGATACTGAATCATCAGCCGGTTTATTTTCCGGGGTTCCGAGGAAAGGCGGCCCACCGCCGTTTCCAGAAAATCCAGGTAAACAGCATTGTTGACATGGCCGATGGGATCGATATCCGACCGCCGGATGGTCATCACGTCCACCTCCGGCAGCGGGGTCCTCGGCACCGGCCTGAAACTGTCCATACCGGCATCCGTACCGGGTTCCATGGCGGTGTCCGTTTCCACCGTATACCATTGGCGGCTTTCCCTGGGCACTTTGAGTATCCTGGCATTGTGAAGATCCATAAAAAGCCAGAGGCTTGATGCGGAAATCCGCTTTTGCGCCCCGCTCCAGACTTCAAAGTCCCTGAACGCCTTGTACCCCTTTTCTCCCCTGTGCCAGGTTACAAAGGTCAGGGTCTCTCCAAGCACCGGCATCTGGTGAATCCGGATGCATATCCGGTGCATCACCCAGGCCCGTCCCTGGTCAAGGAGCCACTCAAGGCCGCATCCCGACATTTTTGAGTGCTCGGCCACCACGTCCTGAAATCGGCACATCAAAGGTTTGAGGCCAAGCACCCTGTCCGGGCCGGCATCATAGGCATCCACCGCCTTTTCCAGCTTACATTTCATTTGTCTTCCCCCTGTTGCCAGTCCAGGATGGCCTTGTCTCCGGCCGCTTTTCCCAGAAGATAGGTACTGAGGATACGGCCACGGTTCCGGCTCAGCCGCCCCAGATCAAGCCCGTCAGGCGGACTGACCTGGATGATATCCACCCCTTTTGGCGGGTATTGAATGGTTTTCACAGCGGCATTGTATCGGTCCACCCGGGATGCCGCCGCCCCGGCCAGGGCCGGGTACTTGGCAAACGCCAGTCTGAGCAAAGCCTGGGTCATCGCCTCTTTTTTCATGTATGCGGCCGGCCGCGACCGGATCACCATAATTTTCTTCCCTCCCAGCGCCAGGGCTGTTTTCACGGGCAAGGGATCAGAGATCCCGCCGTCGGTATACGGTCTGCCGTCTATGCGGGGAAATCCGCGGTAGATCACGGGCAGGGCGCTGGACGCTTTCAACACCGCTTCCAGATTTCCGGCCCGGGTCGGTTTGTACACCGCCTGTCCGGTGTCCACATCGGTCAGGCAGACCAGAAAAGGCCGCCCCCGGCTGTAAATGGTTTTCAGATCCAGGCGGACATCGGCAATGGTTTTCTCCCACATCCAGTCCAGATCCATAAGATGGCCGCCCCTGAGAAATTTTCTGACACTGATAAATTCAGGATCCAGAAAATAAGAGGTGTAGATCAACAGGTTCCGCCCGGGCATTCCGGCCATGAAGGCGGCCAGGTTGCCGGCACCGGATGATACCCCCATGCACAGGTCAAAAGGGTCAAAGCCCTGCGCAAGGAAGCGGTCCAGAACCCCGGCGGCAAAAACGTTTCTCATGCCGCCGCCCTCGGCCACCAGGATATGCGGATAAATAGCCACCTCAGGCAATGCCTATTCAAATATCAGAGAAATGAGTTCACAGACGCAGGCCGGCTTGCTTTGATGTTCAATTTCCACCTCGCACTGCCAGAACACCTTCAGCCCCCCTGCCTCCGCCGCCTCAACCTTCCCCACCCGGCAGTTGAGCCGCAGCCGGCTGCCCACCGGCACCGGGCTGGGCAGCCGGACCCGGTTCACCCCGTAGTTGACCCCCATTTTCATACTCTTGAGATTCACCAGATCCCCGATCATGTATGAAACAAGGGAGAGGGACAGAAAACCGTGGGCAACAGGGCCCCCAAAAGGAGACTCCCGCCTGGCACGGTCAGTGTCCGTATGGATCCACTGATGATCCAGAGTGGCCCTGGCGAAGGCATCCACCATATCCTGGGTGACCTTAATCCATCTGCCTTTGGGCAGGGGCCGGCCTTTCAAATCTTTGAGCGCGTCAAAGGTGTCAATGTCAACGGTTGCCATTGGTTTTCATCCTTATTTCAGCCCCGTGACCCCGGGCTACATATTAATACGTATAAAATCCCCGTCCGGACTTGCGGCCCAGACATCCCTTTTCCACCAGCTTTTCCACCAGATCAGCCCTGCTGTAAAGACAGGACTGGTCCATGGCCTTCATGGACCGGTTAATCCGGGCCACAGTATCCAGGCCTGCGTTGTCCGCAATCTGGAAAGGCCCGATCCGCCAGCCGTATCCTAAACGCATGCCCGCATCAATATCTTCCACACTGGCAACCCCCTCGGCGGCCAGGTCCTGGCATTCCTTGAATGCCGCAGCAAAGATACGGTTCATGACAAACCCCGGGATATCTTTTCTTACCCCCACCGGGGTTTTGCCCAGGGCCTTTGAAAACGCCATGGCAGCGGCAAAGGTCTTTTCGCTGGTGTCCCCGCCCTTGACCACCTCCACAAGGCCCATGCGGGGCACCGGGCCGAAAAAGTGGAGCCCCACGAACCGGTCCGGCCTCTCCAGCGCCGCTGCCAGGGCCCCCACCGGAATGGAAGAGGTGTTGGTGGCAATTGCCGTGTCCGGGCCCACCTGTTTTTCCACCGCGGCAAGCAGGGTCTTTTTCAACGTTTCATCTTCAAATACCGATTCGATTACCCAGGAGGCATCCGCCGGTATGTCCAGGGAATTGCGGGTCTCAAGCAACGAAAGCATCTGGGGCAGACAAGGCTTTTGCTTCCCTGAGTTGTGGCCTTTTCCCAGCCATGCTTCAGTATCCTTCCTGGCCCGGTCAAGGCAGGTGTCATCCGTATCGATCAGCACACAGGGCATGCCCGCCCGGATGCAGACCTGGGCGATGCCGGTCCCCATGAATCCCGCACCGATGACTGCCACCTGCGTATTTGCATCTTGGGTCATACTCTCACCTCATAAAATGATTCATCAAACCCGGGCCGGTCCTTCACCCGTTTCAGAAAGGTGCCCGGCAGCATGTCAACCGCCTCAAACATCTTTGTATCCACCGGGACACCTGCCCGCTCAAAGGCTGCGGCAATGTCCTTTAGATCCGGGGGACAGCCTTTCACCCGGATCATCCGCCGGATGTCAGGATTGTCCTTATGGACACGGGACATACACTTGCCCAGCAGGATGGTGGTATTCATCCCCCTGGCCGGCACCATCTTTTTTCCGGTAAGCACCTCCACCTGGTCAAATCCCCTGCCGTCCCAGGCCTTGAAAACCGCTGACAGCACCACCCCGTTGATTGCCGAACAATAGGTGCACATGGTATCGTCGTACTTGCGGTAGAACAGTCCTTTCATGCCTTTGGCCGCCATGGGCAGGGGCAGGGCCTTTTCACCGTCTTCGGCAAAATCAAACTCGTGGCCGTGAACCCAGTCCCGCCCGTCAAGGGGCCTGCCTGAAATATCAATGTCACCTAAGCCAAGGGGCCTGCCCTGGTCTTCGGCGGCATGGACAATATAGGGCACGGCGGACGGTTCAATCCCCAGGGCCACGGCCCCGGCCTTGTCCGCAGCCAGGGGATCCGTTGACCCGATCAGAAGATTTCGCCTGTGCATCTTTCCGTCAAATCCCGGCCCCCGTTCCAGGGAATAAATCCCGTCGATGAGGGTGAACACCTGGTTAAAGGGCTTTGCAAGCTGCGCCACATGAACGTGCAGGTCTTTTTCAGGGTCAGGGTTGTGGCAGGTTTTCCTGGACGTCATATCAATGAGTCCCTTCAGGTTCTTTATGCCCAGGCTGACAACGGTCTGGCTGTGGGTTTTAAGCGCCGGCAGGCTGATGACCAGGTCACTTTCCAGGGCCTGCCGGTTAAAATTCAGGCTGATCCCCTTTCCCAGCCGGCACCGGGCAAAAGGTTCCTCCAGGACCTGGATCACCTTTACCCCGTATCTTTTGGCAAGCCTAAGATACCCCAGCGCCTCAAAGGCATGGGCAAAGGTCCGGGTGTCCCCGGGTCTGCGGGTAACACCGCCTTCTCCGATGTAAATCCGCTTTACGCCCATATCCTTGAGCAGTACCACCATGTCTTCCACCACCCGCGAGGTGGTGATGACCCCGTATTTGGGAAATGGGGTGTGCCGGGTCCAAAACACCACATTGGGCTTGATGAACACGGAGGAGGCACAGGACAGCATGGATTCGGCCCCGCAGCGTCTGACCGCCTCGGCCACGGATGCATATGGACGTTGGTAATCAATAATGGAAACCCGTTTTTTATCCAAAAAAACCTTCCTTTTCATAAAGTGCCTGTTTGAAAACTGCGCACCGGGCGTTACGCCGGGATTCGATTGGGCCGCACCATGCAGCCTTCGACCCGGGGCAGTTTTCAAAAGGCAGTCTTAAACGTCTTACCCCCGGCTCATCGCCGGGAATGCCCCTTTCTGCAATCAGGTATGTTTAAACACAGGTTTTCTTTTTTCCAGAAAGGCGGTCATCCCCTCCTTCTGGTCCTGGGTGCCGAAAAGCATGCAGAAAAGGTCCTGCTCTAAAGCGATACCATCTTTAAGTGAGACGTTCAGCCCTTTGCGCACGGCGGTCTTGGCTGCCCGGATTCCCATGGCGGGTTTGGCCATCAGTTTTTTGGCCAATTCCGTCACCGCAGCTTCCAGCTTACCCTGGGCGACCACCTGGTTAAGAATGCCAAGATTAAGGGCTGTTTTGGCTTCAATAATGTCACCGGTCATGATCAGTTCCAGGGCTTTGCTGGGGTTGATCAGCCGCGGCAGCCGCTGGGTGCCGCCCCCCCCGGGAATGATCCCCAGGTTGATTTCCGGCAACCCGACCATGGCGGTGTGATCCGCGATCCTGAAATCACAGCACAGGGCCGCCTCCAGCCCGCCCCCAAGGGCATAGCCGGAGATGGCGGCAATGGTGGGTTTTGGGAAATCCGCCAACCGTTCGGTGACAGGGATCCCCCTGTCCGTCATGGCAAATGCATCCTTGATGGTGCTTTGGGCCATCCCGTCAATGTCGGCCCCTGCGGCAAAGACCTTGTCTGACCCGGTCAGCACCAGTACCCGGACCTCATCGTCGTCTTCACAGGCCGCGACAATGGTGCCGATATCAGCAAACACCTCGGTGTTGAGCGCGTTGAGTTTTTCAGGCCGGTTGAACCGTGCCCAGCCGATGCCGTCCTTCTTCTCAAATGTCATCTTGTTTAAATCCATGTCCGTTCTCCAGCCGGCGCCGCGCCGGCCTGTCCTTATACGGCCAGGCCGGATACGCCGTTATCTTATTGTTTGGTGTAATCGTACCAGCCCTTGCCGGTTTTCTGGCCGTATTCCCCCTGGACATAATGGGCCACCACACTGGGCCGGGGCAGTTCAGCCGGGTCTCCGGTTTCCTTGAATGCCTCCATGCCCATGGTATAGGCCAGGTCAATGCCTGTAAGATCCATGAGACTGAAGGGCCCCATGGGATGGCCGGCACCGTAGACACAGGCCTTGTCGATATCTTCCACCGAGGCCACGCCCATTTCCAGCATCCACTGGGCTTCCATACCGATGACCTTGAAAATCCGGTTGAGCAGGAACCCTGAGACCTCTTTCTTGACATGGACGGATACCTTGTCCAGCCTGTCGCACAACGCCATGGCGATCCTTGCGGTTTCGTCCGAAACATGGGGTCCCTGCACCACTTCCACCAGTTTCATCACCAGGGCCGGATTAAAAAAATGGACGTTGAGCACCTTTTCCGGCCGGTCCGTGGCATCGGCGATTTTCGAACTGACAATGGCGGAACTGTTGGTGGCCAGAATGGCATGGGGGGGGGCCATTTTATCAATGTCGGCAAAGAGCTTGAGTTTGAGGTCCAGCACCTCCAGCACCGCTTCGATGACAAAATCAGCGTCTTTGACCGCCGTCTCAAGATCCGGGGTAAAGCAGATCCGGGCACGGGCCTCCCGGGCCTGGTCCTGGGTGAGTTTTCCTTTTTCCACCCGGCCGGCAAGATAGGTGTCCACAAAATCGTCCGCTTTTTTGAGCATCTTTTCACTCACGTCGGTACAGGTGACGTTGTACCCCTTGATGGCGCAGTGCAGGCTGATCTGGTGCCCCATGTTGCCGGCGCCGATAACGCTGATATTTTTAATGTCGTCGATATTCATTTACTTCTCCTTCGTCTTGTTTTTATCGTTGCAGGTTTTCAATCACAGTTGCCACACCCAGCCCACCGCCGCAGCAGGAGGAAAACACCCCGTACCGGCCGGCGTTCCGGATCATGTGACGCATGGCGAACATGCAGATCCTGGCCCCTGAAGCACCGTTGGGATGGCCAAAGGCGATGGCGCCGCCGTAGGGGTTCCACTTGTCCATGTCAACGGACTGTCCCGAGGCGGTTTCAATTTCCTTGATCACGGCCAGGTTCTGGACGGCAAACGCTTCGTTGCACTCGAAGACATCGATGTCCGACACGCTGAGGCCGGCCCTTTTTGCGGCCACGGGAATGGCCAGGGCCGGACCGATGCCCATGATTTTAGGATCGCATCCCACATCCGCGCCGGACAGCCATCTGGCCATGGGGGTGTATCCCAGCGCCAAGGCTTTTTCCCTGTCCATCATCAGGACAAAGGCTGCCCCGTCGTTCTGGCCCGATGCATTGCCCGCAGTCACGGTGCCGTCCTTTTTAAAGACCGACGGCAGTTTGGCCATGCCCTCCAGAGTGGACTGGGGACGCGGATGCTCGTCCCTGTCAAACTGCCAGGCGGGGGTCTTGCGGGTGGCCTCAAACTTCACGGGAATGATCTCTTCGTCAAAAAAACCCGCATCCATGGCTTCTTTGGCACGCACCTGGCTGGCATAGGCAAATTCGTCAGCGGCGGCCCTGGGAATATCGTACATTTCCGCCAGGTTTTCAGCGGTCAGCCCCATGCCGATGCACTCCTCTTCCAAAGGAGACATTTTCTGGGTGATGGGCATGGGCGGCATCAGCCTGTGGGGCGGGGTGGATGACGGGAATTTAAAGGGCATCTGGGAGTAGGATTCCATGCCGCCGGCAATAACGATGTCCGCCTGGCCGGCCAGGATCTTCCAGGCCGCATGGTTGATGGCGTCGATGGCGGACCCGCACTGCATCTCCACGTAGGAGGCAGAGGTGGACTGGGGCAGCTTTGTGGACAATACGGCATGGCGGGCCGGGTTCAGGGCCACGGAGCAATGGGTGGCGGACCCCAGGAACACGCTGTCCACATGGGCCTTTTCATGAACGTTTGTTTTATCCAATAAACCGTCTATGGCAATACCTGCCATCCGGGTGGCATACAGATCTTTAAGGGAACCGCCCATTCGGCCGAAAGCCGTCCGGACCGCGTCAACAAAAACAACTTCTCGCGTACTCATTTCAGTCTTCTCCTTGCAAAATTTATAAGGGTTCACTTCATCTTCACCGGGCATCGTTTCAGGCCAGCATACCGCCGTCGCAGACAATGGCGGTGCCGGTGGTGTAGGATGCGGCATCCGATGCCAGGAACAGGGCCGCGCCCGCCATCTCCAAAGGCTGGGCCTGCCGCGCCATGGGGATGGCGGCGCAGGCCTCGCTGAGCAGGTCGTCATTTTCAGTCAGGGTCCGTGAAAACCGGGTCTGGGTCAGCCCGGGCAACAGGGCATTCACACGGATCTTGCGGGATGCCAGCTCTTTGGCCAGCCCCTTTGTCATGGCAATGATCCCGGCCTTTGTGATGGAATAGACCCCCTGGTTCACCGGCGGCCGTATCCCGTTCACCGAACTGACATTGATAATGGATCCCCGGCCCGAGGCGGATAAAAGTGTCAGGGTTTTCTGAATCATGAAAAAAGGGCCTTTGAGATTAACATCAAAGGTCTTGTCCCATCTTCCGGCATCAATGCCTTCCATTAAGCCGAAATACGGGTTGGTGGCGGCGTTGTTCACCAGGATATCCAGGCATCCGTAGTCGGCCTTTATTTTCTGGGCCAGCGCGTCAACCTGGGCAAGATCCCCCAGGTTGCAGGTGAGGGCATCTGCCCTGCCGCCCTGCCGCCGGATCCTATCCACGGCCTTTTCAAGGCTGTCCATCTTTCTTGATACCAGCAGGCAATGTGCGCCGTGGTCGGCAAACCCAGCGGCGATGGCCTCCCCGATCCCCCTGCTGGCGCCGGTAATAAGGGCAATGCGTTTTTCCAGTGAAAAGTGTGATTTCATCTCTCCTCCATCTGCGTATCTATGTCAGCGGGTGGCCTGTGCATTCAAAATTTTGTGGGCCAGTTCGCAAGGTTATGGCTGCCCAGGGACAGGTGGCTGCCGTTTTGGGCAATATCCAGGGCAGTGATAATATAGTCGCGGGTGGTGGCAGGATCGATGACGTCATGGATATGGTAGGCCCCGGCTGCCCCGAAGGGAGAGGCGTCATCCACGAACCGCCGGGTAAGGCGCTCCCGCTCTTGGGAAGAGACTGTCTTGCCGCCGTAAACCACATTGGCCGCCACCACCGGATCCACAAAACTCATCTCGGCCATGGGCCAGGCCACGATGAAATCCGTAGCGCAGCCGGACCCGCCCATGTTCCAGAAAGCCATACCGAAACTTTTACGCATGATCACGGCGATCTTGGGCACGGTCACCTGGCCCAGGGCATTCATGAAATTCATGACCCGGGCGCCCACCCGGTTGTGTTCCGCATCCTTGCCCACCAGGAACCCCGGGGTATCGTGGCAGAAAATCAAAGGCACGTTGAAAGAATCGCAGAGGCACAAAAATCCGGTCACTTTGTCAATGCCGTCGCAATCCATGGCACCGGCCAGGTAAAGTGGCTGGCTGGCCACAATCCCCACTGATTTTCCGTTGATCCTGGCAAGGGCCGTGATTACCGAACGGCCGAACCCGGGTTTGATCTCATAGAGGCTGTCCCTGTCCACGATACAAGACAGGATCCGCGTCATGTCATAGGTGCGGTTCCGTTGTTCCGGCAAAAGATCAAGGATACGGGGCATGTCACTGCCGGATCCTTCGGGCACGGCATAAACCGGCGGCAGGGCATCGCTGTTTGAAGGCAGGTAACTTAAAAACCTGCGGATGTGATCAAAACAATGATCTTCATTTTCAGCCACGGCATCAATGCAACCGGTGATCCCGCTGTGCACCGACACCCCGCCAAGCTCTTCGTCGGAGACCGTTTCGCCAAGGGCCATTTTCAGTACCCGCGGCCCTGACACTCCCATGGCCGTACCCCGGACCTGGACCACGAAGTCCGACAGGCAAGCCATCCAGGTAGGCATGCCGTAACATTCCCCGAGAATGGCCGTGACCATGGGGGACCGCCGGGTCCGGCTCATGACGGAGGTATAAGTGGCAAATCCGCCGCCCCCGAATGAGGCCAGGCCTTTTGACCCCATGATATCCGGCATCCGGGCACCGCCGGCCTCTCCCAGGTAGACCAGGGGATATCCCTTGGCATGGGCATAGGACTTGAGTTCAGCCTCCTTCCGGCCAGAGACCCTGGCCGTGGTGGCGGCCAGCACGGTAAAATCATTGGCGGAAACCGCCACCCGCCGGCCCAGGATGTTGCCGAAGCCGGATATCTTACTGTCGGCCGGGGTCTTTTGGGCGGCCTCGGGAAGGTCGGAATGGGCAAAGCGGCCCAACTCGAAAAAGGAATCCGGGTCCAGGAGCTTTTCAATCCGCTCCCTTGCGGTATAGCGTCCGGCCCCGTGCTGGCGGGCGATCTTCTCATCGCCCCCCATCCGGTATACACGGGCGGCGTCCCTTTCCAGCCGGTCCATCTGAGCCTTAAACGGCTGGTCTTTAGACGCCATGGTCCCCCGGGGTGCCTGACGTTACGTCCATACCCGCCAGGGTCTTGACGATGTCCTTGCGTTTTTCAAGATCGTACTGGCTGTAGATGGCGATCTGCTCCATGATGGGAGAACCGCCGCCGTGCATGGCCCCATAGGCGATGGCGCCGGATGCCCCGGAATTGGTGTAGTCAAAGAACAGCATCCAGAACTTGATCTGCTCCTCCACACTCATGGCATCACTCCGGTTGACGTATTTTTTAAGCAGTTCAGATGTTTCAGGATTGAGGAAATCCCCCTCGTGGGGGAAGGTGGCGGGCATGCCGCCGGCAATCTCGCACAGGATCTGCTGCTCCTTGAAAACGGCTTCCCCGGTGATGCACCGGCCCACGTTGGCATAAATGGAGTCCGGTATACAGGCACCGGGGCCGTAATCCATCTTGCCCACACCCGGGATATAGACCTTGGGTTCCCCTTTGGCTGAAGCAGTAAACCCGGCGGCGTATCCCAGTTCGGTGATGGTGATCAGTTCGGCGATTTTCTCCCGGACATGGGGGGTTTTCTCAATACCGTTGACCTCGGCAGCCAGGGTGGCCAGTCCCACCAGCATGTCCCCCACCGCCGGTTTGCATCCGGAGTAGGAGTGACGATGAAACAATGCGAACAACAGGGCGCAGATACCGCCGTGCTGGGTTTCCCCGCAGAGAAACACCCGCTCCCACGGTACAAAGGCGTCCTCGAAAATGACATAGGAGTCAACAAACCCCCAGTCAAAGCCCCGCTTGAAATCCTTGCCCCGGGGCCGCAGGTTGTGGGGGGAGAGCACCTGCTTGATGTCCGGATGGTCCGCTTCCACGGCAAAGGCCACGGCCCAGTCCCCTTCGTCTTTGGTCAGGGAACGGGTGGGCAGCACCAGGATTTCGTCGGCAACGGAGGCAAAGGTAATGTGCACCTTGCAGCCCCGGACCACGATGCCCTTGTCATTTTTTTCCACCACACGCAGGTACTGGTCGGGATCATCCTGCTCGGCCGGGCGTTTCATTCTATGCCCTTTGACATCCGTCTGGGCGCAGGCGCCCACAAGATCCTCTTTCTGGACCCGTTCCAGCCATTTAAGAAAATTCTTGTGGTATTTTGTTTGTCCCTTGTTGGCCCTGTCCGCCTCATAGGAAACGCAGTTGATGGCGTTCATGGCATCCACTCCCATGCACCGGCCGATGCACTGGGACACCTTCTGGCAATACATCCGGGTCATGTCCTGCTTCCTGTGCAGGTCGTCCGGGGTCTGGTGAATGTGGGTGAACCGGTTGACGGTCTCTCCTGAGATGTGGCTTTTGGCCGTGGTAATCTTAGCCAGTGCAGGATCCTGGGCCAGGTCAAAGGTGGTGCCGATGACATTGGCCGCGGCTTTCAGGCTCTCATGGTCCCTGGATATGATCTGCCCGTCCAGATAGAGGTTGTCGTGCTTTTTAACCAGGCTGTCCAGGTATTCTTGTTTGGTTCTCATGGAATTATCCTCCGAATCCTGCGTCCGCGATGTCTATGGCCGCAGAGCAGCCATCCTCGATAGCAGCCAGTTTTCCCATGGTCACGGGAATTTCAGTGCAGATGAAAAACTCCGCGGTTTTGACCTCGCCCTCATAGAAGGCCAGATCCTTTTTCTTGACTTTGCCGGCCAGCTTTTGCGATGCTGTGGCAGCCCGCCAGAGCAGCATCCATGCCATGATCACATCGCCCATGGCATAGAGGAAGGGCAGGGAATGGGCAAAGGCGGTTTTAAATTTTTCCGACCGGGCCAAAGCCCCTAAAGACCCTGCAACGGCGGCCATCCGGTCCGCGGCACTGTCAACCTTTTCAGCCAGGGGAACAAGGCTCTCAAATTCCCTTGCCCGGTTGACGCTCTGTTTTATCTCGGTCATCATCCTGGCGAACACGGCCCCTTTTTTGGATCCCAGCTTCCGGCCCAGAAGGTCCATGGCCTGAATACCGGAGGTGCCCTCATAGATGGAGGCAATACGGCAGTCCCTGGCATACTGCTCCACCAGGTAGTCCTTTGTGTATCCGGCCCCGCCAAACACCTGGATGGCCTGGTTGCACACCTCATACCCCATGACTGCAAGGTAGTCTTTGAGTATCGGGGTCAGCAGGCTTAAGTAAGCCTCATCATCGGAATTATCTCCGTCAGCCATCTCAATATTTTCCATGACAAGGGCGGAGTAGTAAAAAAAGGAGCGCATGCCGGACACGTAGGATTTCATGCGCAGAAGGTTGCGCCGGACATCCGGGTGGTGAATGATGGATACCGGCTTTGCCCCGCGGTCCGCCTTATCGGCCAGGTCACGGCCCTGGATACGCTGTCTTGCGTAATTGAGCGCCTCCATATAGGCGGCAGAGGCATAGGCCAGCCCCTGGAGCCCGCTGTTCAGCCGCGCGTCGTTCATCATGTAGAACATGATTTTCATACCTTCCCGCTCTTCCCCAAGAAGGTAGCCCTTGCAATTGCCCTTGGAGCCCATGGCCATGCTGCAAGTGGCGGAACCGTGAATCCCGTGCTTTTCCTCGACCCCGGTGCAGACCACATCGTTGAATTCGCCGATGCTGCCATCTTCGTTCACCAGGTATTTGGGTACGATGAAAATGGAAATGCCCTTGGTGCCCGCGGGATCTCCCTCAATGCGGGCCAGAACCGGATGGATAATGTTTTCAGCCAGGTCATGGTCGCCGTTGGTGATGAAAATCTTGTTGCCGGTGATGGAATATGTGCCGTCGTCATTCCGTGTAGCCGTGGTGGTGAGCGCCCCCACATCCGATCCTGCATCCGACTCTGTGAGCAGCATGGTGCCGCCCCACTCGGCGGCCACCAGTTTTTTAACGTAGGTTTCCCGCTGTTCAGGCGTTCCGAACATCTGGATCATCAGGGCCGTCCCCAATCCCATGCCGTTGTAGCAGTTGATGGCCCAGTTGGCTGCCATGAACTGCTCCGCTGCCACATAACCGATCACTTTGGGCGCCCCCTGCCCGCCCATCTCAGGGGGTATGGGAAGCCCTGCCCATTCGCCTTCCTTGAGCAGTTCAAAGGGACGCCGGAAGGATTCCGGGACTTTGACCCCTTCTTTTGTCAGGGTCACCCCGATCTCGTCTCCGTCCTTCATGGTGGGCAGCAGTTCCTTGACCGCGATGCTTTTGGCCTCTTTGATGATCAATTCGCAGGTTTTCCTGTTGAATTCGTCGAACTTCTCATTTTCCAGCACTGCCTCGCCGTCCAGTTGTTCCCAGATGACAAAATCGATATCCCGTTTATCTGAAAGTTGTTGCGCCATGGTCTGTGTTTCTCCTTGAAAATTTGAGGTCTGTAATTCTTATGATAAAGGCGTAAAACAGCGTATCAGCCGCTGATACCTGCCAGTTTTTTTGCCAGCGCCTGTTTACGGTTCATGTCCGCCTGCCTGGAAATCATGATCCGCTGGGCCTGGGGGGAACCGGCCCCGTGCATGGATTCGGTGAGATACCCCACCGCTGCCGTGCCGAAACAGATATTTTCAATCAGCCGGAGGATCCGCCGCCGGTCCTGGGTTGAAATACGCTCATCTCCTTTAAAGTACTTCTCCAGCCAGCCGGATATCTCAGCGGCATTGAAATCCGCTTCCGAGGGCAGGGTCACCAGAAGTCCGCCGGCAATATCCTGGGCCAGCCGCGCGATTTCATAGGGGAACCGGGTGACGTTCTGCTTGGATACGTTGGCCAGCAGGGTATTGACCATGAAGGTGCCCGAAGGCTTACGTTCTCCTTTGCAGGCGCAGGCCACGGACCCGGCGTAAAGGGTTTCGTTGAGATGGTTCATTTCAATGAGCTTGTCCTTAATATGGGAGGCCGTTGCCACCCCGTTGTACTGGGCAATGGTCTGGGAGGCGCCGATGAGCACATCCCCCACCCCGCATTTGCAGGCATAGCTCTGGCGGTGGTAGGAGGCGAACTGCTCCACCAACGGCCCTGCGAATTCGTGCTCCCCGCACATGAACACCCGGTCCCAGGGAACAAACACATCGTCAAATACCACCAGGGCCTCATGCCCTCCGACGCGACGCCGTTCATGGGCATGGGCAACATCGATGCAGAAAAATCCTGCATTCGCATCCCGCAGAGCTTCTGCCCGTTGGAGATCCTCTTCTGAACATCCTACAGATACAAATA
>CAJWHT010000010.1 GCA_913041495.1 uncultured Desulfobacteraceae bacterium | reverse complement strand
ATCTGCGGCATATACCGGTTCATTTCATGTCGGCGGCAGACAGTTCCATGGACGCCATGCGCATGGGGGCCGTGGGATTTTTGACCAAGCCCGTGACCCTGGAAAAGGTGGAGGAAACCTTCGGGAAAATCGAGAACATCATTACCCGGCCGGTGCGAAAGCTTCTGGTGGTCGAAGATGATAAGATCCAGTCCCAGAGCATCCGTGAACTCATTGGCGGCGGGGACGTGGAAACCACCATGGTTTCCACGGGAGCCAAAGCCTATGAGGAATTGTCCGGGAACCAATATGACTGCATGATTCTGGATCTCGGCCTGGAAGACATGTCCGGGTTTGAACTCCTGGATAAGATACGCAACAATCCCGCCTGCGGGGAAATCCCGGTGATTGTGTATACCGGCAGGGACCTGACCCAGGAGGAGGACAGCCAGCTTCGCAAGTATACGGAAAGCATCATCATCAAGGGGGTCAGATCTCCAGAACGCCTGATGGAGGAGTCCGCACTTTTTCTGCACCGGGTGGAGGCTGACCTGCCCAGGGAAAAGAAGGACATGCTCAAACTCTCCCATGACAAGGACCGGGTGCTCAAGGGCAAAACCGTCCTTCTCGTGGATGATGATATGCGGAACGTATTTGCCCTGACCTCGGTACTGGAAGAGAAGGACATGACTATTCTCATTGCCAGGGACGGGGTTGAAGGGGTGGAAAAAACAAGGGCCAACGCGGATATCGATATCATCCTCATGGATATCATGATGCCCCGGATGGACGGATACGAGGCCATGGAGGAGATTCGCAAAACCCACAAGCGGATGCCCATCATCGCCTTGACGGCAAAGGCCATGAAAGGGGACCGGAAAAAATGCATTGATGCCGGTGCCAACGATTACCTGGCCAAGCCCGTGGATACCGATAAATTGATTTCAATGCTCAGGGTATGGCTGTACGCATGACCGACAACACGCTTGAGGAAAACGAAACCATAGAAATGAAGCTGTTGCTGGAGGCCATTCACCTCAAGTACGGGTATAATTTCAAGGATTACGCCAACGCCCATACCAAACGGCGGCTGCGCAACCGCTTAAAGATGAGCGGGATGACGACCTATACCGACATGATGCGGCGGATCATCTATGACGAACCTTTTTTCAATGAGTTGCTCATGGATCTGTCCATCAACGTCACCGAGATGTTCAGGGACCCCTGGTTTTATCTCAAGGTGCGTGAGGAGTTGATCCCCAGGCTGAAAACCTACTCTTTTATCAAGGTCTGGCACGCGGGATGCTCCGCCGGCCAGGAAGTCTACTCCATGTCCATCCTCCTGGAAGAAGAGGGGATGAAAAAACGCTCCCAGGTCTATGCCACGGATTTCAACGAATTGATTCTTGAAAAGGCCAAGGCCGGGATTTATCCCCTGGATGTGATGAAAACCTATACCTCCAATTACCAGAAAGCCGGGGGCACAGGGGACTTTTCAGACTATTATACGGCGGATGACAAAAACGTGATCCTCAAACGGGGCCTGCGGGAAAAGGTGTTGTTCTCCTCACACAACCTGGTGACGGACGGGGTCTTCGGAGAAATGCACCTGATTTTCTGCCGGAACGTACTCATATATTTTAACCGCAAGCTTCAAAACCAGGTGCTTCAGCTCTTTTACGACAGCCTTATCCCTGGCGGATACCTCTGCCTGGGCTCCAAAGAGAGTTTGAAATTCACTGATTTTACGGACAGGTTCGACGTGGTCTCCAAAAAAGAAAAAATATACAGGAAAAAACTGATGGCAGAATGAGCCACACGAGGATCGCTGAATGAATACTGTCAAAACATACCAGGCCCTTGTCATCGGGGTTTCCGCAGGGGGGCTTGCCGCCCTCAAGGCCGTTTTGCCCGGACTGTCGGCCCGGATGGATCAGCCGGTGATCGTTGTACAGCACATGAGTCCGGATTCGGATGATTTTCTTGTCCAATACTTTGACAAATTGTGCAGCCAAAGTGTAAAAGAGGCGGAAGATAAACTGCCGATATGCAAGGGAACCATCTACTTTGCCCCACCCAACTATCATCTGCTGGTGGAGGATGATAAAAGCTTTGCACTGTCCACTGCCGAACGGGTTCAATATTCACGGCCGGCCATTGACGTTCTTTTTGAAACTGCGGCAGACGTCTATAAACAAGGGCTTGTGGGGGTGATCCTCACCGGTGCCAATGCCGACGGTACCAAAGGTGTCACGGCCATCCGGGCCAAGGGCGGATTTACCATTGCCCAGTCCCCCAAGACAGCAGAGGCCAAGACCATGCCCGGCTCTGCCATTGAGGCCGGTGTGGATATGGTTCTGGATTTGGAGGAAATCGCCCCGTTTATCAACCGATTGATGTCCAAAGGAGCTGCCTTAGATTAGATGAAAAAGCCTTCCATCCTCATCGTTGATGACCGCCCCGAGAATCTGCTGACCTTAGAACAGGTGTTAGAATCCCCTGATTTGGATGTGGTCCGGGCGGAATCCGGTCACGAAGCCCTTGAAAAAACGCTGGATTACGAGTTTGCCCTTATCCTGCTGGATGTCCAGATGCCGGTGATGGACGGGTATGAAACCGCTACCCTGCTGCGGGGCAACAAGCGGACAAAGAACATCCCCATCATCTTCGTTACCGCAGCCAACAAGGAGGAGGCCCATGTGTTCCGCGGGTATGGCTCCGGGGCCGTGGACTATCTGTTCAAACCCCTGGCTGCCGATGTGCTTACCTCAAAGGTTAAAATTTTTCTGGAACTCCATAACCAGCGGCAGCTTCTGGAGGTGAAAACCCGTGAACTGGACGCCAAAGTGGCCGAGTTGGAGGCCCTGAAGTACGAACTTGAGGAGTCCAATGAAAAGCTGCGCCAGCTTTCTTCTTTGGATGGCCTCACAGACCTTCCCAACAGGCGGTTCTTTGATGAAACCCTGGTCCGGGAATGGCAGCGGGGTCGCCGGAAGCAGACGCCCCTGACCCTGATTATTGCGGATATTGATCATTTCAAGGCCTATAACGATGCCTACGGCCATGTGATCGGGGATGACTGCCTCAAAAAAGTGGCCCGGGGCCTGGATAAGAGCATCCTTCGGGATGTGGACATCATTGCCCGTTACGGCGGGGAGGAATTCGCCGCCATCCTGCCGGAAACCGACCAGGATGGCGGGATCCTGATTGCCGAGCGGATGCTTTCAACCATCCGGAAGCTCAATATCACTCACGAGCATTCCAAAACAGCGGACCATGTGACGGTCAGTCTCGGTGTGGCCACCACCATACCTTCCGACAGTGCCAACGCCACCCGGCTCATCCAGGCTGCGGACCGGGCCTTATACACGGCCAAAGCCTCCGGGAGAAATGCCTTCAAGGTGGACTGACACCTGAATCTTCCCACAATTACAGGGAAATCAAAAAAAGATATCCGGCAGTCTTGACATGGATTCCGGGTTGCTTATCTTTCGCGTCTTTTATATGATAACGTTTATTTAAAGGCTCTATCAGAATCACATTCGATTGCACACAAAAGCGCTAACCCGATTTTTATAAACGAGTTGATCTTTAATTTTAGGTAAAGGAGTTACATCATGAACAACGATCCTTCACAATTCACTCTCTACAGCGGTGGCCACAGGGGCGCGGAAGCCGAATTCGGAAAACTGGCGGAGAAATACGGTGTAAAGGAAGTTAATTATTCCTTTGAGGGTCATAACCCGGAAAGAAACGTGGGTATCCGGACGCTGAACCAGGAAGAGCTGGAAAAAGGCAACATCTCCATGGAGATTGTTTCCACCCGTCTGAGCCGCTCCTTTTCCAAAGGAAACAAGATCAGAAAAGTCATCCAGTCCATTTTTCACATGGTCAACAGCGGTTACCAGATTTTTGTCGTGGGCTGGATTCTCCCGGATAAAACCGTCAAAGGCGGCACCGGCTGGGGGGTGGAACTGGGAAAACTTTTCAACCGCCCCATCTTTGTTTACGAGCAGGACCGCAAAGCCTGGTTTTCCTGGGTGGACAACGACTGGCAGGAAGTGACCCCCGTCATCCACCACAAAACCTTTGCCGGCACCGGCACCCGCAACCTTACCGACGATGCCCTCAAAGCCATGGAAGCGCTTTTTAAGCGCACCTTCAACAACTAAACGGATCACAGTCCTTTTTTAGCAGCACTATCGCTGAATAATTAAGGTTATTATCAGATGAAAGAGACCCCGGCCGCTGCCATTTCCTTGAGAGCGGCCCGGGTGGTCTCATTTGCCACCCCCCGGCAAAGTTCGGTTATCAGTACCACCTCAAATCCCAGGCGCCTGGCATCCAGCGCGGTGAACTTGGCGCAATAATCCGTGGTAAGACCGTAAATAATGAGCTTTTTTATTCCCTTTTCCCTGAGCAAATCCGCAAGGCCGGTGGCCTTGCCGCCGTCATCAAAAAATCCCGAATAGGAATCATACTTCGGGTCCATGCCTTTTCGGACCACTGCTTCAAAAAGTGTATCATCAAGGATAACACGGGCATTCTGCGTTCCCTGGATGCAGTGGGGCGGCCAGAGCACCTGGGGTCTGCCATCCACATCAATGGTATCAAAAGGCGTCTTGTTTTCATGGTTGGAAAAAAAGGACATATGGTTTTCCGGATGCCAGTCCTGGGTGGCAAAAACAGGGTATCCCAAGGCTTTCAGCCGGCGGGTTTCCGAATCCACCCGGTCCAGATAGGTGTTGTCCGTGCCTTCCACGGCAAGGCTGCCGTTCCTGTCAAAGGTGAAATCCCCCTGAACATCCACGACGATAACTGCGGTATTCTCTTCCAGTTTGTCTATCATTAGCTTTCCAATTTTCAGGTCAATGTAATTTCATCAAGTTAAGACGGGCTTTTCATGTTTCAAGTGAGAACCTGAGGTGGTAATGGCTTTGCTATGGGCTATACAAAACAGAACCCAGAGGATATGATCGTGGATGAACTACAAGCATAACACTACAGCTAAACATAAACGGGGACAATACAGTGATCCGGAGCATTCTTGACAACGACCTTTATAAATTTACCATGCAGCAGGCCGTGCGCAAACTGTATCCTGAGGCTGTCGCTGAGTACCGGCTGACCAACCGGGGGCAGACCTTTTTTCCCGGTGATATGGCCCGGTCGGTGGGGCGGGCGGTCCGGGATATGGAAGGGCTTCGCCTGTCCGGGGGCCAGCGGGAATGGCTGGCGTCAACCTGTCCCTATCTGACGCCGGAATACCTGGATTTCCTGGCGGCCTACCGCTTTGATCCGCAGGAGGTGACGGTGACACAGGATAGGGGCCGCCTGTTTGTGACGGTTACCGGCCCCTGGGTGCGCACCATTCTCTGGGAGGTGCCGTTGATGGCCACCATCAGCGAAACTTTCTTTGATTTGACCCGGTCTGAAACCCTGGGCCGGGAGGCGGTGCGGGAACGCAATCAGGCCAAGGCACGGTATTTGGCGGAAAATGGGGTGGCATTTGTGGATTTCGGCACCCGGCGGCGGTTTTCGGCTCAAAATCACAAGCTTCTGATTCGGGATATTCTGGATTTACCCGGCCACAGCCTGACGGGGACATCCAACGTGCATCTGGCAAAAGAATTTGATCTTTCCCCCATAGGGACCCTGGCCCATGAGTGGATCATGTTCCATGGGGCTCTCGCCGGATATGATTCGGCCAATGCAGCGGCCATGGCGGCCTGGCTCAAGGTATATCCGGATGTCCTCGGGATCGCATTAACCGACACCTACACCACGGAAGTATTCCTTCAGGCGTTTGGAAAAGATTTGGCGGAGCAGCATGTGGGTGTTCGCCAGGATTCCGGTGATCCCCTGGCTTTCATAGACAAAATGATAAATCACTACAGGGATTTGGGAATTGATCCTGCGGATAAAACCATCGTTTTTTCGGATGGCCTTGATCCCGGGCGGGCGGTGACGATCCATGAGGCCTGCAGGGGGAAAATAAAAGACGCCTATGGCATCGGTACGAATCTGACCAACGATATCGGACCCATTCCCTTGAACATCGTTATTAAACTGTTCCGATGCAAATCCTCAGCCGAAGCTACCTGGCGGCCGGTGGTGAAGCTGTCCGACGATAAGGGAAAGCACACCGGCGAAAGAGAAGAACTGGGACGATGCCTGGACGAGTTGGGCCTGGCCTGAAAATCTCAGGCCGTCCGGCCCCGGGAAAACCCCTGCGGTTTAGAGGGGTGATCCGTGGAAGAAGATAAAAAAAACCGGCCTGTCCGCAACGGGACAGACCGGGGATATGGAACCGTAAGGAAAACCTGTATCAGATCTCCTTGGGTTTGCAGAGCTTTTCTGAATCAACGGCCAGGCGGCCGCAGCTTTCACAGGTAAATTTCAGTTTTTCAAGCTGGGGTTTGCAGATGTGTCTGGCATCCAGGGAGGATTCTCCGCAGTCCTGGCAGACGTAGGCTTTTTCAAGGTCAACCGGCGCGCACAGATGGCCGGGGTCTTTTGCGACTTTCCCGCAGGTCTTGCAGGCGTTGAGGTCACTCATACTTTACCTCCTGAAAGGATTAGAATGGATTCGGATTGATAACCCGTACAGGATATAATATGATCAGTCCCCAAATGGATGTCAACTGTTCGGAACGAAACCGCCCCATGGGCTGATGGAACCAAGGAATTCCCTATGTTTACCCTGAATGACCTTTTTGATATTGCCGTTAAAATGGAGGAAAACGGAAAATCCGTTTATATCCGTGCCATGGCAGACACCGACGACCCCAAACTTCTGGAGCTGCTCCAGTGGATGGCGGAGGAGGAAGACTGCCACTGCCACTGGTTCCTGAACCAGAAAAAGACCTTGCCGTCAGGGGGGGAAGACCTTGAGGTGATGCTTCCGGATGTCCTGGCGGAGATGATGGGGGAAAACACCCTGTCCCTGGACGAGGTGGACTTCAGCCTTATTGATACGCCGGCAAAGATGATAAAAACCTTTATCATGTTTGAAAACGACACCATTCTTTTTTATGAGTTTTTAGAAACCTTCATTGAAGACGAGACCTCACTGGAGGGGCTGAAAGGCATTATACGGGAGGAAAACGCCCACGTTGAAAAACTGACTTTGATGCTGGAGACCTTTTCCTGATACCGGTGTAAGACGGGGGCGCGCCGTTTAAGGCTGGGTTGCACAGCCCCCCATGTATGATTATGGTGTTAGTCAAGCCTAAAAAGGAGGTTTGCCATGACACCCAATCCGTCCAGAGATTCCCTTGATACACTCACCTTTGACAATAGGTTCGTCCGGCAGCTTCCGGCTGATCCGGAACCCCGGAATTTTCGCAGACAGGTCTCAGGCGCCTGCTATTCCAGGGTAATGCCCACTAAAGTCACGGCGCCTGAACTTGTGGCATTTTCAAAAGAGGCGGCCCGCCTCATCGGCCTGGACGAAGCAACATGCCGTTCCGACATATTTACACAGGTTTTCACCGGCAATCTGATCCTGCCGGGTATGGATCCTTTTGCCATGTGCTACGGCGGCCATCAGTTCGGCAACTGGGCAGGCCAATTGGGGGACGGCAGGGCCATCAACCTGGGAGAGGTGGTGGACAAGGACAGCGGCCGGTGGATTCTCCAGCTCAAAGGCGCAGGTCCCACACCCTATTCCAGAACCGCGGACGGCCTGGCCGTGCTTCGGTCATCCATCCGGGAATTCCTCTGCAGCGAAGCCATGTTTCACCTGGGCGTCCCCACCACCCGGGCCCTGAGCCTCACCCTTACCGGGGAACCGGTGGAGCGGGACATGTTTTACGACGGCCATCCCAAAGAAGAACCCGGTGCGGTGGTCTGCCGTATGGCCCCTTCCTTTACCCGGTTCGGAAATTTCCAGATCCTTTCGGCCCGGGAGGAAACCGATCTTTTAAAACACTTGATGACCTACACCGTAAAAACGGATTTTCCCCATCTGAACCCGGATGCGAAGGATATCTGGGAAATTTGGTTCCGGGAGATCTGCCACCGCACCATGGAGATGGTTACCCACTGGATGCGGGTGGGCTTTGTCCATGGGGTGATGAACACCGACAACATGTCTATCCTGGGACAGACCATTGATTACGGACCCTACGGGTGGCTGGAGGATTATGATCCCCGGTGGACCCCGAACACCACTGATGCTTCAGGCAGGCGGTACGCCTTCGGTAATCAGCCCCAGATCGCCCTGTGGAACCTGGGCCAGCTGGCCAACGCCATCCTGCCGGTGGTGGGGCATGCCGACCCCTTACAGTCGGCGCTGGATGACACCATCAATACCTATAGCGTGGCATATAAACGGATGATGGCGGAAAAACTGGGATTTGAGACCTTTGAAGGGGTTAATGACGACACCATAATAAACGGGTTGCTGGCCCTGTTTCAGATGGCGGAAACCGATTATACTATATTTTTCCGCCGGCTGGCACGGCTGGACACGGATGCACTGGAAAACAGCGGTGACGGTGTGGAGAACAGGGTGCGCGAATTTTTAACCCCGGCGCTTTATCGGCCGGAGCAGGCAGATGATCTCTACCTGGAGAAAATGGCCCGCTGGTTTAAGATCTACGGCCTTCGGCTGCAGGAGGATGCGTTAGACGCGGACGAGCGGATAAAGCGGATGAACCGGGTGAACCCCAAGTATGTACTCCGCAACTACCTGGCCCAGACAGCCATTGAAAAGGCTGAGGCCGGAGATTATTCCATGGTCTGGGAGTTGCTCGACCTGATCCGCCATCCCTATGATACCCAGAAGGGCAAAGAGGCGTTTGCGGAAAAACGGCCGGAATGGGCACGGCATAAGCCGGGCTGCTCCATGTTGTCCTGTTCTTCCTGATCCGATTGGGGGACTTGGAGGGGAACCGAATCTTATGACCCTGAGTGCTGCGGTTTTCCGTCCAGGGCATTGCGGACGGTTCTGGCCAGGTCTCCGTATCCCATGGGCTTGGTTAAAAATGCGACAAAGCCTTTTTCCAGTGCCGATTCAGCGGTCATATCCGCACTGAATCCCGTGGTAAGGATAACGGGGATATCCGGCCGGATATCGAGAATTTCCCTGGCAAGCCGGTCTCCGGACATCACCGGCATGGACATGTCCGTCATCACCAGGTCGTAACTTTTGGGGCTCTGGTTGAAGCGTTCCAGTGCCTGGATGGCGTCTGTTTCTATGGTGACCCTGTACCCCAGGCTGTTCAGACGGCTTTTGGCCACGTCCACCAGCATGATTTCATCATCCACGATCATTACGTGTTCAGTACCCCTGGGAACGATCTCAGCTTCAACCTTTGCGGGCGGTTCCGGGTCCCGTTCAATAACGGGGAAATAGATCCTGAAAATGGAGCCTTTCCCGGGTTCGCTTTCCACCTGGATGTCGCCGCCGTGGTCCTTGGCGATCCCGTGGACCACGGCCAGTCCCATGCCGGTCCCCCGGCCCTGTTCCTTGGTGGTGAAGAAGGGGTCGAAGATTCGTTCCATCACATAGGGCGGCATGCCCTTTCCCTCATCCTCTACCTTGAGGCAGAGGTAAAGGCCCGGATCAAGTCCCGGTACCAGCAAAGAGAGGTCTTCCTCATCCGTCTTCACCTGGACTTCCTTCAATGACACCGTCAGGGGGCCGCCGTCCTTTTCCATGGCATGGGCCGCATTGGTGCACAGGTTCATCACCACCTGGTGGATCTGGGTGGAATCCCCCATGACCACCGACCGGCAGTCCACATCCTCAATCATGCGGATGGTTTTGGGCAGGGAGGCCCGCAGCAGCTTTAATGCCTCTTTGACAATCAGGTTGACCTGGATGGGTTTGGCTATTTTTTCAGATTGCCGGCTGAAGGTAAGGATCTGGGAGATCAGGTCCCTGGCACGGCCGGAGGCCCCGATTACCTTGGACAGGTTGGAATAGGGACGGCTGTCCGTCTCCATTTCCATCTGGGCAAGTTCTGTATATCCCATAATGGCACCGAGGATGTTGTTGAAATCATGGGCAATACCCCCGGCAAGGGTGCCGATGGAGCGCAGCCGTTCCGAATCGGATACCTTTTGTTCAATGAGCTTTTCTTTCTCCAGCCTGGCCTGCATGGAGTTGAAAAGCAGGGCGTTTTCAATGGCGATGGCGGCATGGTGGGAAAATATGCTCAAAAGCAGGGCATCCTCTTCGGTGAAGCTGAGCCCGTCTTTTTTATTTATTACCTCCAGCACTCCGATAAGTTTCCGCTTGGACTTCATGGGGACACAGAGCAGGGATTTGGTCTCGATGCCGGTCATATCATCCACGGCGTTGTAGAATCTTTTGTCCTTGGTCGTATCTTTTACCATCAGGTACTGCTCGTTCTGGGCCACCCAGCCGGCCACCCCTTTTCCCGGCGGAATACGGATATCCTCCAACTGGTCGGATTTGGGCCCGGTGGGCACGGAAAATACCAGTTCTCCGGTTTTTTCGTCCAGGAGCATCAGGGTTGACGCCACGGAATCGGTAACGATATTGGCATATTTCATGATCAGGGACAGCACATCCACCAGGTTGACCGTGGAGTTGATAACAAAGCCCACTTCCAGGGCCGTGGCCAGCTTGTGGGTGTCCAGGCGGCTCAGTTCCGTCGCCCGCTTGTGCTGGACTTCCAGGGCCGGGGCCAGTTCGCCTTCGGTCAGGTACCCCTTTTCCACAAGGATCTTGCCCAGTTTGGGAACCGGGCAGGAGGGGCGGCGCCCTCTGGAGATCAGTTCGGTCCTGTCCAGCTCCGTTTCCGGCAGGGTATCTTCGATAAATCCCTGCTGGAACGCAAGGGCCTCCTCCAGTTGGTCTTTGGTAATGGAGCCCATGCTGACCAGAAGGTCGCCCAGAAGGTGGGAGTTGAGATTCATGGCCTTGTCCCTTTAGTTTGCCACGCTATATGTTCATGTAAACGGCCGCCGCCGGTATGATTGCAGTATTCCTGTAAACGTCTGTCAAGTCAAGGTTTTTCCCCTGGCCGGACCGCGTCCGGTCAAGGCCCGGGCCAGGGAACGCTGACACTTGGCAGGTATTATTCGCCCTTGTGAACCGTAAGCTGCGGAAAGGGAATTTCCCATTCGTATTTGGTGGCCGCATCCACGCACCACCGCTGGATGGCCCGTCTGAGCCTGTTGTACAGCGGTGCCTGGCTTCCCTTGAAATCGGCAATGACCACAAGGTCCAGGGAGGAGGCCCCGGCCTGGGCAAATTCCACCCTGAGGTTCAGCATATCCTCTGCGTACCCTTCGGCCTCTATCTGTTCGCGGATATAGGTCTCCAGACGTTCGGGAATGGTGCCGGTGACCTCTGACTGCAGGTTGTAGGTGAGGCCGAATGATTCTTTCAGCCTAAAATTCACAGACAGGTTCAACGGTGTCATGGCCAGAAAATCCGGGGTCAGGTATGATTTTCTGGCACCGCCCCGCTGGACCAGCTCAACGGTCTCATGGGTGAGGCTCACCACCCCGCCCCGGGTACCGTCCGAAAGGATGACCCAGTCATTTTTCCGGCAGGGAAACCAGGGCTCTGAAGGATTAAACGGCCGGGAGGTCAGGTCCATGAGGTTTTCAATGGGGATTCTCAAGCTCATCTCCAGTACGGGGTTTTCCAGGATGGAATAGACGTTGATATGCTTGACCAGCCAGGGCACCCCCTGGTAGATGATCCGCTCTCCTTCCCTCACGGCTCCGATATTGAGCATCAGGCGGCTTTGGTGAAGGAACTTGGGCAGGGTGTGTTTGGCTGTCCAGGCAATACCCATAAGGAAGATGATTGCCAGGGAAAGGAGTACCCAGTCCTCAAATGCGTAGAAGACAAGAATAATTGCCAGCAGGGTAATGATCAGGGTTAAAATGCGGAAGATCAGTTCCAGCGCCCTGATGTGAAACGGCCTGTATTTTGACTGGTAACCGGGAAGGAGCCGGATAATATTCCGGTAAAGAAACCGGAGCACCAGGATAACCCCGCAGCAGACCAGAACGGCAACCAGCAGAAACATCCCCCGGGTTTTAAAGAAATTCTTTATGGACTTCTGGGAGCTTTCGATCAAGGACGTCTCTTCCCTGGCAATCTCCTCCAGCTGGAGCCTGACCAGATCCAGCTTATTTCTTATCTGGCTTTCCACCCCTTTGTATTCAGGCAGCAGGTTCGCAAGCTCTTTTTTTAGCGCCGGATCATCGGTTTTTTCAATCAGGGTTTCGATCCGGGTTCTCGCCTTGACGGCCACCGGGACCAAACTCTCGTAGGAAGACAATTGATCCTTGAGTTTGGTTTTGTGCCGGGCCTTCACCGTCAGCCGCTTCAGCTCCATGATACCGGGTTCCACCAGGGAGACCAGCTCATTTTTCCAGTTGAAGTGCTCTGCCTTTTTTTTGGCAAACAGCCCCACATCCACACCCGTGGCGATCCGCTCGAAATCCACCACCGCCCCGGCCAGTTGTTCGTCGAGGGATTTCAGCTCTGCCTCAAGATAGGCTTTTTCGGTTTCAGAGGCCGTATTTTTGATAAGCTGCCGCTTTTCGCCCATCCGTTTTTTAAGGCTTTCCTTCAACCGCTGGAGGGACTTAAGCATTTCCAGGCTGGCCGCCTCCCCTGTCTGTTTGGGGGCAGCGGTTTCAGCTCCTGTTGTAATACTCTCTTTGGCCGGGGTCTCCTGCGCGTAGCCAGGGGACAGCGCCGCAAGGGCCGCACTGATAAATAAAAAAGATACGATGAGTTTCAGACCTGTTTTCACGTTGTCTCCTTAGATTTCCGGAAATAGTGTTACATTCGGCTGCTGCGTTCGAAATTATGGCCTCTACCATACCACAGATGCCGTTCGGGGCTCAAGTTGTCCATCATTTCCACGGGACTTGCAACCAAAACGCCTTAGATCGTCGTGATCGCCCAAACAGACCGATCGCTTATAAAGGAATAAACGTGTTAGGCAAGATGTGCAGGATTAATCTTATTCTGAAACGTCGATATGAATATCTCCATTAAAAACCGTATCTGCGTTTACGCCGCCACAACTGGATTTTGCAATCATTGAAACGATGACGGCGTACGTATAAATCCCCGGATCGTGGAAGGTCAGGCGGGTGTCAGGAAAGCCGGTCAGAATTTCCGGATTCTTTTTCATTTTTTTTTCAGGGGCTTTAATTTGTTTCAGGTTCACGGAGAGAAAAAAACCTTGGGGCACCTGGGGCGGGTCCAGCGTAAAAAAGAGTATTATTTTTTCTTCCACGCGACCCGTCAGATGGTGAGAACCCACATGCGCCTTATAGCTGCGATTGGCAATGGGGAAGGCATCCAGAGCTGGGGCACTGTCCGTCACAGCGATCTGCCCGGAAAAGATCTTCGCCGGGTCGAGGCAAAGAAACAGTATTGACAGCACAACGACTGTTTTAAATGAACACCGGCCGGACCGCCGCAAAGAAGAGTGTTTCATTTGCGGCGGTTGCCGGTGCAGTATACTTTGGGTCAATACACGCCTCCCATGTTCACGGCCGTGTGCACTGTACCGGCAAAGAATAAGGCACGTCCCATGAGTTCTCCTGCCAGAAGAAGACCCCACAGCCAGGCCGGTGTTTTTCCAAGGGCTTTTATCAGGACAAGGGGCAGTGCAAGCCCAATGATGATCCGTCCCCAGTAAAGGGGTGAGGCAAGCCATTGTTCAGCGGTTAGCTTCATAATTTCTCCTCCCGAAAGCCAGATACAAGGAACGATGAGGTAGATAACCAATGCCACGATAAGGGTGGCGGTCAAGATCCGGGTCATCATCGGCCGCGAATTTTCATTGGCGAATAACTGCCCGGCACTGCTGCCCAAAAGCAGGGCGGTCAGGCAGAAGAACACAAAGGGCAGGACATTGTTTATGGCCGGGAAACTGGGCGGGGAATAGGTCATCCCCATGCTTAAAATGACCAGCAGACCGGCGGCTGCCGTGGTCACGGCAAGTACCGGATTGCTCTTTTCCCGCATGAGGAGAAGGCCTGCGGCCAGGAGGGCCAGGAAAATTCCCACGGTCAGGGCTTCCCGGCTGAGCCATGCGGTTCCGAGATTATTCAGGGCGCGGACCATTCCCGACGGGTGGCCGAGGTGAAATACCGAGGCGATCAGGCCGGTGATGAGAACAAGGCCGGCTGCCAGCCATTCCAGGCGGATCCTGCGGGGTTCCATATCCGGCCCGCTGACCTGCCGGAAAGCGTTGACCGCCACGAGGCCGATGGCCGATTGGCAGAGTACGGTAAACAAAACCAGGGGCATTTCATAATGATTCATATCGTTTTCCTCCTTACCACTTCAGGCAGCCTGGGCAGCCGGAACCGGACCGACGGATTCAGGGCGGGCTGCTTGGGAAAGCCCGGGGCAAATTGCACCAGGCCTGTTGAATCAAGCCGGGTGATGTCGATGACCTGGATGGCATCCACCGGGCAGGACATCACGCACATGGGCAAGCGGTTTGCGTCCAGCCGCTGGTGGCAGAAACTGCATTTTTCCGCCTTTTTCAGGACCGGATTGTACACGGGGGCGCCGTAAGGGCAGGAGCGGATGCAGTTGCCGCAGCCGATGCATTTTTCCTGCTCATGGACCACAACCCCGTCCGTTTCCCTTTTGTAATAGGCCTTTACCGGGCAGACGTGCATGCAGGCCGGGTGCTCGCAATGGTTGCAGGCCAGGGAATAGAATGCCCGTTCCTTGTGGGGATAAATCTCTTCCTTTAAGGGATAGACCCTGCGCCAGACCACCCCTTTTTCCTGGTGATACTGGTTTTTACAGGCCATGGCGCAGGTCATGCAGCCCACGCAGCGGTCCGAATCAACAAAAAATCCAAGTTGTTTTTTCATAGGGGTTACTCTCCTTTACGCCTTGACGAGGTCTGCGAACTGGTCATGAATGGCCACGCCCGGGGCGCCGGCTTTGTAGCCCCCCATGTCTGCGGAGGTATCATCCACTAAGTTCTGGCAGTTGTAGGGATTGTTTTTGAACCAGGCCTCGTACATGAGGATGGCATCCACGGGAACATTGTCCGTGAGGGATGCGGTGATCGTGACTTCTCCGGTCTTGTTTTTCACAAGTACCCTGTCGCCGTCGGCAATGTTTCTGACCCTGGCGGTCTCAGGGTGGATATAGACGTAGGGCCGGGGATTGAAATCCTCCATCCAGTCCAGATTAATGAACTGGGAGTGGAGACCGAACTGGGTGTGGGGGGTCAGCAGCCTCAGCTTGTCGTAGGGCTTGCGGCCCTCCACATACTTGGGCAGGGCGTTGAACCCGTGCTCGGCACAGAGATCCGATCTGAATTCGTATTTTCCCGAAGGGGTTCCGAATTTGCCGTCCGCCCATGCCAGCCGGTTTGCCTTGGCCTTTTTCGGCCCGTTTTTAAGGTCCTCCCAGGAATTAATACCAAAAAGATCGTAAACCCCTTTGTTGAATTCCTTTGCCACCCATTCCTTGGTATCAATGTCCGTGGGGAAGGTGCAGGACCCGGGTTTTAGCTCATTCATTTTTTTGGACAGGGCCGCTGCAATCTCGATATTGGATTTGGCCTCATGCAGGGGCTTTACGGCCTGTTCGTTTATGGAAAGCCAGTAATGCCAGTAGCCGACGTTGACGGTCCACTCTTCAAAAAGCGTGGTTACCGGCAGCACGATGTCTGCCTGTTCAACGGTCTGGTTGAAAAACTGGTCCACCACCACCACAAGTTCCATCTTCTTGAACGCCTTTTCAAGCTGGTTGCGGTCAAAGTCCTGGCTCAGGGGATTTTTACAGGAGACCCACAGGGCCCGTACCGGGGGATCTGTGGCATTTAAGAGTTCCCGGGCGGTTTTGTTGATATTGAGTGTCCGGTTGGTGTAAGCCGGGCCTTCAGCGTCTTTGGTGAAATCAAATTCCCCCTTGGCCGTCGGGCCAAGAAAGCCTTTGGCCCCTTTGGGAGGCTGTTGGATCATGGCGTGGTAGTTAAATCCCCAGGTCATGAGATGGCCGTATCTGGCCCCGCCGCCGGCTTTGCCCACATTGCCGGTCATGGCCACCAGGGCGTCGATGGCCCGAACCGAGGCCCCCCCGTTGACATGGCGCTGCATGCCGTATCCGATCCAGATGGTGGCCGGATCAGCCGTGGCGAACTCCTCTGCCACCCGGGCAATGCGCCGGGCCGGCACACCGGACTTTTCGGCCGCCCATTCCAGGGTGACCTCCTGTTTTAGGTAGTCGGCAAATTCGCCGAATCCCACGGAATTTGCCGCGACCCAGTCCTGGTCCACCAGGCCCCTGTCCAGAATATGCCGGGCCATTCCCAGGGCCAGGGCCCCGTCTTCTGAGGTGTTGATCTGCCAATATTCATCCGCCTTGGCCGCCGTCTGGGTGAGGACGGGATCGATACAGACCACCTTGGCACCGCGCTGCCTGGCCTCGTAGATGTACTTCATGGTATGGACGGAACACCAGGCCGGGTTCACCCCCCATAGAATGATATACCGGGCATCAACCATATCTTCCGGATCATTGCACCACATATTGCCCATGTCGTAGTTCTGTGCGTCGATACCTGCAGGCCAGCAGGGTGTGCCCACCATGCGGGTGGTATAGCCCAAAGAGGAGAACATCCCCTCCACGCCGTAGTTGGTGATCCCGAAATTGCCCGAATACTTGGTCAGGGCCAGGCCGAGCATGGATTCGTCTTTTTCGTTGATCTCTATGAATTTTTCGCTGATGCGGGTTAAGGCCTCGTCCCACGAGATCCGTTTCCAATTGCCTGACCCGCGGCCCTGCTGGGCCATGGGGTATTTGATGCGGTCCGGGGAGTACTGCTTCCTGATGTAGGCATTCCCCTTCACACAGAGTCCGCCGTTGGTGAAGGTGGACTCAGGTGCCCCTTCCACAAACTGGGCCACCCCGTCCTTTACATACGTGACCATGGAGCAGGTATCGTAGCAGTTCCTCGGACAGGCGTTGCGGAACGTCTCATATCCGCCTTCGTAGACAATACCGGCCTTGGTCTCATTAGGTACGAGGAAGCCGCAGGGCATAGCTGCAGCGACGCCCGCCGCTGCCAGCCATTTCATGAACCGCCGCCGGGTCATGGGGCACTCCATGGCCGTTTCAATATCGTTTTTTTTCCAAAGGGTCATTGGATTTTTCCCTCCTCTTTTGATTGCTGGCGGTTAAGCCATGTTTCCAGATGATCCAGGGCCAGGTCCACGGCCGGATGCCCGGCCTCTGCCCTGCGGGCCCTATCTATAAACTGGGGCAGCCAGGCCGAAAGGTGTTCGTGGAGGAAATACCGCCACAGAACACGGGGTTCTTCAGCGTCCAGGGTTTGAGCCATGTTTGATAGACCCAGGGCCGCATCCAGTTCCACGCCGATATGGTCATCGGGCAAACGGCCCTGAAGTGGCGACGAAAGGCCGGCCATTTCATAGATTCGCCGAATCTTAAGTGTGCTTTCGCCCATGAGCCGGGGCTCGGTCTCCAGGTAGGCTGAGGCGTAAGGGGGGGCCTGCAGGGCCATGGGGCCGACAAATAGCCGGTTAAAGGCGAACTCCGCCTCATCCCAGTCCGTCCGCCCGATTCGGGCTGCGGCCGGACTGTCACCGGCCAGCACCATGCAGGCCGGGGCCAGGTCTTGCCCTGACCGGGCAAGGAAAAAATCCCGCAGCAGGGTCAGTGTCGTCTTTTCTGCCGGGTCCATGATTGCCTCCTAAATAAGTGATTTATCAAGATATCATTAGCTTACAGTGAAACTTATGGATGCACAACAGGAGGAAGTGGGGATTTAATGGGTATTTCTAACTACTCATTAATGAGCGGCTGTATGGCGATGTTCAGGGCTCCAACGGCCCGGATTGGTTCAAGAAAGTGGTCAGGTTGACGTTGCGGTTCTGGAGACCCAGCTTTTTCCGGATGTTCCGGCGGTGGGTCTGGATCGTCACGACGGACAGGTTGAGGGCTTCTGCGATTTCTTTGGTCGATGACCCTGCCTGGATGAAGCGGCTTACCTTCATTTCCATGGGGGTCAGTTTAAGTAAACCTGCATGGTTGTTCTGCCCCCCGCCCCGGGCCAGTTTGAGCAGCTGGTTTTCAATGATATCAAGATAGGAATTTCGGATATCAGAGGCGGCCGCTTTGCGAACAGGGTCCAGTGCCGGTAGCAGGGTCGAGCGGATCACATCACCGATCCTTTCCTGGAACTCTTCCCGTTCCTTGTCCACGGATTTCATTACTGTTCTCAAGGTGATATTCATCTCTTCTAACTGGCTTGTCTTTTTGAGAAGATCTGAGGTGCGTTTCACAACGATGGTTTCCAGTATCTCACTTTGTTTTACAAGGGCTGTAACATCCTTGAGAACGACTATATATCCGTCAGATGCGAGACTGACATTGTTGAGGGGGGCAAAAATACACTGAAAGTGCATATCTTTCACGGATATTTCTAAAGGGGCGTCTGTGCTGTGGTCTGAGCAAAGTACTTTTAAGCTTTCTCCTTTCAGTCCGAGCAGTTCCATAATCGACAACCCTGATAGATCTTTTTGAAAATATCTCAGGGCGGATCGATTGGCTTCAAGAACCTGCCCTTTGCCGTCAATGGTCAGAACCAGCTCAGAGATGGAATTTATTACATTTTCATATTTGCATTTCTCCAGTGTCAGCTGCCGGTTGGCCTGGTCCAAATAACGGTCGCCTTCTTTTCCGGACCGGGTGGTCCAGTCTTGAACAATGAGGGTTTCAAACGCATCTGCCCATCTTTGTATGAATCTGGCCGCCTCTTTTTTTTGCTCACAGGGTTCGTCTCCCTGTTCCACCATCTCCAGAACCGCATGCACCAGGGTCTTAAAGCAGCCGACAAACATGTCTCCGGTGATACCCCTTGAGCGGTGGCGACGGGAGGTCTGGATAATATTATCCGCCCAATTGTCCTCATTGGCGATAAGTTCGCCAAAAGACGGAAGGTTTCCATTTTCTGCAGATCGGATTATGGGGGCCAGGAACCAGTGGAAGGATAAGATACAGTCCTCTCGTTTGGCCGTGGTGCTCTCTAGGAATCCGGCGTCACTCATATTGGCGGTCCAGCGTTCTAAAAAATCTTCAACCCGGCGGTCTAGACCGGATAAGATGGCATATGGCATGGCGGCTGGAATCATTGAAAAAAAATAACACGAATCAAGGAATAATAACAAACATATTGTCCTATCGTAAAAGATTATGTGGTCACGAGTGGATCGGCAATCCTGCGGTTCATCTCCTGATCAAATTCTGATCAAAATTCGGTAGTCCACCTTTATGTTCGGGGTGAAACAGCTTGATTGATTTTGGGGGTTTACAAGACGTTTAAATTAGGATAAGTCAATTGTGTCTTATTTTAATTCGCAGCGTTTCATTCGTGGGTTCAACGCCGGGGCAAAGGATGCCCTCGGCCTGAAATTGGGTTTAAATCCGATGATGATGGATGGTCCTGATGCCGTTGGAAGATTTTTACCTTGGCGATATTGCCTTTGAACAATTCTCAAGGATTTTTGACAAGAGCTGGCAGACGTTTTCAAAGAAAGATGAGGTCCTGGATATGGTCAATGGGGACCTGATTCTGGCCAAGCCCATCTCCTATTTTTACGGGGAGAATTTCAGGGAGTGGTTTGAAACCCGTGCCCAGGCACTGGAAGGGTTGAGCCCGAAGATGTGTTTTGAAATCGGGTTGATCCATCGTCTGAAATCTTTTTTTTACAGGGAGCACTAAGGCCGTCTTTGGGCCGATCTTCCTGTCCCCTGTGCCAGTGGGGCGGCCGGGCTTATCTGCGTTGTTCTCTGTTATTTCACAAGATATCCTTACTTGACATGCCCCCGGGTTGTCTATAAAACCAGAGCATACCCCTTAACCTTCAACTTATTGCGTGGGCGGTGCTTTGGGACTTCTAGCAAAAGGCAGCCTGGTGAGGCACAAGATTATTCTTCTGGCAGGGGATTTTATTGCCGGTCTACTGGCAGTGACTCTGGCAGCCGGTGTCACTCCCGGTGTCATGCCCCTGTGGGGGCTTTATTTTGTTCCCCTGGTGCTGCTCTTTTCATTCCTGTGCGAAGTCTACCTGCCCGAACGGTGGAGTCTTAAAGAACGGCTGGTCCGTTCCGTCCTGGCACTGGGGTTCACCCTGGTATTCATCCTGGTGCTGCCCGGGGATCGCCTGGGGGCGTTTCCGGAGGTGCTGACGGCAAGCCTGCTGTTTTTTATCTGCCAGAACGGATGGCAGTGGGGATTCCATAAAACGAACAACGCACGGGTGTTTGCCGAGCGGGTGATTGTCATCGGCACCGGGGCTACGGCCACCAATGTGGAGAATCTCATCCGGGAGTCCCCGGGCAAATATGAGCTGGCGGGATACATAAAAACCCCTATGGACCCTGTGTCAGTGGATGAGGACAGGATCCTCGGGGAGATCAGTGATATTGTGGAGATCGCCAGGGAAACCAATGCCAGGGCCATAATCATTGCCCTGACGGAGCGGCGGGGAAATCTGGCAGCAGAGCGGCTGGTGACCTGTAAGCTCATGGGGGTCAAAATCCTGGATTATCCCAACTTTTTTGAACTGATGACCGGAAAGATCCCGGTGGAGCATATCAATCCCTCCTGGCTGGTCCAGAGCAGCGGTTTTCTGATCACCCCGTTCATCCGGTCCCTGAAAAAGGTTTTGGACCTGGTGTTTTCCTCTGTTCTTCTCACCCTTTGCCTGCCGTTTTTTCCGATTATCGCCCTGATGATCAAGCTGGATTCTCCCGGCCCCGTCTTTTATCTGCAGCAGCGGGTGGGGCTGAACGGCAAGGTGTTTACCATCTACAAGTTCCGGTCCATGGGGCAGGATTCCGAAAAAGAAACCGGTGCTTCCTGGGCCCAGGAAGATGATCCCCGGGTGACCCGGTTCGGGGCCTTTATGCGGAAAACCCGGATTGATGAGCTGCCTCAATTGTTCAACGTGCTCAAGGGAGATATGAGTTTCATCGGCCCCCGTCCGGAGCGGCCCGAATTTGTATCCCAGATTTCAAAGGTCACGCCCTATTATGCGGAGCGGCACGCCATCAAGCCCGGCATCACGGGCTGGGCCCAGGTGATGTACCCCTACGGCGCCTCCCTGGGGGATGCGGTTGAAAAGCTTCGGTATGACCTTTACTATATCAATAACTTGTCTATTTTCCTGGAATTGTACATTGTCTTTGAAACCATAAAGATTGTCTTGTTCCGGCGGGGCAGCCGATAGGAAGGGGCGTATGAATCCATCAGAATTTAACCGAAGCCAGCGGTTGTTTATTGAACTTGGCACAGCCCTTCAACTGGCCCCGGATGATCCGGAGCGGGCCGTGTCAGGCGAGCTTATCGGTATGCAGGTGGGAAAATACCTGATCGTTCAGTTATCCCACGACAACTGGACCCGGAGCAATCTTACGGCCGGGGAGCATCTGGCGGCCAAGTATATCCTGTCCAACGATGTCTACGGATTCAAGGCCCATATTATAAGGACCATCCGGAACCCGGATTACCTGATCTTCCTTGAATACCCGGAGGATGTCAAATCCTGTAATATCCGTTCGGAAAAGCGGGTGGAGTGCTTTTTGCCCACCCGGATTTCTTTGGACAACCAGGAGTTGTCCGGGATTATCGTCAATATTAATAAGAGCGGATGCCTGGCCCAGGTGGACGGCTGTCCCGAACTGGACTGCTGCAGAACCACACCGGTGACCATCCGGCTGCCCTACGGCCAGTTTGACAACCTGACCCTAGCAGGTGAGGTCCGGACGAGTACGTGTAAGGGGGACCAGTCCCGGTTCGGCATCTCATTTGACGAACTGGACGGATTTTCCAAAAAGGTATTGTCCACCCTGGTACCGGCCCTGAATTTTTAAAGAGGTTTTTTATGAGATTAATCCTGCGTCTGATCCTGATGTTTTGCCTGTTGACCTTACCCGCCGCCCCTGCCTTTGCCGGCCAAAAAACACCTGCGAAAGCAACCGCCAAGGTGCTGGCCAAGTCCGGCCGCAGCTGGAACGGCACTGCACTGCCTGCCTATCCTTTGGGCACACCGGAAGTAAGTATCCTGAGAATACAGATTCCCGCCGGTGTCACCCTGCCCTGGCATACCCATCCGGTGATCAATGCCGGCGTGCTTATCTCTGGGGAACTCACCGTGATCACCCGTTCCGGCAAGACCCTTGCGCTCAAGGCCGGTGATCCCATCGTGGAAGTGGTGGATACCTGGCATTACGGAAAAAACGAGGGGACGGAACCGGCAGATATCATCGTTTTCTACGCCGGGGTAAAGGATGAGCCCATTACGGTGAAGCAGTAAGCGCAAGCTTTCTCACATGGGCGTCAATCTCATCTTTGACCGTGTCCGCACTTCGTTTGCCGTCTGCTGGGGCAATGTCCCACACATCCGGCTGCTCGTTGAGAAAATCTGTTGAAAATGATTCCCCGGGACTTTTGATGAGGATGACGTCATCATTTTTCTGCAGGTCTGCGGCCAATTCCGTAATGTTTTCCAAATGCGACACCTGAAGGTATTTTACATCCAGGCCGGTTTTTGCCATAGCCTCAATGGTCTTTGTGTCCGGCACCTGCGGCGGGGCTCCCCCGAAAGCAATCACCTCAATGCGCCCTTTGGCCGCTTCTTTGGCAAAGGCTGACGCTTGCAGGGCCCGGGCGCCGTTGCCCGGTGAGGCAAATATCAGTTTTCGCCTGTTCTGCAAAGGGGCGAGCAAGTCTGTGGCGGACGACCGGATATCCGCATCCAGATTCGGCTGATCTTTGATATCTCCTGCCCCTTCCACTTTATTGTAGGTCAGGCTGCCTGAGTAATCCGTGGAAATGGCATCGTAGAAATACCGGGTGGTGAGATCCACCCCTTCGAACAACCGTTTGCCGGCGGAGGCGGCCACGGACAGCAGAAATCCCCGGCGCTGGTGCCGGTCCGGATCTTTTAGCCTGAGTTTGTACTTTCTGCCCCAGAACATCTGGCAGCGGTCGATGAAGACCTTGGCCTGGGCCGAGACCCCGTAAAAAAATACCGGAGTGGCTAAAATTACGGCGTCGGCCTGCTTCACCTTGCGATAGCCCAGGTCTTCCATTTCGTCCCGGATGGGGCAGAACCCTTTTTTCTCGCAGACGATCAGTTCTTTGCAGGGGCCGATATCCAGGGTGTGGGGCCGGATGGTTTCGGTGCGGGCGCCTAAGGTTTCGCATTCCTTTAAAAAGGCTGATAGCAGATACTCGCAGTTCCCATTTTTACGGGGGCTGCCCTGAATGCCTAATACGAACATGATCACCTCCTGTTTGGGTTATTTCATTTGTCTTGTATCTGATAGTTTCCGGGCCGAGGCCATTCCCTTTTCTTCGTCCACCCGGGACAGGATCAGCCCTCCGATGATGAAAAAGAGGGCCACCACTGAAATACCTGCCCGCTGGGAGTCAAATGCCTGGGTGAGTATGCCCAGGAGCAGGGGGCCGAAAAAGGCGGTCAGTTTCCCGGAAAAGGCAAAAAATCCGAAAAACTGGTTTTCTTTTTCCCGGGGTACAAACCTGCCCAGCAGGGACCGGGAGGCGGACTGGTTGGGGCCGGCAAAGAATCCCACCAGTATGCCAGCCACCCAGAAAAGGGTTTTATCCGGGGCAAATACCGCCAGGATGGCGGCCAGTGCCAGGACGATATTGGAGATCTGAATGGTGGTTTTCCCCCCGAGCTTATCGTCGAATATCCCCATGATCAGGGCGCCGGTACCGGCAGCGACATTGAGTACAATACCGAAAATCATGATTTCCTGGAAGGTGAAACCGAAGGTGCCGGCCGCGTAGATACCGCCGAAGGCGAAAATGGTCACCAGGCCGTCATTGTATATCATCCGGGCGATCAGGAGTTTGACGATTTCCCGGTAGGCCCGGATTTCAGTAAATGTGGCCCGGATGTCTTTCATGCCGGCGGAAATCAGGGCGACCGTACTTCGGGGGGAGGGTTTCCCGGTCGCAGACCGCGGTGACCGGGTTTTGACAAAGATGAACAGGGGCAGGCAGAAGACGGTGATCCAGGCGGCAACCAGAAGATTGGTGCCCCGGATATGGGCGCCGGTTTCCTTGGCCAGGCCGAACCAGGGAACCTCCGGGTTGATAAAGCCGATCATGGCCACGGCCATGGCAGCGAGGCCGCCGATATATCCGACACCCCATCCGATGCCGGATATCCGGCCGATGGTCCGGGGGGTGGAAATATCGGGCAGGAAGGCATTGTAAAAGACCATGCCCAGTTCAAAGGCGATATTGGAAATGACAAACCAGGCAAGGGCCTGGTATACCTGGCCCGGCATCACGAAATTGAGCATGGCGGTGCCTGCCACCATTACCAGGGTGGAGATCAGCAGGAAGGTTTTGCGCAATTTGCCCTGGTCTGCCAGGGCGCCAAGCAGGGGCGACAATAGCGCCACCATGATGGCGGTGATGGTGACCCCCCTTGACCAGAGTGCCGTCCCGTGGATTTTGTCCGGTGCGATGGCGGACACAAAATAGGTGGCGTAAATAAAGGTGACCACCAGGGTGGTGTAGGCGGAATTGGCAAAATCAAACATCACCCATCCGAAGATCTCTCGTTTGTCCGTGCGGCTTTGGCTCATCTCTTTCTCCAGGTGCTGATCGGTTATCCGCAAAACGAACTGCGGGGTGAAACTAAAAGGGAGGGCGGCCATCCCGGGGCATCCCTTTGTAAAGATCGGTTGTCAATGCCGTCTTTTGGCACCAGAACTGAACCCTTCCCGGGGGAAGATCCGGCAGGACAAGCGCTTGCCCGGCACAGGTTACCGACATACCGGTGAGGGGTAGGCCCGATCCGGCGGCTATGGAAATATGATCCAACAAACCCAGGGACGAATCAACGGTTTTTTTCACAAGGTCGGCCAGGCAGGTGTTTATCCGTTCTCCGGAAATGGGGTGGCGGTACCGGAGCCGGCCGTTGAAAAAGGGCAGTGCCACGGGGCCGGGAAAGGGGTATATTACACCGGATGCCTTGGCCGGCAGGGGGTGCCGGGTTCTTTCGCAAAGGGATGCCGTCTGCCGGATCAGGGCATTGCGAAAGAGATACTGTATGCTCATAAACCAGTCCAGCGCACCGGACAGGGCCCGGAATAATTCCTGGTCACCTGAAGCCGTTTTTTCTGAAAAAAGATCTGCCAGCAATCCGTTCAGTTCCGGTCTGGGTATCTCAACGGAATTTACCAGGCGGTATACATAGGGATCTTCCTTGTAAAGATGGTGAAAATGAAGATCCATGGCGGTTTCAAACTGCCGGTGCCGTCCTGTTGCCCCGGGGTGAACCCCGTCCATACCGGCAAAGTAAAAGACCATGGGGTGAAACACGGTATCCGTTACCAGGTGGCACACGACCCCTGCGGCCAGGGCCAGGGCCTTAGGGCTTTTATGGGTGTCTAAGAATTGCAGCAGCGGCCTCAGGGCTTCCCCGTCAGTACGGTGGTAGTGCCGGCTGATGGCCTGAACCTTTCTTTTATGCGGGCCTGCCAGGTAGAAAAAGGGAATATCCGGGGCAATGGCTCCTAAACGGAAAAGGAGGGGAAAGGTACGGACCGGCTCATAAAAAGGAGAACCTTGCGGCAGGCGGTACCTCAATTGCCGGGCCAGGGCAAAATGGGTTATCTCTTTGGGCATGGGATGCTCCCGGGGTTAGAATAAACCATTGGGCTGCTCCAGCTCCAGAAGGTAGGCTTTGACATCCAGGCCGCCGCCGAAGCCTGTCAGTTTCCCGTTTTTTCCGATAACCCGGTGGCAGGGGATGATAATGGGGATGGGGTTTTTCCCGTTGGCCAGGCCGACAGCCCTGGACGCCTTGGGATTTCCCACGCGTTTTGCCAATTCACCATAGCTTATGGTTTGGCCGTAGGGGATATGGCGCAGTTTTTCCCAGACCTGTTTTTGGAAATCCGTTCCCGAAAGCGTCAGGTCAAGGTCAAAGCGGGTGCGGCTGCCGCTGAAGTATTCGCCGAGCTGCTGCCGGACATCGAAAAATCCCTCGGGGTCATGGGTCCAGGCCGGGTCCGGGTCCTTGCGGGTCTTTCCCTTGGGAAACATCAGGCCTTCCAGGCGGACACTTCCGAACAAAAGAAGTTTGCCGATGGGTGAGTCTGTGTAGGTATAGGTTGTCATACCCCCTCATACCAGATTCGGGCCGGATCCTGCAACTTAAGCCTTTCTTAGAACGGGCTCTAAGGATCCAGACGTTCATATTGGTCCACGATGGCTTTGATACGCCCCTTGGCGGACGCCCGTTGGAAGGCTGCGTCAATCTCCGGCATCCACTGGGCGAATTTTGATTTTTTGCTCAGCAGGAGATGGAAATTCACCTGGCTGAACCGGGATTTCGTAAGAACGATTTTCCGGGTCAGCTTATTTTTCCGGATCAGATAATTGGTGGGGGTGACGGCATCGATCATAATATCCGCCCGTTTGGTGGCAAGGAAGAGAAGGATATTAATTTCCTTGCCCACGTAATGGGTATTGATGCCGTGGACGTCCACGTTGTCCTTGTGCCATCCGTTGCCAAGGTTGGTGACCGGTATCAGGTTTAATGCCTTGATATCCTTTGCGGACCGGATGTTATGGATATCCTCGAGTTTCTCATGGCCAGCATAGGTATAAATATAGAGGGGCAGGGTGTAAAATACGGATTGGCTGACCCGGGCATATGCTTTACGGGAAGCTGTGGGTACGGTGAGCATAAAGTCCGATTGTCCGAGTGCCACTTCAAGTTGCGCGCGCTTCCAGGGCCGTTCATGGCAGTTGAGCCGCAGACCGAGTTCATCTTCAAACACGGCCCTGGCGATTTCAGAGAGCAGCCCCCGGCAGGCACCTGTGTCATCTTGGTAACCCATGGGAACCCAGTCGGCAAAAGTCAGGGTGATGAATGTATTGTCTGCGCAGACCTTTGGGATGCCAGAAATCAACAGACTTAAGCCAAACAGGATACAGAAGACGTTTTTTCCATGTCGTCTCACGATGCAATTTCCAAAGGATATTAGGTTGATTCTCTTGTCTGCCGGGTGTGACTGCCTTTTCCGTTAGAAACCTTGGGATTACCATATCATAAATCTTTCGGGAATTGGAATACACATTCCGTTTATGGGTCATAATTTTGTTCTGATCATGGCCTTTTGAACCCAATTTTGATATGTTTAGAAAATTGGACTTTCAACTCGGTGGTGATGGCATATTCATGATGATACGATTTTTAAAACAGATGTTCCTGATGTGCATTTTGGTAGTTCTTGCGGCTGTTTTTCATTGCCCGTCCGGCGTCGCGGAAACAGGGGCGGTTGTGCTTAAGATGAACCATCAATTCCCCGCGAACGCGCCCGGATCAAAGATTGACCAATGGTTTGCCGACGAAATCCACCGGCGGACCGGCGGGCGCCTGACCATAAAAATTTTCTGGTCCAACGGTCTTGGAGAACCCCGGGAGAATCTCTCACTGATATCCAGGGGGGTTCTGGACATGGCGGCCATGTCACCGGGGTATTTCCCCGAAGAAATGCCCCTGGCCGCCGCCCCGAATTCAATTCCCATGGCCATGGACAACGTCTGCCAGGCCCGTGATATCATGCAGGCTTTCATCGACCAGGTGCCTGAGGTATCCGAGGAATCCCATGCCTTAGGTATTACCCCGTTATTTTTCCATGTGCTCAATCCCTATTTTTTGGTGAGCCGTGATCCGATCACCCGGCTTACGGACCTTGCGGGTAAGCGGGTCCGGACTTGGGGAAATGATCTGCCCGCGCTGATCCGGGCCGCGGACGCAAAACCGGTTCCCCTGTTTTTGCCCGATGTTTATCCGGCACTGGAGAAAGGAATTATCGATGCCTGCCCGTTTTCTCTGGATCTGATGGTCAGCTACGATATCCATGAGGTGGCCGGCCATGTCACTGAAGTGGTGATTTGGGAAGGGTCCAGCTGGGGCATATGGATGAGTGAGGCGGCCTGGCGCAAACTGCCGCCGGATATAAGGCAGATTGTGACCGAAACAGCCAGGGAGGCCAGCCGTAGGGAAATCAGCGTGGTGCTTGAGGCAGAGCAGAAGGCCAGAACCTTCCTGAAAGAAAAGGGAATACAATTTCATTCCTTTCCCTCCGCCGACCTTTCGTCCTGGAAGGCGGCTTCCCCGGACTATTTTGACCGGTTTATCACGTCCATGACGGCGAGGGGAAAGGGGGAGGCAGCACGCCGGATGGTCGATCTCTGGAAAACCATGCGCAAGGATATTGACTGTCCGTAACCCGGAGGGCCGCAGAAGACATCCATGAAAATGACCATTCGAAATAAGATGCTGTTCTGGTTTCTGTCCATGGGGCTGATCCCTGTGATTTGCGTGGCCGTCATTGCCATGGTAATCAATCGCCAGGCCTTGTCGGACAGGGCATTTTCCCAACTGGTGAACGTTCGTGAGGTAAAGACAGAGCAGATTAAATCTTATATGAAGGAACGCAAGATCGATCTGGGCGTTCTTATTGAAACGGTGGACGGCCTGCGCCAGGCCGCCTTTAACAAGTTGCAGACCGTTCAGGAGAACAAAAAAGCACAGGTCCTGAACCACTTCCACAAAATCGCCAAGAACCTTGAGGTCATCTCCAAAAGCATTGTTGTCAGCCGGGCATTAAAAGATTTCAGGTCCGTGGTGGATGACAGGGGAGACTTCGATACCCTGCTCTACGATTTTTTTGAAACCGAAAAATACGGGGACACCCTGGTGAAATTCAGGGAGACATACGGGTATTACGATCTTTTGCTGATCACAGCGGACGGCACCGTGGTGTATTCCGCCAGAAAGGACAGAGAGCTTGGGGAAAATCTTAATACCGGACCCTTGGCCGCCACAAGTCTCTCCAGATGTTTCAAGGCGGGTCTTACCTCCCTGAACTTTAAGGATTTTACCCGTTATCCCGATGAAAAAGGAAGCCATCTGGCATTCTTTGGCAGTCCGGTCAGAACCAAAGACAACACCTTGCTGGGGGTGGTGGTCCTGAAGATTGACACCACGGATATCAATGAGATCACCCTGAGGCACCAGGGCATGGGCGACACCGGGGAAACATACCTTTCAGTGATCAGAAACGGAGAGCCTGTGCTTCGCAGCCGCCGGCCGCTCACCGGCGGTGAGGTGGGTGACAGGGTGCGCGACAGCCTTTTGAGCGAAGACCTTTTTTCGGCGGTAAAACCTGAGATCCGCATCCGGGAGGGTGGGGAATCAGAGATCGCCATCTACGAGCCGGTTCCCATTTTCGGCAAGACCTATATTCTATCCACCCGCATGTCCTTAAGTGAGGTGATTGATCCCCGCCGCCAGGAAAAAAACATGGACTATTTTTCAAAATACGTCCAGACATACGGCTATGAAAACCTCTACCTGGTGTCACCCGCCGGCCAGATTTTTTACGCCGCCCTGGCGGATGATGAGGAAACACAGTTTGCTGCAATAAAGGATTCCGGCCTGGCACGGCTCTATGAAAAAATCATGGTCTCAAACGGCCCGGCATTCACTGACTTTTCGAGAACCACGCAAGATCCGGTTCCCTATGCCTATATCGGGGCCCCCCTGATGTACCAGGGCCGGGTGGAGATGATTGCCGCCCTGAAGCTTCCGGCAGATGGGTTGAACACCCTTATGAAAGTGAAACAGGGGCTGGGTAAAACAACGGATATTTATCTGGTGGGGCCGGACAAGCTGCTGCGGTCCGATTCGTTTTTGATGCCCGACACCTTTTCCGTGGCGCGTTCTTTTATGAATCCCGGTGTCATCCGGGTGGAAACCCTGCCGGTCCGAAGTGCCCTGGCAGGTGAAACCGGGCAGGTGATGGCAAAGGACTACCGGGGTATAGAGGTCCTGTCCGCCTATGCCCCCATTGATTTTATGGGAACCACCTGGGCGGTTATGGCCGAACTTGACAAAGAGGAGGCCTTTGCCCCCCTGACCCTGTTCACCGTTCTGGTGGGTGTCAGTGCCGTTTTGACTGCCGGTCTCATCGCCATGTTCTCTCTTTTTGCGGCCAAACGCTTGTCCGCCCCGGTACTTGCCCTGAAAACCGCTGCCGAGCGGGTGAAAAATAAAGATTATAACATCCATGTTTCAGTGGAAACCGGGGATGAACTCAAGCTTTTGGCCGAGGCTTTCAACGACATGATCCAAACCGTGAAAGTACGGTCAAACGCCTTAGAGCAGAAGATTCATCAACTGGAAAAGGCCCAGGTTGAGGTCCGCCAGAGCGAGGAGCGGTTCCGGGGCCTTGTGGAAAGTACCTCCGACTGGATTTGGGAGGTGGATCAGGACGCGGTATACACCTACGCCAGCCCCAGGGTGACTCAAATCTTAGGGTATCGGCCCGAGGAAGTCATCGGAAAGACCCCTTTTGATCTGATGCCCGAAGGGGAAAGGGAGCGGATCGCAGACACATTCGGTGCCATTGTTGCCGCTGGCATGCCCTTTTCAAGCCTGGAGAACATCAATATTCACAGGGACGGCCACATGGTGAGCCTTGAAACCAGTGGGGTACCGTATTTTGATGAAGACGGGGCGCTGTTGGGGTACCGGGGCATTGACAGGGATATTTCCAAACGCAAGAAAAACGAAAAAGCCCTGCTCATGACCGAAAGTGTCTTTACCAATACCATTGAAGGCATTGCCATTACCAACCGGGACGGACAGATCCAGCGGGTGAACCAGGCATTTTGCGACATCACGGGATATTCCCGTGAAGAGGCGGTGGGGAAAAATCCGCGGATACTGAAATCCGAGCGCCATGACATGTCATTCTACAAGGGGATGTGGGATGATCTGATGAGCAAGGGCCAGTGGAGCGGTGAGATCTGGAACCGGAGAAAAGACGGGTCTGCCTATCCGGAATGGTTGTCCATCTCCGCCATCCGGAATGACCAGGGGGAAATCACTAATTTTGTTTCCCTGTTCCATGACATTTCAGAGGAAAAATTGAAAGAAGAGCAGCTTCAGTTCCTGGCGTTCCATGATCCTTTAACCAAGCTGCCCAACCGGAAACTGCTCTATGACCGGGCCGAGGTGTCGCTTCGAAATGCCAGGCGGTTCAATCAGAAAATGGCCCTGCTCTACATGGACCTGGATGACTTTAAAAATATCAACGATTCCTATGGCCATCCCTTTGGAGACGAGTTTTTGATCCAGGTCAAAGAACGTATTTCAACGGTATGCCGGGAGAGCGATACCTTTGCCCGGTACGGCGGTGATGAGTTTGTGATCGTTTTGAACAATATCCGGAACGACATTGAGGTGATTGCCTTTTCCAATCGGATCCTGGAGTTGTTCAAAACTCCCGTCGCCATCATGGGAGATGAGGTGTATACCTCGGTGAGCATCGGCCTTGCCATTTTCCCGGACGACGGAGAGGACCTGATCACCCTTGAAAAGCATGCGGATATGGCCCTGTATGAGGCAAAACGGGACGGGAAAAGGCGCTCCTTCCATTTCAAACAGGCCCTCAAGGATAAGATGCTCAGGAAGATCCAACTGGAAAACCGGTTGCGCCAGTCCGTGGGACCGGAGCAGTTCACCAATTTTACCGTGGTCTATCAGCCCAAGGTGAACACGGCGGAAGGCAATAAAATCCACAGTGTGGAAGCTCTGCTGCGATGGCGGATTGACGGTGATCCGGTCAGCCCCGGAGAATTCATCCCCATTGCCGAAGATACCAACCTCATCATTCCCATCGGGGAATGGCTGATGAAACAGGCCATGGCCGATATCAGGGCCATTCAGAAGGCAGGCTGCCCGGATCTTTCCCTGTCCATTAATCTGTCCACCAAGCAGTTCAACGATGAAAATCTGTTGAAGACCATATCAAAAATAATTGCGGTGACAGATTTTCCGCCGGAAAGACTCTGTTTTGAAATCACCGAAAGTATTCCCATGGAAGATGCCGATCGTGCCATACGTATTATGGAGCAGCTTTCCGCCATGGGGATTCAGCTTTCAATGGATGATTTCGGAACCGGATACTCCTCCTTGTCGGTGCTCAAACGATTCCCCCTGAACGAGCTGAAGATCGACCGTTCCTTTGTCAGGGAACTGCCGGAAAATCCCAATGATGCTGCCATTTGCAAAACCATCATTCACATGGCGAAGACCCTGGGATTCAACGTTATTGCCGAAGGGGTTGAAACCGATGAACAGCTCAACTTCTTCCGGGAAAACCATTGCCGTCTGATCCAGGGGTTTCTCTTTTATAAACCCATGGCGGCAGACAACCTGAATACCATCCTCAGCGAGTGCTGAGTGAACTTAAGGTGTGTTCTGAACCTGGATTTTTTTCCTTCCGAGATCTATCTTTATTTGTAGGGCCCTCCCTGGGCCGGTATCGACCAAAGGCGAATACCAGACACAATATCTGCGCAAAGGAGACGGGTTTATGGGCAGGACATTGGGATCTAAAGCAACCGTTATGGCCAGTCTTAGTGCCGGTGCCGGGGTGCTCATCTGCCCCGACACCCTGGTCCGGCTGGGGCAGTTCACGGGATACACAGGGCTGTGGGGACTTGTGCTGCTGGTATTGACCATGGTGCTGTTCTTCTACCTTGTGCCGGAGATCGGTGCGTCTGCTATGCGCCCGGCAACAGCCTGGACCTATTTGCCGATGACCGTACGCATGGTGGCTGCAGTGGTATTGTCCACCGGTGTACTGGTCTCTTCCGGATTTGTATTCAACGAAATATTTCTGTACTGGTTCCCCAATTTCGGTTTTGCCTTTTTTCTGCTCTCCTTGATTCTGGCCGCGAATATGATGTCCGTAGAAACCGGGTTAAAGTGCCAGATGGGGAGTACGGGGATCTGTCTGGGAAGTCTTTTTATTCTTGTGGTTGCCGGGCTGGCAGGTGCAGGGGACGGGCACGGTGCTTTTGACCATACCCTGTTCCCGTCGCCGTTTGTACCGCTTCCGGTACTGTTTTTTCCTCTTCTCCTCTGGGTCGGGGTCGATATCGCCGGTATCGTCATGGCCGGCATGACGGGAACCGGTCGAAAGAAAAAAAGCCACACCGGACAGGTACGCAATTTGATCGGATTGACCATCCTCTGCGGCGGACTTATCTTTTTAGTCTGGGCTGTGGTTTCCGCCTTTCACGTGCCCCCGGAAAAATTGGCAGGGTCCGGCATCCCCCACCTGAAGGCGGCCAGGGGCATTCTGGGAGATACCGGACGGTATCTGATGGGAACGGTCGTAATTTTCGGTACCCTGGCCGGGGTTAATGCCCTGTTTTTAGCCTGCCGGTTGTCTGCGGCATCGCTTGTCCGTGACGGATACCTGCCCGCCGTTGCCGGAAATTCACGGGCAATCGCCATCCTGCTGGCTGCGGCCGTGGGCCTGATGATGGGCTTTGGGATGGCCGGCAGTGAAAAACTGGAGTACTGGATTGAAGCGGTTTTTGTTCTCTGGTTGATGACTTACACCGGTATTTTTACCGGTATTTTCACCTGTATTTTCAGCGGTGCTGATCATCCGGGCCACCTGCCGCCGTTTATACGGACTCTTGTTACCATCGGGGGTGTCCTTCTGCTTTTTTACGGTGAGGGACGGCTGTTGAAATGGGGGTATGTTTTCGTCATTTTAGGCATGGCATTCCTGCAACAAATCATATTTTCACCTGGGGGGATCAGCGCTGCCCGGGGAAGGCACCGAACCTGATACAACCAACGAGGAACTGATAAAATGAAAAACGCAATTGCAATACTGATATCGTTTATAACCCTTGCACTGTTCGCCCTGCCGGCCAATGCGGCATCGGCGGTCACCAAGGAAACCTTGAAAGACTGGATGGACACGGGCGATGTCGTCGTTCTGGATGCCCGGAGAGGAAGGGATTGGAGCGCATCTGAATTTAAAATCAAGGGTGCGGATCGCACTGCACCCGATGATTTTGACGCGTGGAAAACAAAATATGCCAAGGATCAGAAACTGGTGATTTACTGCGCCTGACCCAATGAATACACCAGTGCCAGGTTGGCACAGAAGCTTGAAAAAGAAGGGTTTACAGATGTCCATGCCTTAACGGGGGGATGGCGGGAGTGGTTCCGGGCCAAATTCCCGGTGGAAGAAAAATAGAGGATGAAAAGAGACGCAAGAGAGGTCGCGTTCTAATCCTTAAACAAAGGGGGGACTGCGGTGATCCCGCTGATCCCCCCTTTTTATTCGTTTATCCCATCTTGCAGTTGATGACGATCCTGTGGGATTTGCCGAAATCCATGATCTCTTCCGGTTTGAAATCCCCGCCCATGTAGGTCTCAAAAAACGCCGGAACCGATAGCATATAAAGAATAAAGGAGAGATGGCCGGAGTAACCGGTGTCGTCCAATTTTTGAAGGGCTTTGATGGTATCCGCCGCCATATCCATGACCTTGCGGCTGACTGCCGGCGGATTGTCGGTGTCGCAGACATGGGCGGAGTAGATACGCCGGCAGGAAAATGGCCGGATCTCGTATATCATGCAGGCCTTGTTTTTCATCAGAAAGGGGCAGGGCGCTTCGGTGCCGGCTTCCCGCTTTTTGATTTCCCGGCGAAAGGCTTTGGTCAGGGTGGTCTGCCGGGGTTTCGGCATCTTTTCCATGGCCCTTCTGATCCGCAGGCCCTCCAGTGTGGTAATATCGATACTGCCGGCGGCGCTGCAGCAGAAACTGCAGCCTTTGTTGCAGGCCCGGCCCTGGGTTAACTCCTTAGAATCAGTTTCAAACCGGGTGTAGATCTTATCCAACTTAGCCAATTTTTCTTTCATGTTTCCCTGCTGTGCTTATGGGTTAAGGCGCAACTGTTCCGGTGGCAGAACAGCCGCGCCATTATCAATGATTTTCAGGAAGACTTCAAGAAAATTGGTGACGCCGCAGGCGGGCGGTCATTTAGTCTTTCACCTCCACCAGTCCTGCAATGGCTTCAGGCAATTGCTCTGCCATGCCGGCGTCAGGCACCCTGGCCGGAATGAAGGGGGGCTGTCCCATTTTTTCCAGGGTGGCAAGGCCCTTGTCCGGGGAGAGCAAAAAGGCCAGGAATGCTTGGGCCGCATCGGGGTTGGGCGCGTTTTTAACCAGGGTGATACCGTAGGTGCAGGATTTACCGGTCTTGGTTGTCCAGGTACCTTCCTTTTTCCCCGTCACCTTTACCTTGGCCTGCTTATAGAAGTTGTCGTACTTGTAGTTTCCCAGGTTGATATGGTCATCCAGGGTGACATATTTGAGGCCGTGCTGGATGGCGACGGAGAGGTATTCCCATCCGTAATCCAATGTGCCGGACTTCAGCATCCCCACCAGTTCTTTGGCTTTGGGCCGTACATTCCTTTCCGGACGGTTGGCCAGAAGCCGTTCGGAAAGTCCGGGAGCGTTGTAGAATTTTTCAGCCAGTTGTAAAACCATGAGACTCCGGTAGCCGCAGGGATCCAGGTTGGGATCGGAATGCCCCCATTCAATCCCTTTTTTGGCAAGGATATCATGCCAATTGTCTGCGTTGACCTCGTCTGCAAATTTGCTTTTATCCGTATAGCAGAGAACCAGTTGATTTGTGGCAAACCTGACGTTCCAGGCGGCATGTCCCGGGATCAGATTATTGTCTATCACCTTATAGTCGGCGGAGGCCATAATATCCGCGGACTGACCCTCCTCCGAAATCAATCGGGCCATTTTAGTGCTGCCTCCGGATTTTCGTATAATATCCACTTCGGGGTATTTTGCCTCAAAGGCCGTTTCAATGGCGGCAAAGGGAACGGTCAGGCTGCCTGCATGGAAGATCTTTAGCTGGCCCGAGGGGCCGGCCAGGGTGATCGTGTTCATGATAAGCATAAAAAAGACAGCGAGTATTAGTGTCAGGAATCGTTTCATATCAATCTCCTTTTTGGTTGATTTGACTCGCTTTATCATTCTTTATGGCCTTTTAAAATATGAATTATTCAAAACAAACCAATATTAACCATAAATAACCATATGAATGTGCGATGGTCGGCCGGCAGGGTTTGACCCCTGACAAAATCCGGGATATAAGAACGGCGTATCCTGACCAAACAGGCCGCCCTGCGAAGCAAGCAGGGAAGTGACAATCACCCTTTTTACCGGGAAGAACCGTGGCAATCAAACCCACCATTTATAAATTCAAGATCGACCTGTCCGACGTGGACCGGAATTATTACGATACCCTGAATCTCACCGTGGCCCTTCACCCGTCTGAGAATCCGGAACGGATGATGGCACGGCTCATGGCCTTCTGCATGAATGCCAGGGAAGACCTCACCTTTACCAAAGGACTCTGTGCCGTGGAAGAACCCGATATCTGGGCCCGCACCCCGGATGGCAGGATTGACCTGTGGATCGACATGGGAGAGCCTTCTTTCGACCGGATCAAAAAGGCAGCCCGTCAGGCCTCCCGGGTGACGGTTTACGCCTTTCACTTCAATGCCCACGGGTGGTGGCAGCGGGAATCGTCAAAGTATGAGGGACTGGACGTCTCCGTGTACCAGCTCCAGTGGGCAGGTATCCAGGCACTGGCAGGGATGATACGGCGGACCATGGACCTTTCGGTCACCATTTCCGGCGGCACTGCCTATGTTTCCTGCCCGGACGGGGAATGCGAAGTTACCTGTACACCGCTTCACAGTGGGGGGTAAGACGGGCCAAAGGGATCACGGTCGGAGGTTGGCCGTGACCTATCCTGCGTTCTTGGGATTGTTCAGGGTTCTGTAGAATTCGCGTTCAATGGATTTGACCTGTTTGAGGCGCCGGGGTTGAAGAAAGTGTTTGAACAGCGGATCTGAATCCGAGAGATCCTTTCCAAGCAGTTTTGTTTCAAGGATATGCAGCACCTGGATGGAGACATCGCATGCCGGATATCCCTTGTCGTCCATGGGGATGTAGGCATTCATCCGGATTTTGACAATATTGTTGATATCCACCAGCTTGATACCGCCTTCCGGTGTCAGGATCAGGTTGCCGATGCCCGCCAGGTCCGGAATGCGGCCGGAGGCGGCCATGAGTGAACGGATTCTTTTCACAAAGGTTTCGATCCGGGATACGGCGCAATCCAGACGGGTCTCAAGATCTGACTCATGGGGCATGGATGACAGCAGGGCCCTGAGGTTTTCCTTTCCTGTCAGCCGCCAGGGATCAAGGATCTCTCCTGCAACATATTCCTGGAGGCCGCAGAGGAGCAGCCGGCTGGTTCCCCCGTCCCGGTAGTCCGCGATAAACTCTTCGGACCGGGCGATGAATTCCGGCCCCAGGTGATCAAGGAGGGTTTTGTACCGCTTGATCTCAAAAAAGATATCTTCCTTGGAGGTGAAACGGCTTCGAAATATCCGGAACATCTTTACCGGCACAGCCCTGGGGAATATCCTTATACCGTCCTTTACCACGCCTGCGGACTCCTGGTGTACTTCGCCTGTGCGCACCACCTCAAAAATATGGGAGCGCAGCCCGGACCGGTAAAATTTTCTGAACACAAAGCGGTCTGAATCCTTGATAAAGTTGAGTTTTTTAACGTCCTCTCCGGACAGGTGGGCCTGGTTTCTGATATCTGTTAGGGTCATGGGGCTACAGGTCTTCTCTGGGGGGCAACGAATGATCCGTTCCGGCCAACAACTGCCCTACAATATCTTGCAGATTTTTTTTGGAATAAGGTTTTCTTAAGAATCCTTTGATACCTATCTTTCGGGCCAAGCCTTCATCGATATGGTCGCTGTGGCCGGTGCACAAAATGACCGGAATATCCGGGCGGATGCTGAATAGTTCCCTGGCCAGACGGTCGCCGGTGATTTCCGGCATGGCCATATCCGTGATCACAAGGTCAAACCGGCCGGGGGCTTCCATGAAGATGGACAGCGCCTTCTTACCGCTGGTTTCGCTTTCAACCCTGTAGCCGCAGCGTTCCAGCATGAGGCGGGTCATTTTCAGCACGGCGGGTTCGTCATCAACGATCAAAATCATCCCGGTGCCTTGGCAGGCGTCTGCTGGGCCTGCGGGAGGAGCGTCCGTCGTTTCGGAGGGGACAATCAGGGGCAAAAAGATGTCCACCTCCGTACCCTGGCCGGGGGTGCTGCGGATGGAGATGTCTCCGCCGTGATTTTTAACGATACCGTGCACCACCGAAAGCCCCATGCCGATACCCCGGTCGATCTCCTTGGTGGTGAAGTAGGGTTCGAATACATGGTCCAGGACCTGGGGCTCAATCCCCATGCCCGAATCCGTAATGGTCAGCCTGGCCCAGTTGGGCCGTGCCGGATCAGGAGAGGCCTCTTTTTCATCTTCTTTGTTGTGCACCGGATCAAGCCGTACATCAATGAAGCCTGCGGCGTCCCCTAAGGCATGGAGGGCGTTGCTGAAAAGGTTCATCATCACCTGGATGATTTCGCCTTCGTCGGCCATGATCGTTTCGGTGCTGCAATGCAGGACCGTATTGATTTCCACGGTTGTCGGTGTGGTCCGCCTCAGGAGGGAAACCGTTTCCCTGACAAGGCTGCAAATATTCACGGGGCGCTTGGACATGGGGTTTTTTCTGGAAAAGCGCAACAGGCTTTTTACCACATCCCTGGCACGCAGGGCCGCGGTTTTTATTTCGTTGATGCTTTCCTCCGTCGGGCTGTCTTCCGGCAGGTCATCCAGGGCCAACTCCGTATTTCCCAAGATGATGCCCAGCATGTTGTTGAACTCGTGGGCGATGCCGCCGGCCAGGGTGCCGATGGCTTCCATTTTCCGGGTCTGGTGGAGTGTCGCCTCCATTTTTTTATAGTCCGTGACATCCTGGATTGACCCGTAGAGCCGTATTATTTTGCCCTTGTCATCGGTCTTCGGCACACCTTTCACCAGAAAATCCATCGGCCTGCCGTCCGGGTTGGTCCGTTTCAGTTCCAGCTCATAGGGCTGCCCCTGGTTTACACACCGCACAACGGCATCGTTGAGGCGCTTAGCGTCCTGGGGATGGTAGAGGGCCAGTTGGCCCTCGTAGTTGGGTGGCGGCTGGTCCGGGTCCAATCCGAAAAGCCGGTAAAGGTTTTCCGACCAGGTGACAACGTCGGTTTCAGGGTCCCATTCCCAGTCCCCGATTTTCGCAATACGCTGGGCTGCGGAAAGGCGACGACTTGTCTTTTTAAGTTGGTGTTCATACTGCTTGCGTTTGGTAATATCCTGGAAAATGGAAACAAATTGGTTGGCGTCTGATTTGAAAGCGGTCACTTGGAAGTACCGGTCCAGGGCCTTGGAATAATTTTCAAATTTTACCGGCTGCCCCGTTTTTACAACCCGCCCGTAATTCTCAATCCAATAGTCTTCCAGCTTCGGCAGGATCTCCAGCACCGTTTTTCCCAGGATTTCTTTTTTTTTGAGGCCGGTGAGGGTTTCAAAGGCCGGGTTAACGGATAGAAAACGGTAATCCACAGGGGTGCCATCATCGCGGCAGATCAATTCGTGTAGGGCGAATCCGTCCAGGATATTTTCAAAGAGCTGGCGATACCGTGATTCACTCTCCTGAATCGCCTTTTCTATTTTCTTCTGGTGGGTGATGTCCACGTGGGAGCCGAGCATCCGTATGGGGCGGCCCTTCTCGTCCTGGATGATAGAGGCCTGTGCCAGAATCCAGATATAGTCCCCGTTTTTATGGCGGAACCGAAACTCGACTTTGTGGGCCGCACTTTTTTGGTCGATGCTCCGGCGGACTTTGGCCAGTGCCGGCTCCAGGTCTTCGGGATGAACCCTTTTTTCCCATTCCGAGAAATCATCGCTGATTTCATGGGGGGCATAGCCGATCTGTTTTTTCCATTCCGCGGAGTAGTGCACCCTGTTGCTGGTCAGGTCCCAGTCCCAGAAACCTATGTTGCCGGCCTTTATCGCCGCTTTTTGCCATAGCAGCGCCTCTTTGAGTTCTGCTTCAATTTTATCGCGTTCTATGGCAGCATGGCGGGCCTTTGAATTGTCACTGCCTGGTGCGGGAGGTGTCGGCATCTGTATCTCTTTTCCGTTTGGGGACCATTGGCGGTTCCGCACCGGCAGCGGAGTGGCCATCCCGATTTGTGGAACTTCCCGGGGACGGGCTGTGACCCGTTGGGAATACTGGATATATGCCGCTCCCGGGAACTTAAAGGTTTGGTAAAAGGTACACGATCGTCCGGTGGTATGTAAAGGGTAAATCCTTTTACATATAGACGTGTGCGCTCAAATTTTTTGGCGTCTTTTTTTAGGATGGTGCCACCCCTGTGACTTGACTGACGGGTATCGTTCGGGGCGGTCTTTAAGACCCGTCAGAATCCGTGGCCGGTATGGTGAGGACAAAGGTGGTGCCGCGGCCGGGGCGGGAATGCACCTGAATCCGTCCATGGTGACGGTTTACCACAATGGACCGGACGATGGCCAGCCCCTGTCCCGTGCCTTTCCCGATTTCCTTGGTGGTGAAAAAAGGATCGAATATTTTTTCAACGATTTTTTCCGAGATTCCGGCACCGGTATCAAAGATACGTATTTCAACTGCTTTGCCCTGCCATCGGGTGCGGATGCCTATTTTTCCCCGTTTCGTGTCATTGCCTTCCTGGCGCCCCTCATCCTCGCGTTTTTCCTCCTGGCGGTCGGCAATGGCATGGCAGGCATTGACGATGATATTCAAGATGACTTGGTTGAGTTCTCCCGGATTACACCGGATTTCCGGCAGGGCCGGATCCAGATCCAGTTCAAGGTCTGCCACGTATTTCCATTCGTTTTTTGAGATGGTGGCGGTGCTCTGGATACAGTCGTTGATGTTGGCAAGGGTATGGTCGGTAGCGCCCGGGTGGGAGAAATCCTTCATGGCCTTGATGATTTCTTTGATCCGGGAAACCCCCTCCAGGGTTTGGTCAATGGCCACGGGAAGCTCTTCATTGACGAATTCAAAATCCGTTTCTTCTAGGGCGGTGCTGACCCGGTCTAAAAGACCCTGATCCAAAGGGCCGGGGTCCCCGCGGTTTTCCCGGGCGGCGTCATACAGATCCAGCAGGGTCCGGATCATCCGGCGCAGATCGTCAAAGCTTTCCCGGATAAAGGTGGTGTTGTCTCCGATGTACTGGATGGGGGTGTTTATTTCGTGGGCAATGCCGGCGGCAAGCTGCCCGATGGATTCAAGACGTTGGGACTGGGCCTGCTCGTTCTGGTGCCGGATGGCTTCCTTTTTCAGTTGGCGTTCCCGCAGGACCCGTTCGATCCTGAGCACCAGTTCCTCGGGGGAAAACGGCTTCTGGATATAATCACTGGCCCCCTTGGCAACCACCTGGTCGTAGGAAAATCGGTTGATTTTACCGGTCATGATGATGACTTCGGTACCCATGGTCCGGACCACCTCTTCTGTCATGGCCAGGCCGTCCATTACGGGCATGCTGATATCCGCAATCACCAGGCCGAAGCTTTTCTGCTTGAGTTTTTCTATGGCCTCCCGGCCGTCACATGCGACTTCGGAAGTATACCCGGCTTCACTTAATATCCGGGTGACCAGTCGCCGGATGGACGGTTCATCGTCCACGATGAGGATGGGGAGATATGTTTGAGTTGGCTTTTCCGATTGGTCTGTCATGGGCTGATCCTTATGGTGAAGCGGTGTTGTCTGCGCAACTGATTTAAAGGTTCGCGAATCAACGTCCCTGCTGGCATAATCTCATACAAATCGCACTCCTGCCGGATGGCAGCCAATACTTGTGTTTTCGTATCTTTGTGCTTTCCTGTTGTCGATTCCCCGGGAATCAATTAGAATTCGGACGCTGCTGTTTGCCGGATAATGTATTCTAGTAAATTACAATAGATCCGGGAGCAAGGCAAATGATTAAACGCAAAAACCGCCCCGGAACGGGCAGGTGAAAGGAAGTTGGTGCTTTGAATCGATACATCCGGATAATGATCCTGTTTATATGTCTGTTTATGCCCGTGATAGGCTTTGCAGAAAAAAAAATCTCTGATGTCCCTGTGGTTACCATTGCCCATCCGGCCCGTGCAGGCGTTGGACAGCCTTTCCTGGTGCGGCTGACATCGGATCAGGCCTTTGACCGAATTTCGATTCACTGGATGGGGCGGGTGGTGGTGCCCTCGGTGTCTCAGTGGAACGGCCGCCATGTCGCCGTGGCCATGCTGGGAACGGATGTCCTGACAATAAAGGCTGGCCCCAAAGCATTATTGGTGCGGGCATGGGTTGGCGGCAAGGAGACGGTTCAGCAGCGAAAGGTAACGATCGTTGACAAGTCCTATCCCCGCCAGGAGCTGACCCTGCCGTCAAAGATGGTGACCCCGCCGGCAAAGGTGCTGGAACGGATCAAGGGGGAACGGGTGCGGACCCAAAAGGCCAAGAATACCTGGTCGGATCAGCGGTTGTGGCGGCTGCCCTTACACCGGCCGGTGGGAGGAAAAACCACCAGTGCCTACGGCCTTCAGCGGATACTGAACGGTAAACCTAAAAATCCGCACCGGGGACTTGACTTCAGGGCACCGGTGGGTACGGCCGTTGAAGCCATCGCCGCCGGCCGTGTTGTCCTGGCGGAATCCCATTATTATGCCGGAAACTCCGTGTACATCGACCACGGCAACGGGGTGATTTCTCTTTATTTTCATTTGAACACCTTTGAGGTCGCCCAGTGGGATACGGTGAAACGGGGACAGGTGATCGGGCGGGCAGGCCGGACGGGACGGGCCACAGGCCCCCATCTTCATCTGTCCGTATCCGTGCAGGGGCAGCTTGTGGATCCGGCCCCCTTGTTTGATGGCACAACGGATCAATTGCTCAGGTAACTCAACATTTTGTAACCCCTCCTTTGTCAGGCCAGTCTTTCGGGTGCCACCAAGGGAAGCTTTACGGTGAACCGGCAGCCCTGTCCTTGGTTTTTTGGGGCCTGGCCTGGGGCCGGGGAAACGGTGAGTTCACCGCCGTGGTTCCGGGTGACGATGAAAAAAGATACGGATAAGCCAAGCCCCGTTCCAACCCCCACGGGCTTGGTGGTGAAAAAGGGTTCGAATATCCGTTTTCTTAAGGTGTCAGGCATCCCCGGACCGTTATCCGTGATGGAAACGCAAATCATATCTCCGGCCAGCCGGACACAGAGGGTGAAACAGGGGGGTGTTCCTCTCGTATTATGCTCTGCCATTGCCTCTGCCCCGTTTTTCAGGATGTTGAAAAAGACCTGCTGGATCTGGTTGCCTTCGCAGGGCACGGGGGGCAGTCCGTCCTGGTAATCCCGGACAATTTTGATATTGAGAAAATCAAATCTTTTTTTAAGATCGTAATCGTTCCGGGCCAGCTCAACGGTCCGGTCCAGAAGGTCGCAGATGTCCCGGGGTTCCCTCAAGGTTTCTGCCCGGCTAAAGGAGAGCATATTGTCCACAATCCTTGCGGCCCGGTCTCCGGCATCCCGGATGGCGGACAATTGTTTCATTATTCCCCGCAGGTTTGCATAATCCCGGATGGCTGAAAAGGGGATGTTCAGGGATTGGGCAACTTCCTTGTTTTTAGGCAGATCCTTGGAAAACCGGTTCTGGATCACCTGGGCGCTCTGGATCATACCTGCCAGGGGATTGTTGATTTCGTGGGCCATGCCTGCGGCCAGGCCGCCGACGGACATCATTTTTTCGGACTGGATCATCATTTCCTCCATTTCCTTGCGCCGGGAGATGTCACGGATGGCCGTGTGAACGATCTGGCGTCCGCCGATGTCCATGGCCGTGAGCTGGACTTCCGTATAAACAGGACTGCCATCCATCCGGGTGTGCAGCCATTCAAACCGGCAGCTGCCGACCTCATGGGTCTGGGCGAGATATTTGCGGGCAAGCTGTTGGGATGTCACCCCGGAGGGTTGGTGAGTCGGGGAGAGAATCTCCGGCTGCTTTCCGATGATATCCGTTTTGGCCCGGGTACCGAAAAGATCCAGGGCGGCCTGGTTACAATCGATGAAGATACCGTCATGAATGATGAGAAGGGCGTCTCTGGAGGCCTCGTACAGGGTTCTCAAATCGTCTTTTGCCCGCTGTTGCTGCCGCTGGGTCTCTTCCAGTTTCCCGGACATGGTGTTCAGGACATTCACGAGCTGTCCGGTTTCATCGGTGGTGGTGATCTCAAGGGGTTCGGGAAAGGTCCCCCGGCTGATGGCCTTGGCAAAAGAGACGGCCCGGGTCAGGGGATCGGAGATGCGTTTGCCCAGCAGCCAGCAGGCCAGGGCGGAAAAGGCCAGGACAAGGATTACCGAGCCGATGACCCGGTAAAGGATGTGGGTGAGCAGGCTGCCCAGGTGGCGGGAGGTTTCGATGAAATCCGCTTCATAGGCAGAGGCGCCGATGATCCAGTCCCAGGGCCTGAAGGCCATCAGGGCGGCGTATTTTTTTCTGGAGGTGTTGTCCCCGGGGTTCTGCCAGTCATAGGTCAGCCAGGCCACGTCTCCTGCGGGCAGGTCCCGGGTCAGGTCATAGGCATTTCTGGCAGGGAACTCTCCGGATTCGGTTTTTACGTCCCAGATATTTTCCCTGTCCCGCAGCCCCTTTTGGGAGAGGATATACCGCCCCTTCTGCCGGCCTTTGGTGCCCAGGATGAAAAAATACCCTGTTTTTCCCACAGGGGTATCCATGAACACCTTACGAAGATTTTCCATGAGATCCTGGCGGATACCCAGGCCGTAGAGTCCCACGATACTGCCTGCGCCGTCTGTCAGGGGAAGGGCTGAGGATACAAAAACATAGTCTTCCACATAGGTTCTGCCCACGGCGGTCTTCCCCGCAACAATATCCCTGGAAAAAGGGTTCGGGCTGCCGTCTTCCTCCAGGGCCGGCAGGACGACGCCGATCTGGCGTCTGCCGTCTTTGACCACGGAGGTGGCCACACGGATGAAATCCCCCTGTTCATTCATCCTGAGCATGATGGAGGAATGATATCCGGTAAGACGCATCATTTCGTCCACCACCGGGGTGGCGATATCGGCCGACGGATTCAGTGGGAGCGGTGTTTTGCCCAGATACAGTTCCGGCAGTATTGTGGTCCCGGTCTGCCCGGAAGGAAAGACATAGTTTACCTGTGAACGGGCGGGGCCCAGACGGGCCGTGCCATGTTTGTCCATCAGTTGGCGCATGATGGTCAGTGCGTGTTTTCGCTGAACCAGGGAGGCATTGTGCATGGCGTCGCAGAGGCGGTACATGGATAAGATGAGGGGTTCGACTTCGGCATGGATCTGTTTTTCAAGCTCTTTTTCAAGTTCTGCCCGGTACTCGGTTATGCCGGAAAGGAAAACCAGAACCACGACCGTTCCTGAAATCAGCACCAGGATCAGGGCCAGCAGGGTTATTTTCGTCCGTATCCGAACCGGCTTTTCAGGAAATCCTTGTTCCATAGGGTTGTTTGTCTTCCTTTTGAAACCGGAAGGGTTTCGTCCCGTTATTTGCACAAACCGCTGGTGTTGAAGGCGTTTGGTATCGGTGAAAGTTCGAACCAGATACCATATTACATCAACGGCCGGTGAAAGGCCATCATTTTAAACGGGGTCTTTTATGGGAAAAACCTGCGGTATAGATGTTGATTTCGCCATTGACCCGGATGTGGTTTGAATTTTACCCGGCTGCCTTGACAATTGTCTTTTTGCCACAATTATAATTTAAAAAATATGGATTAACATGTGAAAAAAATTAACAAACAGGAGTAAAAATGGGAGCTAAAAAAACCCGCAAGTTCAAAACCGAAGTTCAGCAGTTGCTGCATTTGATCATTCACTCACTTTATTCAAACCAGGAAATTTTTGTCCGCGAGCTGATTTCCAATGCATCAGACGCCATTGACAAGGCCCGGTTCAAAGAGCAGACCGAGCCCGAGTTGTTCGCCGATGATACGGATTTCCATATCCGGCTGGCCGTGGACAAAGAGGCCAAAACCTTTACCATCACGGACAACGGTATCGGCATGACCTTTGACGAGGTCAACGAAAACATCGGTACCATCGCCCAGTCCGGTACCGCCGCCTTCATGGAAGCCCTGGAAAAATCCAAGAACGAAACCGGCCTGAGCCCGGAACTGATCGGCCAGTTCGGCGTCGGCTTTTACTCTGCCTTCATCGTTGCGGATAAGGTCCGCCTGGATACCAAGGCACCGGGTGAGGAAAAAGGTACCCGCTGGGAATCAGACGGCAAAGGGTCTTACACCGTTGAAGAGATCGACAAGGAAAAACGCGGCACCGAGATTACCCTTTATCTGAGAGACGCGGAAGAAGGCGATCAGGATTTCACCGAAGAGTACGTCATCAAAAATATCGTCAAAAAGCATTCCGATTTCGTCACCTATCCGGTGATCATGAATTGTGAAACCAGCGAGCCCATTCCGGAAAACGAAATCATCAAGGATTCCGAGGGCAAGCCCGTGGGCGATACCTTCCGCAAGGTGAAAAAAGACGAAACCCTCAACTCCATGAAGGCCATCTGGGCCAAGGCCAAGGATGAGGTCACCGAGGAAGAGCACAAGGAATTCTACAAGCATATCTCCCACAACTGGGACGATCCCATGGAGATCATTCACAAGCGGTTTGAAGGGGTCACCGAGTATGAAGTCCTGATGTACATCCCCTCAAAAGCCCCCTTTGATATGTTCCGTCCTGAACGCAAACACGGGATGCAGCTTTATTGCAAGCGCGTCTTCATCATGGATGACTGCAAGGAACTTTTGCCCGAATACCTGGGATTTGTCCAGGGCGTCGTGGATGCTCCGGACCTGAACCTCAACGTCAGCCGTGAGATCCTCCAGGAAGACCGCCTGGTGAGAAACATCCGTAAAAATTTGGTGAAGCAGGTTTTCAGCGTGCTGGAAGGCATGGAAAAGGACAAGTACATCGAGTTCTACGAAGAATTCGCCCAGGCTCTGAAAGCCGGTATCCCCACGGATTTTGCCAACAAAGACCGCCTGGCCGCCCTGCTGCGGTACAAGACCACCAAGTCCGGCGACAACTACGTCACCCTGGACGAGTATATCGAGAACATGAAAGAGGACCAGAAGGAGATTTACTACCTTACCGGTGAAAGCCTGACGTCTCTGGCCAACTCTCCGCTTCTCGAAGCCCTCAAGGCCAAAGATTACGAAGTTCTCCTCATGGTGGACCCCATTGACGAATGGGTGGTCCAGTCCCTGACCGAGTACAAGGAAAAGAAACTCAAATCAGCGGAAAAGGGCGATCTTGACGTAGAGAAGGTGGATGATGACAAGAAGAACGAATACTCCGCACTGCTCTCTTTCCTCAAGGGCAAACTGGAAGACAAGGTCAAGGATGTCGTGGTTTCCAACCGCCTGAAGGATTCCGTTTCCTGCCTTTCCGGTGATGACTGGGGCATGAGCGCTTACATGGAAAAGATCATGAAAGCCTCCGGCCAGAAAACCCCGGAGCAGAAACGGGTGATGGAAGTAAACATCAACCATCCGGTCATGGAAAAGATCAAGGGCCTGTTCGAGTCCGACACCACCAACCCGGTGCTGACGGATTACTCCGATCTGCTCTATGATATTGCCGTGATCTCCGAAGGCGGAAAACTGGAAAATCCGGCCCGCTTTTCATCCCTTCTGGGCGACCTTATGGCCAAAGCCATATGATCGTATACTTAGAAACACTGGGCTGTTCGCGGAACCAGGTGGACAGCGAGATCATGCTTGGCAAGCTGGCTGCGGCCGGACATCAGATTACAGGTGATCCGGCCAAGGCCCATGCCATCATAGTCAATACCTGCGGCTTTATTTCAACCGCCTCTGACGAGGCGGTTGAAACCATTCTGGACATGGCGGAATACAAGAGAGACGGCGTCTGCAAACGGTTGGTGGCCACAGGCTGCCTGGCCCAGCGGTACAAGGATGATCCGGATCTGGTGAAAAGCCTGCCTGAAGTGGATGCCTTTCTGGGAACGGCCGCCTGTGAACAGATCGTGGCAGCGGTGGAAGGCGGGGAAACTGCCGCGCTCACCCTGTTTCCCGATCCCAATAAACGGGCATTCCAGAATCTGGAAGACAGCCGTGAGTTGTTGTCACAGGGCTTTGCCTACATCAAGGTCTCCGAGGGCTGTAACCGCCACTGCACCTATTGCATCATCCCATCTCTTAGGGGTAAGCAGCGGTCCCGGCCTGTGGCGGATATCTGCGCTGAAGCCGCCACCCTGGTGGAAGCTGGGGTGAAGGAAATCATCCTGACAGCGGAGAACACCACGGACTACGGCCAGGACCTGGCAGGCGATTCAGGATTTGACACCGTACTGGATGAATTAGCACAGGCGGTGCAGGCAAAAGATAAATCCGCCTGGATACGGTTTCTCTACACCCATCCCAAAACCCTGGATGAGGCCGTCATCAGGGCGGTGCACAAGCATCCCAACATCTGTTCCTACTACGATGTGCCCATTCAGCATGCCGCCTCTTCCACCCTGAAGCGGATGGGGCGCCCCTACACCCGGCAAGATCTTATAACCCTGTTTAAAACCATCCGAAGGCTGGACCCGCAGGCCTGTCTGAGAACTACAGTGATCGTTGGATTCCCCGGTGAAACCGAAGATGAGTTTCAGACCCTGCTGGATTTTATCCGGGAGGTGAAATTTGACCACCTCGGGGTATTTACCTATTCGGATTCCGATGATCTCAAGTCCCACGGATTTAAGAACCATGTGCCCGAAGATGTCGCCGAACAGCGCCACGACACCATTATGGCGGAGCAGGCGAAGATCTCCGAAGCCTTGAACGAGCGTCATCTGGGGCAGATCTATCCCGTATTGATCGAAGAAAGCCCGGAGGAGGGCGTCTATATCGGCAGAACCCCCTTCCAGGCCCCGGAAGTGGACGGGGTCACCTTTATTTATTCGGATGGTCTGGACATCGGGACCCTTGTTCAGGTAAGAATAACAGACGCATTTGAATATGATATTGCCGGGGAGAAGGCATGACTGCCGATATAAAACAACAAATCATCTCTATGGTGGGGCCGGATCTTGAACAGGTGGAGGCCGCCCTTGAAGAGAACCTGTCACCCAACCTGGAACTGGTCCGTGAAATTGCCTCCCACCTGCTTTTTGCCGGTGGAAAAAGGTTGCGCCCTCTGCTTATGATCCATGCCGCAAGGATGTGTGGCTACGCCACAGGGGAGGAGATCCTTTTTTCCACCATATTTGAATATCTCCATGCTGCCACCCTGCTCCATGATGACGTGGTGGACGGGGCGGATATGCGCCGGGGGAAACCGGCTGCCCACACCCGGTGGGATGCCCCCAAGGTGGTCCTGACAGGTGATTTTCTCCTGGCCCGTGCCCTGAATGTTGCGGCACGGACCGGGTCTCCCAAGGTGATTTCCGTCATTGCCCGGATTACCCAGGAGATGTCCCAGGGCGAGATTGACCAGTTGGAGAACAAGGGCCGGCCGGATCTGACAGAAGATGAGTATAACCGGATTATTGAACGAAAGACCGCCGTCCTGATCCAGGGCGCCTGCAGAAGCGGCGCCATTGTGGCCAATGCCCCGGAAAAGAAGGAAACCGCACTCACGGATTACGGGTACCACCTGGGAATGGCCTTCCAGATGGCGGATGATCTTTTGGATTATACGGCCACGGCCGAAGAGTTGGGGAAAAATCCCGGAGCGGATATCCGGGAGGGCAAACTGACCCTGCCCTTGATCCACAGCCTTGCCAATGCCGGACCGGCCGACCGGGAGTGGATACTGTCGGTGATTCAAGATTCCGAATTTGATCCGGACCGTTTTGCCGGGCTCAGGGATAAGATTTCAGATCTTGGCGGCATTGCCTATACCGAAAAAAGGGCCGTTCGTCATGTGGAGACCGCCATAAAGGCCCTGTCCGCCTTTGAAGATTCCCCGTCTAAAACATTGTTGAGCCTGATAGCAGATTACTCAATCCAAAGAAAGGTATGATCATGACAATTCATTCCGTGATCCGGCTGGCCCTGGTGCTGTTCGCCGCGGCCAGCATCCTCCTGCCGCCGGCCCTTCAGGCCGCTGATAACCCAGATGTCCTCACCGGCGTGACCACCGGCCAGCAGAAGATCTACAAGCAGAATATTACCGCCGCGAAAAAAAGGGCGGTGGACCAGGCCTTGTCCCAGGCCGTTCAGAATGCCTTTGCCGCCATTGTTTCCCGCCAGGTGTTTGCCTCGAATCTTGAATTCCTTTACGACCGCCTGTTACCGGGGGCCAGGGACTTTGTCACCACCTACCGCGTGCTGGACAGCATCCAGTACAAGGACAGCTACCTGGTTGGGGTTGAATCAAAGATCAACCTGGATCTGCTGGAGCGGCGGCTTCAGGAGGCACGGATTCTCAAATCCGGAAAAGATAAGCCGACGGTACTCTTTTTCATTGCCGAGCAGACCCCCGAGGACATCCTGCCCAAATACTGGTGGGGAAACAATCCCGAACCCTATACCTCCCTGGCCGATACCGAATTGAAAAAGGCGCTGACCGGGAACCGGGTGGCTTTTACCGTCAAGGGCCGGGATTTTCCCGACCCCTCCTATTACAATATCACCTTTTCCTCCATTTACGATGAAGCTGCGGCCATGGACCTGGGGCGGGCCTTAAAAGCGGATCTGGTGTTTATCGGGAAGGCCGGTGCGTCAGAATCCTTTAACCGGATGGGGGATGAAAAAGCCTTTGACGCCGTGGTGGATATCCGGGGATATGATCTTGCCTCGGGAACTGCCGTCATCCATACCAAGACAAACGCCACGGCCACAAGTCAGACAGAGGCAGAGGGCATTGTCCAGGCCCTGACCCAGGCTGCCGGTGCCGCCGGCCAGGAACTTATGCAAAAGATCGATCAGTTCTGGAGCCAGACCCTAAGAAAAGAAAACAGTTTTAACGTTGCCATTGAAGGCGAGAATTTTCTGCCCAGATTCCTGGCCCTGAAACGCAGATTCCAGAATATCCGGGACATTCAGAATATGCAGCCCAGGGAGATCGGCTCTTCCCATGCCGTCATGGAGATCACCTACAAGGGCAGCCCGGAGCAGTTTGCCAATGCCGTGCTTCTCAAAACCTTTGAAGGCTTCGGCATTGAGATCGCAGAGGTTTCCGAAGAAGGGATCCACATCCGTTTTGTGGAAACCCGTGAAGACGCCGGCCCAGAGGAGATTTTATCTGAAACAGACGCGGGTGAAACCACGGAAAAAAATGAAAACTGACCATAGTTTTTATTGACATCGGTTTTAAGGTTTGATAAAAAACTCATTCGTTTGAAGGCGCGTAACTCAGTTGGTAGAGTGCTACCTCGACACGGTAGAAGTCAGCGGTTCAAGTCCGCTCGTGCCTACCATAAAAATAAAGGGCTTAGGAAAATTTCCTAAGCCCTTTTTGCGTCTATATTCCTGATTTCTATACGAAGATCTTTTTCGGTTTGCAAAGAGAATCCGGTTTTACCCCTGGGGTACCGCAGCTCTTGCAAAAGTACTTGGGGTGCATCTCCAGAGGTTTGCAAAGCGCTTCTGGTTCAACACTGTGCTTGCTGCAGTCGTCACAGACGTAAAACGAGCCTACCTCTGGGGCCGGTGCGCAGATATCAGCTTTACTGCCGGAAACCTTACCGCATTTTTTACATTGGTGGGTTGACATAATAATTTCTCCTGATCGGATTATAGTTTTGGCGTGGCTTATTCCATAAGCATATTAAAACAATAAGTCTTATTTCGCCGATGCCAAGTCCGAGTCCGGCATGTCATTTGAAGGGGGGGCTCTAAATTTTTTGGGTGATCTTCCCGTTGAACCCTCCATTTTTCTGCGTAATGCCTTCATATTTCCTCCACACTTCTTTTTTATACTTTAGATGGTAAGGTACGGACGCCTGAAACTTTAAGGTTACGGAAGATCGGAAATCAAAAGGATAAAGGAGGCAGGTCATGGTTGGAAGCATTGGCGGATCAAGCAATTTGTACAATATGATATATGTTGCGTACCAGGGCAACAGCAATTCCCAGGGCGTTCAGGGGGGAAATACTTTCCCGCCGCCGTCCATGGAGGGCCGTGGCAATGCGGACGGGGACAAACTCGGGATGTTTGATGCTGCGGATACCGACGGTTCCGGCGGCATCTCCGAAGATGAGTATGAAACACTGACGGCGGGTATTTCCGAAATTGCCGGGTCTGAATTTTCAAGCAGCTTTTCTGATTATGATCTGGACGAGGATGGTGAACTGAGTGGGGCTGAACTCAAAACTGTTCTGGATGATACAGGATTTGAACCCCCACCCCCACCGCCCCAGCAAGTGGCGGATGCTTACACCGCCCAGAACGGCATAATCGGCGGCAGTGATGGTGAAGACCTTTTATCTCAGTTGCTGGACTATCTTGAGACCGATACCTCGGATGAAGATATCGATATCATCGCTTAAGGGGATGGCCGTGATATGAAGACGCCCCGGCCGCCTGTACACGGGCTGCCGGGGTTTTTATCAGGGGGAACCGGGGCAGTCCGTTTCAACACACCACGGAAATCTTCAAGATATCTACATAGTTCACTCCGATGTTCTCCACAGTTGGCTGGTAAGCTTTCCGTTGACTTCGGGTCGGAAGAACATCGCCCCGAATAACAGGCAAAAAGGAGGAATCCATGCAGATCCATATCGGTTTGATTATAGTGTCGCTGGCTCTTGTGGCTTTTATTGCCACCGGCTGGGCCGTTTACAACGCCCACCGGGGCAACGGATCAGAACGGCAGCACCCCCTTCCCGGCAGCAGTCGTTTTCAGGCGGGTGTTTCCCCTTGATCGGTGTGAAACCTTTTTTCCAGAAAGGTTTGAAATACCTTTTGTGTCATGGTCGGCACCGCCCCTTTCAAAGAGACTGTGGAAATGGTGTTGACCAGCTTCCGGGGTGAGGGAAAAACAGGGATAATCTCTCCGGCATCGATTTGCCGGGTAAAGAGGTGGTGGGACGTAATGGCCACCCCCATGCCGTTGCGGATACAGGCCATCAATGCCTGATGGGCGGCGATGGCCATGACGATATTCAAATCTGTCACGCTCTTCTTAAAATAATACCAGAACCAGTGCCTCAGGATGGTAGGATGATTTTCATCCGTCAGGTATTCCAGGGTCTTCAGATGATCCAGGGAGACATCGCCTTTCACACGGGCATCGTAGTAGTCCCGGGAACAGGCCAGGATAAATTGTTCCTGCATCAATGCCTGGATGCTGTATTGTTCCGGCCCTCCGGCCATCTGGTCCAGGGGGGAGAAATAATCAATCATTGCCAGGTCAAGCTCACCCATATTCAATCGTTCCAGCAGTTCGTCCGACTCTCCGAAAGTAACGGTAAACCGTACTTCCGGGTATGCGGTTCTGAACGCATGGCAGATATCGGGCAGGTAGGTGGTGCCGAAGACGATGGGAGCGCCGATATGCAGGGGGCCGCATGGCCGGTCCATGGGGGTGGATATATGTTCAATTTCGCAGGCCAGCCCCTCTAAAAAGGGTTTTACGGTGGTAAATAGCCTGTGGGCCGCATGGGTGGGGATAATTTTCTTATGCCGCCTCGTAAACAGGGGGGCTTTGATTTCCGTCTCCAATTTTTTGAGCTGCTGGCTGACGGCCGGCTGGGTGATGTACAGGGCTTCGGCCGCCTTGATGATGCTGTTGGCGGTATAGACATGATAAAAGACTTTGAGGCGGTTCAGATCCGGAAGCATAATTCAAAGTTATCCAATTTATAAAAAGGATTAATTTTACTTGGTTATATCCCCGGGGTAGACTCCTGGCAAGTGAAAACATCAACCGGGGGTAGAAAACCTATGATGTCCGTTGGATTTGCCGTTGCCGCCTGTATGGGGTGGGGTATTGCGGATTTTATCGGCGGCCTGAAAAGCCGTGAGATACCGACGCTTCGGGTGCTGATTATTGCCAACGGCACCGGGGTGGTGCTGCTTGGGAGTATTCTGGCGGTATCCGGCCGGCCCATGCCGGGGGATACCTGCCTTATCTGGGCAATCCCGGCAGGTCTTACCGGAATTGCGGCCATGTATCTGCTTTACCGGAGCCTGGCCACGGGGATGATGTCGGTTCTGGCCCCCATCAGTGCCACCGGGGCGCTGCTGCCGGTGGTCTGGGGGGTGTTCGCAGGGGAGGTGTTGTCGGCAGTCGCTGTAACAGGGCTTGCCATGGCCTTTTTCGGTGCGGTACTTGCGGCCATGGCGCCCAATCAAATTCCGGACCCGGGCCAAGGCCAGAACAAAGATTCGGCAGGGCCTGCCGGCCGGTGGACCCGTGGCATTCACCTGGCTCTCGGGGCCGCTGTTTGTATCGGATTCTACTTTATTCTCATGGACAGGGCATGTGCCTCGGATCCGCTCTGGGCATCTGCCGTTATGCGGTCCGCCACCTTTGTCTTCCTGCTGCCGGTGATGGGCCTGGCAAAGCCTGCCGGCAGTGGGACAGGGCCACGGCTTTGCTCCTACCTGCCCCTGATCATATTCATGGGGATGATGGATACCATGGCCGCCTTTGCCTTTACCCTGGCTGCAAGCCGCGGGATGCTCAGTATCGCTGCTGTTGTCAGCAGCCTATACCCCGCAGTCACTGTTGTCCTCAGTGCCCTTGTCCTAAAGGAACGCCTCCGGCCGGTGCAGTTCACCGGAGTGGTCCTGACCATGGCCGGCGTGGCAGCGCTTTTTATCTAAATGGGATGCCCCTTATTTTACCGCAATAAGCTCAACGGTGAAGATTAATGTTGAGTAGGGTTCGATCGTCCCCCCGCTTCCGGCGGCACCATATGCAAGCTCGGATGGAATATACAGCTCGTATTTTGACCCTTCGGCCATCAGTTGGAGCGCCTCTGTCCAGCCTTTGATGACGCCGTTCAGGGGGAACGTTGTTGTGGTGCCGCGTTTGTAAGAGCTGTCAAAGATGTTGCCATCAAGTGTTTTGCCTTCGTAATGGGTCTCAACGGTATCTGTGGCAGAGGGTTTTTTTCCGGTGCCTTCCGTAATCACTTTATACTGAAGTCCGCTTTCCGTTGTTATAACCCCTTCTTTTTTACCGTTTTCCTCAAGAAATTGTTGCCCGGCTTCGACATTTTTTTTCCCTGCTTCCATCTGCTCGGCCTGCTTTTTATCCTGCATTGCCCTTTGAAAATTCTGCATGATGTGCTGCATTTCACCCACCGGCATCGTGGGTTTCTCCCCGTTAAACGCCGCAATAAATGAATCCATGAAAATATCAGGATTTATTTCAAAGCCCTGTCTTCTAAAATCCCCACCGATGCTTTGTCCAAGCACATAACTGACCTTATCTAAATCAACTTTCATTCTAATTTCCTGTGTATATAAATAGTTAATGGAAAGGTTGCTAATATACACAAAAAAGAGCCAGATTGCATTAATAAATAGGGGCTGGGAACCATGGTAAACCATATTGGAAAGCAATTTTGCATTGATATATTATTGCCTGGGCTGTGAGATAAAAAGCCCCGGGTGTGTTACGATCCCGGGCAAATTGGGGTTGTGGGGATTTGGGTGCTTTCAATTCTCATGGTTTTGTGCAAGAATACTTCCCCAGATTTTCATGGAGAATTTTTCAGATGAAGTGCCTGGCATCCATCCTTTTCTTTCTAATTTGTTGGGGAATTGCTCCCACGGCCACTGCTGGCGGAATCGATGATCTCATCCTCATGACCGAGGAGTTCCCGCCGTATAATTTCAACGTGGACGGCCGGGCCGTGGGATCATCCGTTGATCTTATGGTGTTGATCCTTCAGCGGATGGGGGCGCAGCAGACCCGGGAAGATATACGAATTCTTCCCTGGGCAAGATCATACCGGATGCTTCTGGAAAGGAAAAACACCGTGCTTTTTGCCTATGATAAAAATGTGACCGGGTGGTTGATCAAGGAAGAGGGATTGGATCCGGAGGATTTTGAATCCGTGTTCCTTCTGGCCAAAGGTGAGCATTACTTCGGATTCAATCGCCAGACGCCGGACGCTCTGGTTCAGGCGATGCAGAAAACCCTGGATGAGATTAAGGCGGAAGGGCTTTTCCATAAGATTATAACAACTTACATGAACTAAGTTGAAACCCAATCAGGACCGGTGATACCGGAAAAAGGAGTACCGCAACTATGCCATGTACATTGGATAAAAAAAGAATAGAAGAAACCATTGCCTTTCACGGGCACAACTGCCCCGGGCTGACCATCGGTATCCGGGCGGCCGAACTGGCCATGACACGTCTCAACCTCCATAATACCGCCAACAGCCTCTGCGTTACCGAGACGGATATGTGCGGGGTGGATGCCATTCAGTTCCTGGCCGGCTGTTCCTTTGGCAAGGGGAATCTGGTGCACCGGGATTACGGAAAATCCGCCTTCACTTTTTTTAACAGGGATACGGGCAAAGGGTTCCGGGCGCTTTTCCGGGATACCGGCAGAAAGGAAGGCGTGGACAAGCAGACGCGTATCCGGATGCTACTGGATGCGGACCTGGATGATTTGTTCGACATCCAGGAATTTGATTCCCCGCCGGTGCGGCCCGCCCGCATTCTCAAAAGTATTCCCTGCGACAATTGCGGTGAGTCCACCATGGAGTCCAGAATCCGGCTATTTGACGGTTCAAAGCTTTGTGCTCCCTGTTTCAAGACGGTTGAACAAAAGATATAGCGGATCTTTTTCCCAGCGGAATACCGGCGGTGCAATGATTTTATTGCACCGCCAGTTTTTTATTGCAAGTCCCTGAAACACCCTGAAAAATTGATGTCTTGCCGGAGATCGCACAACAGGTTGCCGCTTTGCCCGGGTGTACCGGGAGCTGAGACAGGCAATGATATGATCCCCTCTGTCCTGGGCTATTATCTGAAATGATTTTTTATTAGGTTAAATATTGTTAAATTTCAATGGTTTGTGGTGAGTAGGTGCCGGTGGCGTTTCGCCTGGCATAATTATGGCTTTAGATTGAGGCCATAAATTTATACATTTATAAAACTCCCAAAGGAGAGCAGATATGTCAAAGAGTTCCGTGTTTAGTGTTTGCGGCATGTGCACCGTGCGCTGCCCCATTGACGTTCAGGTTGAAAACGGCCAGGTGGCTTTTATCAAGGGCAATCCCCACGTGCCTGCAATGAAGGGGGCGGTCTGCCCCAGGGGGGCGGCCGGTACGGCGCTGCTCCACGACAATGAGCGTCCCCAGACCCCGCTGATCCGGGAAGGGGAACGCGGAGAAGGCAAGTGGCGCAAGGCCACCTGGGACGAAGCCTTTGATTATGTGGCGGACCGGCTGAAGAAAATCCGCGATGAACACGGTGCCAGGGCCATCTCCTTTACCGACCGCGGCGGGCCCTTCAGGGATATGCACAGGGCTTTCCTCCGTGGGATCGGCACCCCCAACTACAACAATCATGACTCCTCCTGTGCCAGGAACGTCCAGCATTCCGCCCTCTCCCTTACCGGTATGGGCCGGAAAGCCGTTGCCTATGATTTTAAAAACGCCAAGCATGTGGTCCTCCAGTTCCGCAATATTTTTGAAGCGGTAAATGTTCAGGAGGTGAATAACCTCATGGATGCCATGGAAAAGGGTTGCAAGCTTTCCGTGATCGATATCCGGTCAAACGTATCTGCGGCCAAGGCCAGCCGGTTCATGATGATCCGCCCCGGCACCGACTATGCTTTCAACCTGGCCGTGATCCATGAGCTTATTGCCAAACGCCTTTACGATAAGCGGTTTGTGGACCGTTATGTGGAAGGGTTCAAGGAGCTGGAGCAGTTCGTGACCCCCTATACCCCGGAATGGGCGGAAAAGGAAACCGGTATCGAAGCCTCAAAGCTGCGCAGCTTTGTGGAAGAACTGGCAGAGGCGGCCCCCAGCGTGATCTGGCACCCCGGCTGGATGGCGGCCCGGTATAAGGATTCTTTCTACATTTGCCGTTCCATCTATATTATTAACGCCCTTCTGGGATCTTACGGTGCCAAGGGCGGCCTGCCCTTCGTCCTCAAACCCGGGGATGTGGGGGCCAAAGGCTTAAAGTCCTTCATGGATCTTTATCCCAAACCCGATGAAAAGCGGGCCGACGGCGTGGGCTGGAAGTACAAGCACTTTGAGGAGGGCCCGGGACTGGCCCACCTGCTCTACGAAGCCATTGAGACCGGAGAACCATACATTGTATACATTGATACTGTTAATAGACAAATACCTCAACAC